>JAULYI010000222.1:0-2691 GCA_032117915.1 Kapaibacterium sp. (SeqCode) | reverse complement strand
AGGTGCTTCACGCCGTCGCGCTCTTCGAGCAGTTCGGCGTAGGTGGCGTCCATGCGGGCGCGCGAGAAGTCGTTGATCTCGATGCCTTGGACGATAGAGTATGTGCCGTTGGCGCAGGTAACGGGGAAGCCGTAGACCACACCTTCGGGGATGCCGTAGGAGCCGTCGCTCGGGACGCCCATGGTTACCCAGTCGCCGGCGGGTGTGCCCAGAGCCCAGTCACGGATGTGCTCGATGGCGGCGTTGGCTGCCGAGGCTGCCGAGGAAAGACCGCGAGCTTCGATGATGGCGGCGCCGCGCTTGGCAACCGTGGGGATGAACGTGTCAACGTACCACGCTTCGTCGTTGATCGTTGGCCATACCTTCGCCCCATTCGCTTCCAACACGGAGATGTCGGGGTATTGGGTGACGGAGTGGTTGCCCCAGACGATCATCTTGGAAAGGGCCGTGGTGTGCAGACCCGTCTTGGCCGAGATCTGCGACAGGGCACGGTTGTGGTCAAGGCGCATCAGGGCCGTGATGTTGCGCGGATCCAGATCCGGGGCGCTCATAGCCGTGATCAGGGCATTCGTATTGGCAGGGTTGCCGACGACGACGACCTTGACGTTACGGTTGGCAACGGCGTTCAGGGCCTTACCCTGAACGGTAAAGATCTGAGCATTGGCTTCCAGCAGGTCCTTGCGCTCCATACCCTTCGAACGGGGGCGAGCACCGACCAGCAGGGCATAGTCGGCATCCTTGAAGGCCACCATCGGATCGTCCGAGCAGACAATGCCGTGCAGCAGCGGGAAGGCACAATCGTCAAGCTCCATGGCCACGCCGCCAAGAGCCTGCATGCCTTGCGGCAGGTCCAGCAGCTGAAGGATCACAGGTTGATCGGGTCCGAGCATAGCGCCACTGGCAATGCGGAACACAAGACTATAGCCGATCTGGCCGGCAGCGCCGGTAACGGCAACGCGAACAGGTGCTTTTGACATGGTCGTGCGGGAGAGAGTGTGTGATGGAAATAAAAAACGCCTCGAAAGCGAGGCGTTCTATGGTCATTGTCCTATCGTCGATCAGTTGGCGGCAGGGTAGACGGAGACCTTGAGGCGCGTCTTATCCTTGCGCTCGAACGTTACCACGCCATCGATCAATGAGAAGATGGTGTAGTCACGACCCAGGCCCACGTTCTTGCCAGGGTGTACGCCCGTGCCGTTCTGACGGATGATGATGTTACCGGCCACGACCTGCTCACCGCCAAAGCGCTTCACGCCCAGACGTTTTGCATTGGAATCGCGACCGTTCTTGGTAGAGCCACCGCCCTTTTTGTGTGCCATGTGAGTGCCTTACAGAGAAATGTCGTTGATGGTAATGGTGGTGTACTGCTGGCGATGGCCGTTGAGCTTTTGATAGCCCTTACGACGCTTCTTGTGGAATACCAGCACCTTGTCACCCTTGCCATGAGCGTTGACCGTGGCCTTGACAGAACCCTTGATGTAGGGTGCGCCAACGCTCACCTTGTCACCATTGCTGGCCAACAGGATGTTGCTGAATTCCACGCTGTCACCAACGCTCTTATCGAGCAACGGAACCGTTAGCGTCTGCTTGGGAGCCACGGTGAACTGCTGCCCGGCGATCTCGACCACTGCGTACATGTTGTGTCTGCGGAATTGTCCGAAAAAAGGACCCGCAATATAGGGGTCCGAGGCGAACGAGCCAAACATCGTCGTAAATTTTCCACAGGAACCCTGTGTAACCTTTACCCGCCAGGAGCGTACCAAGGCCCGCTATGCAACACATCCACCCACCATCGGTACGCCGTTCTGCCTGGTTCGAGGCATTGGTATGGGGCGTGGGGCTTACGGTGCTGGCCGTATGGGGCGCAGACCTTCATGGTCATGCAACGGTCTGCGTGCCGACGCTGCTGGGCGCCGACGGATGCATAGGGTGCGGCGTAGGCCATGCTGCCGGACTGGTGCTGCGTGGACAGTTCGCCGATTCGCTGGAGGCGCATCCGCTGGGCATCCTGGCCGTGGCCGTGTTGCTGATTCGCATCATGACAATCATTGTTTCTCACCCTAGATTCGCAGGAGGTAACCGTGGCTAACGTGTACCAGATTCTTCCCGACCTCGAGGCCGACGAAATGGCCTATGTTGATATGCTTGTGCGGCCGATGACTGACGAACAGGCAATGCAGTTCGCCATGATGTATCGAGCCCGTCGCAAGGAGCCGATGATGATCCTGATCCTGACGCTCGTCGGATTCCTGGGCATCGCCGGCATCGAACGCTTCGTGTTGGGACAGATCGGAATGGGCATTCTGTATTTACTGACGGGCGGTCTGTGCTTTATCGGCATCATCATCGATCTGGTGAACTACAAGAAGCTGGCTTCGGAATACAACCAGAAGCAGGCCTACGAAGTGGCCATGGTCATGCAACGTATGGGCGGTGTCTCCTACGCGGGCTGATCACCCTTACATGCCTCATCCTGACGCTCGGCCCTGCCATGCAGGCTGCCGAGCGTCCGCGTTTGGTGGTAGTTGTCTCCTACGACCAGCTCCGCGGCGATATGCCCACGACATTTTCGCGCTTCGTCTCGCAACGAGGCTTTGAACGAGTAAAGCGGGAAGGGGCATGGTTCGACTCGTGCTATTACGACCAGGCGGCCATGATGACGGCCCCGGGCCATGCTACGCTGCTCACCGG
>JAULYI010000221.1:0-2078 GCA_032117915.1 Kapaibacterium sp. (SeqCode) | reverse complement strand
CATCCGGTATCGCAACAGCAGGAAATACCATGATCCGTACCAACGGATCTTCTGTGTTCGTCGTGAACGGCAACACGGTCCTCCGGTTCGATGGCAACCGCTTCGACACGGCACGCAGTGCATCGTCCCCGATCCTCGGACTGTCCTTCGCAGGAAGCACAGGCTACATCTCGATCGAGTCGGGCACGTACACGCTCGGTGGTGTGCCCACCGCCCCCTGGCCCGCCCCCCTGCTTGGCCATACATCGTACCGAACCGCAGCTGGTGAGTGGGAGCTTGCAGGCTTCGTATATGGTGTTGGTCTTGCGCGTATGGACCTGATGGGCCAGACGCAGATCGTAGCCGTAAACTCACCTACGATCGCTCAGTTTAATCACGTGAAGATCGATGCAGTCGGGAATCTGTGGGCAGCATCGTACAATCCGCTGTCAAAGCTTGGTCAAGGGGCAACGAGGTACGACGGCGCGACGTGGACGTCTTTCAGCACGGCAACAACGCCATCGATCACCTCCAACAACATCTATCGAATCAGTACCCTTCCCGACGGCAGCATCATCATGGGCTCGTGGGGTCGTGGGGCGTTCGCCGTTGCGTCGGACGGATCGGTAACAGCAACGTATGATCAACGGACAACACAACTACGTGGAATCGAAGTAGATTCATCCTTCGTGCTGGTTGGCGACGTGGTTCGCGACCGGACCGGAACACTATGGATGGTCAATGAACAGGCCGGCGATCGCATGCTGGTAAGCGTATCCGACAATGGCACCTCGCACCGCTATCAGAACTGCACGGACGTCCGTAGCAACTACTTCCGACCGATCACCATCGATGCTGCAGGTAACAAGTGGCTCGGGGGTCCCGGCGGCGAGGGACTGCTGGTTTACAACGAGCGATCTACGTCGGACGATGTCAGTGATGACCTCTGTAACGTCGTGCGTGCATCGGCGACCAACCTGCCGGATAACATTGTGACATCCCTTGCCATGGACAACAATGGAGCGCTTTGGATCGGTACGGCAAAAGGTGTTGGCGTCATCACGACACCGACGACCGTGTCACGGACAACGATTCCCTTCGTCCGACGCGTGTCATCGCTGTCGGCCGTTCAAGTCAACGATATTGTCGTGGATGCTCTGAACTACAAGTGGATCGCAACGTCGGCGGGCGTCTATGTCTTGAATGAAGATGGCACCGATGTAGTAGCAACGATCTCGACATCAAACTCCCCGCTCCTGAGCGACAATGTCCGAAGCATAGCCGTGGACGATCGTACCGGCCGCGCATGGTTCGGTCAGCTCGAGGGTCTGTCAAGTGTCCAGACGCAGTCGCTAGCTCCGCGCCCGACGTTTGCCCTATCATGCTATCCCCAACCGTATCGTCCATCAGGCGGCGAACCGCTCGTCATCGATGGCCTTGCTCCCGACGCAGACATACGGATCCTTACTCCCTCTGGTACAATGGTGAACGCCCTGCAATCACGAGGTCGTCAGGCTCTGTGGGACGGACTCGATACAGAGGGACGTACTGTGCCGCCGGGAGTGTACGTCGTGCATGTGCGTTCGGCTAGCAGCAAGGAGGCAAGCGTCGGAAAGATCATCGTCACGCGCTGATTTCGGGCTTTTCCCGATGTTTCCTATATTTGCAATCCCTCGACGCGGAAGTGGCGAAATGGCAGACGCACCATCTTGAGGGGGTGGCGCTCGCAAGGGCGTGCGGGTTCAAGTCCCGCCTTCCGCACACACAGAAACGGCCATCGTATTACGATGGCCGTTTTTGTTTTACTGTAATGGAACGGCGAAGGGATCGAGCACATTACGTGTGCTTACGTAGACGCAATAGTGTTCGTAAGCGGGTCTGCAGCAGCGTTTTTACCTGTGTGTTGTTCGGGTTGATCACCCTGCCCCCTATGCGAAACAACTCAACAGCATCGAAGTCAAGGACGACCGTCGTTGTCGAAGATGCTGTGATCTCGAAGTACGGATCCAGCACAACCCAGAGGTTTTCCGTTCGATCCGAGGCAAGGGTGAACGGCGTGCCTACGCTGTCTTTCCACGAGATGCCGTCAATGATCAAGG
>JAULYI010000220.1:0-4654 GCA_032117915.1 Kapaibacterium sp. (SeqCode) | reverse complement strand
CATATCCATGGGGTACTGGCGGCATGGCCGCAAGCGCGTCGTTCGCCGTTTTCAGCATTGCGTGACGTTCGGACATCAGGGTGAACAGGTCGTCGCGACTACCATACATAGCTTCGAAGTGCTCTATCTGGTTGTGCAAGCGTTCAAGAGTACCCCGCTGTTCCGCCAATGCCAGTGTGGTACGTTGCATGTCGGCATTCACTGCCTGCACGTCGCGCACCGTCCCAAGGTCCTGCGCTGCCTGGAACTCACTGGTCCATTGCTCATACGGTTTGCCATTCAGCAGTTGATCCAGGAGTCGTTGCTGACTGTGTAGGTCTTGCTCGGCCTTGATGTACACGTCGCGGGCGGTTTGTACGGCATCAGCCGTATCGAAGCCAGCGTCTTGTAGGAGTCGTGCCAACGTCTGCTCGGCATCCTGCCGATCGACAAGCATCTGCGTTACGTCGCCCGTCGCGCTTCGCACGGTGAGGGTTACGCCATTGTGCGATATGGCAATCATCCCGGGAACGCCATCGTTGGTCCAGGGCTGCTGTGATAGCAGCGACACGTTCTCGGCAGTATCAGTGCCCGTTACCACCGAGACCACGGCGTCGTGATCAGCCTGTATGGTAGCTGCCAGACGGTGGGCCCGGATCGATATGTCGAGGTCGTTGATTCGATGGGTGAGCGTTACAACGGCACGCAGGGCTTCATCGGTAACCGCTGTGCGGCCCCGCAATCGTTGCTCGGCGGCATCAAGGGCCTGCTTTGCTTCCACGATCCGGGCATAGCTCGCGCGCAGGCCCTGCGCCTGCTGATATTGCGCTGCACGGTCCTGTTCCACGCGGAGCGTTTCGATCAGGGCCTGTAGCGACGTAACGCGTGCCGTAGCATCGGCAACATCGCGCTCGGCCATGGGCCAGGCGTCGTAGGCTTTGCGTTGTTCGGCAACGGCCTCCGTTAGCTGTTCCACGCGCATTGTAAGCGTGGAACCCTGCTGGAGTTGTTCGCGCAGCGTCTTACCCTGCTGCACCAGCCCGTCAAGCTCCAGCTCGCGCTCGGTAAGCCTGGCAACAGCGCCCTGCAGCATATCTACCCGTGCATTGTAGGCGTCGGCATTGGCAAGGTCCGCCAGAGCTCTCTGCCACACATAGTAGGCAGCTAGGAGTCTTCCAACATCGCGGGTCCACGGATTGTCAATACCCCTTCCATCTCGTGGCCGGCCGAGCAATTGGTCCCAATACTTGTAATGCTTACTGATCCGTTCGTCCATCAGCGACAGGAACCGTTCCGGAGAGATGTCGTTCGCAAGCGTTGATGTGCCGGCAACAATATCGTCCATACTCTTGCTGTGGTCGTGCAGCATCGCAATGGTGTCTGCCAGCACAGCTTGACTGGTATGGAACACGTACTCCCATGTAGCTTCGTTGAATCCAACAATGCTGGCGATACGGGCTTCGGCATCGGCCCCTATCGCGTCGGTACCGTCACTGCCCGTTACGTGTGTGGTACCATGGGCCGACCATGTTTTGCTGATGGTGTAGGTAATGCCGTCATGCTCCACACCAAGACGTACCGAGCACTCTGTGCCATGCGGATGCGGAAACCAGTCGCCAATGACCTTTTTCATCTTGGCCGGCGGGAGCGATGTGGGCGTAAACAAGGCATGCTTGATCGCATGCGACATGGTGGATTTGCCACGTTCGTTGGGACCCTCAACGACGTGCAGACCTGGTTGAAGATCGTAGTGTTCATCGGTGAACTTGCCAAACGGATGCACGTGCAGATGTAGCAGGTTCATCGTGCACCCCCTTGAAGGATCTCGTATGCAAGGTGCACGTCGTCGGGATTCGCGGTATCGGCAAGCAGCGACTGCAGCACGCGCTCCTGTAATGTGCCTGTTGGATACAGGGCCGCGATCGAGGTAGGTGTTAACCGCTCCTTTAGTGCTGTTGTATCGTCTGTTACCTGCAAAGCCGTCGTACGCAGATGCTCGATCCAGGTACCGAGGGATTGCAGGTCCGGTTGCTCCAGCACACCAGACAGCTGCAGGTCGAGGATGGTGCTTGAAAGGGGCAGTTGCTGAACGTCGAGCTGCAGCCGTTGTAGGTCGACACTGCTGCGTAGAGCAACGTCGTACCGCTTGAAGGTTATCGCTGCCGGACTGTCCTGGCGGTACACGGCTTCGCCGCGCTCGTCGAACGCAATGATCCACGCACTACCAGGATGGCTCATGCGCATGGAGTCTGGCGTAGGCGCACCAGGCATAAAGAAGGGCGGCGTTCCAACGGTGCCCGTACGTGGAAACGGAACATGGATGTGACCCAGCAGCCACGTGTGAACGCCGGCATGCGTAAGCTCCTCTACGGTCATGCTGTAGTATGCATTGGTATCATCCAGTGCATATCCTGCCACGTTGCCATGGGCGATACCGATGTGCAGACTGTTGGGGTGCTTTTCGGCACCGGCAACCCAGCCAATACGGTGCTGCGCACTTGTACGGTCCGGACATGGGCAGGCGTAGAAGTACGTCGTGCGATCGCGAATCGTGATCGGTACCACTTGGTCGTGTAACAGCGGCATCACCGCTGTGGAGCCGGCATGATCGATAAACCACGACCAGGGTTTGGCCGAGGTATCTCGACAGTAATCGTGGTTACCAGCCAAAACCAACACGGCTTCGCCGCTGAACGCTGCAAGCGTCTCAACGGCCCGGCGCACCTCTTTCTCGGTAACCCGCACGTGGTCGAATACATCGCCCGCCACCACAAATACGTCGCATTCCTCGGCATTGGCGTTCTGTACCATGCGCTCCAGCACGGCAAACCGCTCATTCACGAGTGTGGCACGCACGGTGTCGGGATAGCTTCCAAACTTCAATCCGATATGGACATCGGCTGTGTGATAGATCTTCATACGGGGCTGTGCATCGTGTGACTAGCAGGCTAAATGACTTGCGAAACGCAGTGGAGGGGCTGTACAGACGGCATGGATATGTTCGTCAAGAGAGCGTATTGCCCACAACTGATGGGGCTAACCATGCTCTGGGCTATTCCTGTCGATCACCGCAACACGCGTCAAACGTTAGAGGATTATCGATGCCAGAATGCGCCGCAACATGGCAACAGCGATGCCAGAATGCATCGCAAAATGGCAACAACGATGCCATAATGCACCGCAAAATGGCAACAGCGATGCCAGAATGCGTCATTCCTCGACGTGTTCCCAAGCGTGAGACTGGATACCGTTCATCGTTGTGGGCTGTACGCCGAAATGTCCGTGGCGTGCCGTAGCTCGGTAGATCGGTGCCTGGAGGTGCAGCCGATCGATGATGGCGGCCGGGGTAAGGTCTGTTCGAGACAGCTGCGACAAAGGCAGCTCCGTCATACTCGCGGGGTCATAGATGCGCACCGATACCGGCTCGGCAACACCGATGGCATAGGCAAGCTGCACCTTTGCGCTGCGAGCGGTGGGATGTTCGGTAAGGGCCCGCAGGGCTAAGTGACGTGCCATATAGGCCGCACTGCGATCGACCTTGCTGGGGTCTTTCCCCGAGAAGGCGCCCCCGCCGATCTCGCAGTCGGCTCCGTACTGGTCCACAACGATCTTGCGTCCCGTAAGACCACAGTCAGCAACAGGGCCGCCAACGTGCCAGGCTCCTGCGGGATTGATGTGATACGTTGGGTTGTGTCCAAACAGCGCTGCAACATGGTCGGGCACGCGTTCAAGCACGCAGGGCAGGATCTCTTCATGGAACAGACCCTGAACGTCATGCAATGACAGCGAGGTATCATGGCAGGTCGAGAACACGACGCTGTCGACAGCCACTGCCTGCCCATTCGTATAGCGCAGCGACACCTGACTTTTCATATCCGGGCGCAGCGCGTAGCGTTCACCAATGCCCCCATAGGCTTCTGTTATGAGTGCTTTGGCAAGATAGATGGCAAGGGGCATGGAGGTAGGCGTGTCGCGCGTGGCAAAGCCGAACATGATGCCCTGATCTCCGGCACCGATCGTCGTGGCCTGATCTACGGCATGGCTGATCTCTCGTGATTGCTGCGATACCTTGAAGATGACGTCGCACGTGTTGCCATTGAAGCCAAGGGCATCGCTATCGTAGCCGATGCTGCAAATGGTATCGCGGACCGTGTCTTCGATGGTGGAGAGGGGAATGTTCGTAGCCGCGCTTATCTCACCGGCCACCAGGACGGTATTGTCTTTGACCAGGGTTTCACACGCTACGCGAGCATTGGGATCGTGCTGCAGGTACAGGTCCAAGACAGCATCAGAGATCTGGTCGGCAATCTTATCCGGATGCCCTGGAGACACGTACTCGCTTGTCCATAGGTACGACGACATCAGCGTTCCTTTCGAATGGGGGTTAGGGAAGTGGAGGTACGAAGTGTGAGAAAGGCACGACCAACGGGCGGTGCCTCGTGGAGTTCGTGGGTAAAGCGACCTTCTGCGACGTCGAAGACAAACGAATGGTCATAGGTGTCGCGATACAATACCTGTACTGCTCTGCCAAATGGCGAAGCCAGGTACGATGGGTCTCGAAGATTATCGGCGAGAAAGCTTGCCAGTGTTACTAGTCGTCCGCCGATCGCGGTCTCTGCCAAGACGATATCCGGGAGCTCAACGCGCTTGAACGTTTCCACGCCGAAGAAGGCCA
>JAULYI010000219.1:0-9846 GCA_032117915.1 Kapaibacterium sp. (SeqCode) | reverse complement strand
AGTGACCGGGATGGCACAGAAGGCCGACGCCACGCCTGATGTGGATGTTGAGCGCCTGCTTCCGTGGATGGAGGGGTCCTTCTCGAGCGAAGAGCAGCACAAGCAGGACACCGCCTTCATGCATGTTGTGCTTCACATGAAGCGCATCTGGCATGGCCGCACAGACGGAGCTTGGTTCTATGTGGAGCAGGCTATGGCCTCGGCTCAAGACCGTCCCTATCGCCAGCGTGTGTACCATGTGCGTCGCGTCGAGCAGGGGATGATCGAGAGTGCCGTCTATGCCTTCAAGAATCCGGATGCGGTGAAGGGGGCATGGCAAGACACAACCCTTGTCAGCACATTGTTGCCCAAGGATCTGGTGAAGCGCCGTGGATGCGAGGTCTTCCTGCAGGCAGATTTTGGTGCCTACCACGGTCGAACCATGGGTATGGCATGTGCGAGTGACCTTCGTGGTGCCAGCTATGCCACCTCAGACGTGACAATCAAACATGACCGATTTATCACCTGGGACCGTGGCTATGACGCGGCAAACGAGCAGGTTTGGGGTTCGACGGCCGGACCCTATATCTTTTTGCGAACCACGCCGCTACCCTTCGGCGTGGCCAAGGAATGATATTTTTGCAGGTAACTTTTCTCATTACTTCGTTGAGATATGGCAGCTAATCAGTACGTGCTGATCCTTGGTGCTTCGAGTGGCTTCGGCCGCGCAGCAGCTGTTGCGCTTGCGTCACAGGGATATCACATCATCGGTGTTCACCTTGATCGTGCCGCCGGCATCAAGCAGGTGGATGAACTCAAGGCGGAGCTCGATGGTCTTGGCGTGCGCCACATGTTCTTCAATGTGAACGCTGCCGATGCCGAGCGCCGAGCCGAGGTGCTTGCTGCCGTCGTCCAGGAATTCGCGGCGCATGACGGCGCTACGATCCGTCTGATGCTGCACTCGCTGGCATTTGGAACGCTCAAGCCGTTCGTAGCGGACGATTGGTCGCAAACGCTCACGCAGAAGAGCCTTGAAATGACCCTCGACGTGATGGCGAACAGCCTGCTGTACTGGGCGCAGGACGTTCTCCGCCATGGTCTGATGACATACGGTGGTCGCATCGTTGGCCTGACCAGCGCCGGTTCCGCTCGTGTGCTGCCGATGTATGGTGCTGTTTCCGCAGCAAAGGCCGCGCTGGAGTCGTACTGCCGTCAGCTCGCCATGGAGCTTGGCCCCCGCGGTATCACCGCCAATACGATCCGCGCGGGTGTCACGGCCACCCCAGCTCTTTCGAAGATCCCCGGAAATGATGTCATCATGAACAATGCCATGATGCGTAATCCATCGCACCGCCTTACGACGCCCGAGGACGTGGCCGATGTGCTCAAGCTGTTGGTCCGTGATGAAGCACAGTGGATCAACGGGGAGCAACTCGGTGTTGACGGCGGAGAAGACGCAGTTGACCTTACCTGGTGGAAGCCGGAAACGGAATGAGCATACCTATCACGGTCACAGCGCTCGTCTTGATGAGCCTTACGGTGTTCACGCAAGATCGTGCACGTCGTGAGAATTCGACGCGCAAGATCACCGTAGAGGCACCGGCGTCATGGGACGTACGCTCCGAGCCCTACGTCCTATCGGTGTCGGCTGTGGCAGGTCCTTCCGATCTGTTCACGCCTACCGTTTCCATGATGATCGAGCCGGTATCCGGTGAGCGAAAACGCTTGAAGCCCTACGTGCAGTCGTTCTATTCGCACAACTGGCTGATGCTGGAGAACATGCAGGGATGGACCGCTAGGGATACGACGTGGGACGGTCTGCAGGCCTCAGTGGCAGACTTCACGTCATCCTACAGCGGGGCGATCATGTCCACGCGAGTAATCATGGCCGTCGAGGGTGACAGCGCCTATGTGAGCCGCGCTATGTGGCTGAACGATGCCACGCCGCAGCAGATCGACACAGCGCTTGCCGTGCTTCGCACGGCCAAGCGCGTGAAGCGCTCGAAGTAAATCGCTCGGCGTCTTTACAGATAGCCGATCACATCGTGTCGCGTAAGGACACCCGTGATACGGCCAAACTCTGCAACGACCAGCATGGGAGCATCCTTCAGGGCAAAGATCGCTGATTGGATGTCGCCATGTGCGTCCATGATGGGCGAAGGGCGGTCCATGAACGACGTGATGCTCTGCTCGATGACTGAGCGATCGTTGATCACGGCCCCCATCAGCTTTGTTTCCTTGACCGTGCCTACGAGCTCGTCATTGTCGATCACGGGCACATCCGAAACCTCGTAGGATCCCATGAGGGCCAGCGCCTCGTGCACCGACGCGGATGAGGAAACGCTGACGATGGACGGCAGCGTGCCACGACTGCGCTTTGCGGCTAGGACGTCACGGATCATGAGACGGTCGTTGCTCAGCAGGTCTTTCTCTTTGAGCCACTCATCATTGTGATGCTTCGTGAGATACCGTTCGCCGGTGTCGCAGATGATGGCCACGACGACGGCCTCCTTGGGCAGCAGGCGAGCCACTTGGAGTGCCGCTGCGACGTTCATGCCTGATGAGCCGCCGCAGAAGATGCCCTCTTCCCGTACGAGTGAGCGAGCTGTCATGAAGGCATCGCGGTCATTGATGTTAATGATCTCGTCGATCAGATGCACGTCGAGATTCAACGGGATCCGCTCCTGGCCAACACCTTCGACCAGGTAGGGCAGTGCCTCGACCAAGCGTCCCGTCTCCTTGAAGGTCTTGATGGCCGATCCCACAGGGTCGGCGCCAATGACCTTGACGTTGGGATTCATGTGCTTCAGGAATCGTCCAGTGCCGGTGATCGTACCACCGGTTCCCATACCGGCGATAAAGTGCGTCACCTTGCCATCCGTATCTCGCCAGATCTCTGGTCCCGTCGTATGCTCATGGATGGCGGGATTCGCCGGATTATCATACTGGTTCAGCATGATGGCATTCGGCAGTTCGTCGGCCAGCCGCTTCGCCGTGTTCCAGTAGTATTCCGGGGAGCTCTGCTTTGCAGCACTCGAAACGATAAGCACGTCGGCACCAAGAGCCTTCAGGTAGCGCACCCGTTCCTGCGAAGCCTTGTCGGTCATTACGAACAAACAGGTGTAGCCCTTCAGCCGCGCTGCAAGAGCCAGGCCGATGCCGGTGTTCCCGCTCGTCGGTTCGATGATGAGGTCGCCCGGCTTGATCAGGCCGTTGCGCTCGGCGGCCTCCAGCATCGAGATACCGATGCGGTCCTTTACGGATCCTCCGGGGTTCAGACTTTCGAGCTTAAGCAGAATAGTGGCATCGATGCCCTTGGCCAGATGGTTCAGGCGTACGAGCGGCGTATTGCCGATCAGGTCTAGGACGGAGTTACTGAAGGTCATGCAAGTTCCTCGAGAAGGAGTTGACGTTCGTACATGTCAGCATAGATGCCGTTCATGGCAAGGAGCTCTGCGTGGCTACCTTGCTCAACGATACGGCCGTCACGCAGGACAATGATCTGGTCGCAATGCTGGACGGTTGAGATACGGTGCGCGATCATGATGGACGTTCGTTGGCGCATGACGTCGCGAAGCCCACGCAAAATACGTTCCTCGGTATCAGTATCGACGGCCGACAGGGCGTCATCCAGGATCAGGATCTTGGGGTCACTGAGGATGGCTCGAGCCAGGGCTGTGCGCTGCTTTTGTCCACCGGATAGGGTAACGCCTCGTTCGCCAACCATCGTCTCGTATCCGTCCGGAAGATTGGCCAAATCCGTGGAGAGCTGGGCAATCGTCGCAGCGTGTTCGACATCGGCATCCGACGCATTCGGTCGGCCAAATCGGACGTTGTTTCTGATCGTTTCCGAGAACAGGAATGCCTCCTGCGGGACCATGGCGATCGCTCCCCGTAGCACGTCAAGCGGTATCGTGCGTACGTCATGGCCGCCAACGCGCAGCGTGCCCTCCGATGCGTCGACCATGCGCGGAAGGAGGGAGGCGATTGTTGACTTTCCGGAGCCGACGTGGCCGATGATACCCAACGATGTCCCTGCGGGTACATTGACCGTGATGTCATGCAGGACAGTTGTCGAGCCATACCGTAACGTCACGTGATCCAGATGGATCGATGCCTCAAGTGCTGTAATAGCGTGATCGGTTGAAGCACCGTCGGCGATATCGGATGTAGCATCGATGATCTTGCCAAGGCGACCCATGGAGGCGGCGCCGCGCTGGATCATACCGGTGACCCAGCCGATGGCGGCGATGGGCCACAGCAGCTGATTCAAGTAGATGAAGAACTGCGTGAGTTCGCCTACCGTCATGTCCTGCTGCATCACCAGTGCACCGCCAAAGCCAATAACAACCAGATACGTGATGTTGAACAGCACGGTCATGGACGGCATCATCAGGCCATTCACACGGGCCAGCCCCATGTTCGTGCGATAGTAGTTCTTCGACAGGGTTTCAAAGCGGTTGGCCTCTGCGTCCTCGCGGGCATAGGCACGCACTACGCGAACACCCGAGAAGGTCTCCTGTGCATGGGTCGTCACGTACTCGTACTGCTCCTGAACCACGCGGTAGCGCTCGTGGATGAGTCGGCCGAGTTTGTACGTGGCGTAGGCGAGCAGCGGTACGGGAATGATGATGGATGCCGTGAGAGCACCGTTGATGCCTACCATCCAGAAAAGAGCAAAGGCAAACGTTGTGATCGTATTGGCGGAGTACATGATGGCCGGACCAATGAACTCACGCACGGAGCCGATATCGCTGTTGAAGTGCGCGAGGATCTGCCCTGTGGAACGCTCATGGAAGAATGATCGACTCTGGCGCTGAAGCGAGGCCGTAAAGTCGTTGCGAAGGTCCGCTTCGACCAGCCGACTCATGACAATGATCGTGCGGCGCGTGGCCCACATGAAGAAGCCGCTGCCGATGGTCAGACCAAGGATCTGGGCGACCAGGACCAGCATCGTGGACTCGTCGATGACGGAATTCTTGAGTACGTCGATGGCAGAGCCAATGACACGTGGTATCGTCGTCGAACAGATGTTCGAGATCGTGATGCTCAGTAAGCCCAGCCAGACGAGTCTGCGGTAACGCCCGATATACGGCAGCAGTCGCCTGAGTTCAGCCATCGCCCCTTGAGGGCGTTCCGTAGATGCCATCAGGCGATGGTGACTTCGGGTGACAGATAGACGTCCTGGATGGCGTGCAGAATGGCCACGCCGTCGTTGAAGGGCTTCTGGAAGGCTTTGCGGCCCGAGATGAGCCCCATGCCGCCTGCGCGCTTGTTGATGACGGCCGTCGTGATGGCCTCGGCAATGTCGTTCGTGCCTGAGGGACCGCCCGAGTTGATCAAACCGATGCGTCCCATGTAGCAGTTCGCCACCTGATAGCGACACAGGTCGATGGGGTGGTCGCTGGACAGTTCGTCATACATGCGCTTGTCAAGCTTGCCGTATGACGAATTGCCCGAGTTGAGCGCAACAAAGCCGCCGTTGTTTTCGGGAAGCTTTTGCTTGATGATGTCGGCCTCGATGGTCACGCCAAGGTGGTTTGCCTGTCCGGTGAGGTCTGCCGCGACATGGTAGTCTTTATCCTGCTTAAAGGCATTGTTGCGCACATAGCACCACAGGATCGTGGCCATGCCCAGTTCATGGGCGAGGGCGAAGGCCTGGGCGATCTCCACGATCTGGCGTCCGCTCTCGGGTGATCCGAAGTAGATCGTTGCACCAATGGCGGCAGCGCCCATGTCGGCTGCCTGACGAACAGTGCCGAACATGATCTGGTCGAACTTGTTCGGATACGTCAGAAGCTCGTTGTGGTTGATCTTGACGACGAACGGAAACTTGTGGGCATACTTGCGGGCTACGGATCCGAGCACGCCGTATGTCGAGGCAACAGCATTACAGCCACCATCGATGGCCAGGCGAACGATGTTCTCCGGATCGAAGTACATCGGATTCTTGGCAAAGGATGCTCCAGCGCTATGCTCGATGCCTTGATCAACGGGTAGGATAGATACGTAACCGGTGTTGGCAAGGCGACCCGTGTTATGTATCCAGTGCAGGTTGTGCAGAACGCGGCTGTTACGATCGGAGATGCCGAAGATGCGATCGACAACATCGGGCGATGGAACATGCAGCGACGACGCAGGAATGGTCGTGCATTGATGGTCCAGGTAGTGCGAGGCGTTCGAGCCAAGGGCTTCGGTAATGCGATCGATCATGGCGTACGCAGTGAACAGTGGCAAAAGCGTACGAAGATACGAAGCATTGTCGCTAGCGTAGGACCGTGAACGTCTGCATGCTGCGTGCGTCCCCGTTCACGGCATACGCCACGTAGGTGCCGGAGGGTAAGCCAACAACGGGAACGGACACCGTTCCGTCAGCTGTGATGGTGCGCGAATCCGTGTGCACGATCCTTCCCATCACGTCCACAACATGAACGTCAATGATCGACATTGGCGCACCGCCAATGCGGAGCCATGCCGTGCCTGTGGCAGGGTTAGGTGCGATGCGAAGGGCCGGTTCCGGAGCCCATGTTTCATCGACGGATGTTGGCGTCAGACCAACGTCGAGACGGATTCTCTCGTCTCCTGGTCTGTATAACGTGTAATAGAAGAACGTCAGCATCATCTCATCCGTCGTCGATTCACCTCTACGAACCTCTCGGGGCGGATTGCTCGGATTGTGCTCGTTGAGCGTGGTATTGTCATAGGTGAATGAGGATTCCAGAACACTGCCCGTTGGAAGACGAAGGATCGTTGGAAAGACGTAGGCGATCTGCCAGTGGAAGTCCCAATGCGGGATATGAATGATCGGCATGGTGTCGCCCGAAGGCAACGTCGCCCAGACCTTGGCACTCTTGCCGATGAGGTGCATATGTGGTGCAACAGCAAACACGGAGATGTCTGCCGGAATATCGAGTCGCTGCCTGAAGGTCTTGACCTCGTTAGCGGGAATACGGAACGGTTTGTTGACAATGTTCTCGTGATTCAGGGCTGACGAGATTACAACCTGGCGTACGGACGGCGCAGAGGCAACGCGCAACCGGATCGAGGTGGCATCAGTCTCGCCCTGCGTGCCTTTCGGATAGTGCATCTGGAAGATGATCCGTGCGCCCTTCGGGATGCGGATACCAAATCCTGAGGGGAAGACATTGGGCAGGGCACCGGGCGCCCAAACGGCAACGAGTTCTGCCGTCGATGAGCCAACGCCCCCAAATCCAACATAGCCCGGCTCGGCATCACGGGCATCGAGCTCTTCGGATACTGATGATGTATCGGTGAAGACAAGGACGTGGTGAACAATGGACGGGTTTCCCGGTACGATCTCGAGCGCATCGATATAGACGTCCGTCGCTTCGTTGGTGCGCATCGTGAAGCAACGATAGACGTCTGCATCCGTTGCCGTGGACGTATACGACGGCATGCTCACGACCCGGCTAGGATTCTTGAGAGCAGGCCCGTCATCAAAGGAAGGGGCGACGGGTGCCTTAGAGAGGTCGCCGGCCGGAGCTCCCATGGCAACCCACTCGGTGATCGTCGTGATCTCAGCTTGTGAGAGCGCCCGTTCATGAGCGTACCGACGATACGATACGTCGGCTGGATACGGAGGCATCGATTTCGTGACGACGGCCTCGTTCACCATATCAGCGAGTGGAGCGACCTCGTCAAACGACGTCAGCGGAAAGGGGGCAATGCCACCCGTGTGGTGACATGAGGCGCACGACCGATAGATGATCGGGGCGACGTCATTACTCCATGTCGGCTTGGACTGTGCGCGTGCGGCGAGGGTGCACGTGATCGACACAGCTAGGATGCATACGATGCGGATCATCGGCGTTTCCCTTTCCCTTGAGTGTAGCGGCCGTTCGATTGCAATGATAGTGAAACTGGTTTAACGAAGAAGGCCCGCCTAGGCGGGCCTTCGAGATATCTCGTATGCGTTTCGCGTCAGTCCGGGGAGCCCGGAACCCGGTTACCGGACAACCATCAGAGGCTGCGTCGACACGAACGGACCGGATGTCATGCGCAGATAGTACGTGCCACTGCCCAGGTTCGATACATCCAGTGAGAGTTCGTAGTCGGCCGACGGGAGGACCGGTGTGACGATCCGCTTGACGATGTTGCCGACACCATCAATGACGTCGAAGATCGTTTCAACATCGAGTCCGGTCGAGTACTGCACCGTTGTCACATCGGTGACAGGGTTCGGCATAGGATCCTTCAGGCCGAACGTTCGAGCACCAACCTTGATGAGGCGTCCCTCGGCATAGCACGTCAGCTGCATCGTTACCTTGCTTTGGTCGCCTGCAGGTACCAGACAAGTATAGTCCTTCGTTGCTAGGGCTACGCTTACCGGCAACGTAGAGTCCGCGTTGAGATAGACGTTGAAGGTTGGTGTTACCAGCGTGCCGGATGTTACGCCGGCCGTGCCGGAGGCGGCGATTGAGAGCTGACCTGCCGTGGTTGCATCCGGCGTAAACGTCCACCCTGCCTGTTGGCCTGCCGCATCAAGTTCGGCGAAACTCAGGACGGAAGACGGATACGACACTGTTAGTTCCAGAGAGCGGACGGACACGGTGTCGATAGCACCAATGTCGATGCTGATAGGCATTGCAACCTTCTTGCCGATCTCACCACGGCCGATCGTGCCGAACGTGGCCTTGACGGGTGCGGTGATTCCCGTACCGCTCACGCTGATCATCAGGTCGAGCCCTTGATCATTCTTGAGTTCGTACGTGGCAGAGAACGAACCGGGCACCGGCGGTGCGAACTGCACGGGTACGGTGATCTGCGACGTAGGCTGAATCGTGACCGGTGCTGCCAGCAGTACGTTGAAAGCGTTGACCTGTCCGCTTTGAACGATCTGCGAGATCGTAAGCGTCTGCGTCGGATGCTGATTCTTGATCACGATCGTCTTTGCATCCGTCTTTGTAGCACAGGTGAGCACGTCGCCAAAGGCGATGGGCTCCAATGCAGATGGTACCGTACCAACGCCCTTGATATCCACGCACGTCTTGGCATAGGGCGGAATCGGATCGGGGCCCGGCTTGGCATCGTGTTCGATACAGACTTGTACCGCGCGGTCGCCCTGTGCTTGGGGGGTGAAGATCACCTCAAGGACCAGCGGAGCACTGCCAGGCTGGAGAACGACGGGCATGTTCGGCGGAGGAACGCCCCATGCGAAGTCGGTGGCTGCACCGGAAAACGCGATCGAAGAGATGTTCAACGGCGTTGCCGCATCTGTATTGCGGATCGTAACAGTGCCTTTCTCGGGCGATTGCTGGCCGACAGTCCAAGGCTGGAACGTGAAGCCGACGGCATCAATGGCAGGTAGGATGCCCCCACCACGAGCATTGCCGACGATCGGCTTTGCACTTCCTTCGATCGTCGCGGTGACGTTCACGCTTTGCTGTGAGCGATCCTGCGGCGTGTACGTTACCACAATGTCCTTCGACTCATCGGGTGCCAAGGTGAACGGCGTTCCGGGAAGCGAGAACTTCAGGTGCGCATTGGTGGCATCAGAGAGCGTCAGTCCCGTAACGCGGGCCGGCAGCGGTGTCCGGTTCGTGACCTTGATCGTGTCGAGTGTGGTCGTGAGCACGCGACGGTTGCCGAAATCGACCGAGTCGATCGTGATGACGGGGTCGACACTCTTACCGTTGATGATGCCGATGGCTGCACCGCACTCCGAGGGGAGATTGAAGTTCACAAAGCGCTGAGCGTTGCCTTGCGAGGTAGGCGTATACGTTATGTCGACGGTAAGGTATTGGCCCGGCGGAATGGAGAAGGCGCCAATGCCGCGTGTGACCACGATATCCGTGGACCCACTCACGTACTGCATGTTGCCCTTGAGCGGATTCGGGCCGTCATTGC
>JAULYI010000218.1:0-21015 GCA_032117915.1 Kapaibacterium sp. (SeqCode) | reverse complement strand
ATGGGTGCTGGGGCTAATGCCGGATGCACTGCCCGTGGGACAGGCGCTGGCGACGTTCCTTGGCAAGACCGATGTGATCATGGAACTCGGTATCACGCCAAATCGCGCTGACTGTCTGTCGCACACCGGCGTGGCCCGCGACCTGGCCGCCCTGACGGGTGGTACACTGCGCCTGCCGGACGTAACGGTGCCCGCGGTGCCATCAGACGCATCGTCTGTGACAGTGCAGATCGCCGATCCAACATTGTGCCGCCGATTCATGGTGCGCCGTATCGACGGCGTGCGCGTGGTGGAGTCGCCCCAATGGCTGAAAGATCGCCTTACGTCGATCGGCCTGCGTCCGCGTAATGCCATCGTCGACGTTACCAACTACGTCATGCACGAATGTGGTCAGCCCCTGCATGCCTACGATGCCGCTACCATTACCGACGGAACGTTTGTGGTGCAGACGGCAGGAGCAGCCGGGGTGACGTCGTACACAACGCTGGATAGCAAACACCGAACCCTGGAACCGTCGATGCTGCTGATCTGCGATGCGGCCGGCCCCGTCGGTGTCGCCGGCGTGATGGGCGGCGAGCACTCGGAGATCACCGACGGCACGACGTCCGTGCTGCTGGAAAGCGCATGGTTCAACCCTACGTCCGTCCGCCGCACCGCCAAGCAGCTCGGTCTTAGCACCGATGCCTCGTACCGCTTCGAGCGCGGCGTGGATATCGACGGCGTGGAATGGGCCCTGGACAGAGCCGCGCAGCTGATCTGCGAGCTGGCCGGCGGCGTAGCCGCGGACCGCGTTGATGCCTATCCATTGCCCCTTGCTCCGATACCATTCGATGTGCGCTTCGATCGCGTGCGGATGATCAACGGCGTCGATGTGTCAAACGAGACCATTGTTAGCAATTGCAAGTCCGTTGGATGTATCGTGAGCGCCGTCACCCAGACGCAATGCACGGTCACCGCTCCCTCATGGCGCGTTGATATCACGTCCGAGATCGACATCGTCGAAGAAGTGATGCGCCTGTACGGCGTGAACAATATCCCTGTGGCATCCCATGCCCGTATCGCTATGATGGCTCCGGCCGTGCCTGACCATCTGCAGCGGTCCACGCTGGGCCCCGCCATGCGGTCCTACCTGATCGATCGTGGCTGCGTGGAATGTCGGACCACCGTGCAGACGTCGCCGGAGATGATCGATGCCGTCGGTCATGCAGCCATACGCCTGAAGAACCCCCTTGGTCTGGAATACTCCGCGCTGCGTACATCGCTTATCCCGAACCTGGTGCTGGTCGCAGGCCGCAATCTGCGGCATGGCGCTGATACCGTTCGCATCGTAGAGCAGGGGAAGGTGATGACTGCCGAGGCGACGTCTGATTTCGGCATCCGCGAGGATGAACGGATCGGCATCGTGCTTGCCGGTGCTGCCGAACAGCATTGGAGCGGGGCTACGCGAAACCTTGACTTCTACGATGTAACAGGTCTCGTGGTCGACACCGTTGCACGCGCCGGCCTACATGACGTTGTCCTGCAACCCGACACTGCCGAAATCACCGGCAGCGTGTGGAGCGACAATCGCCTTGCCATCATGCGCGGTACGGAACGTATTGGAACCGTGGGTCAGGTTGAACCCGGCTTCGTGGCTACGGCTGACATCGACGTGGCCGTGTTTGCCGCGGAGTGGACCGTGCGCACACCGCTGCCGGCCGCACGCACGTACAATGCCGTCGGTGCCTATCCGGCCGTGCGACGCGACGTAGCCTTTGTGGTCGATGACGCCGTCACAGCCGGTGACATCATGGCCACCGTCCGCCAGGCCTCGACCGACCTCGTCCGCAACATCGATGTCTTCGACGTCTACCGCGACAAAACCGTCATCGGCGAAGGAAAGAAAAGTCTGGGCATCACCATCACCGTGCGCAGTGACGAACGCACACTGGTCGATGCCGACGTCGATGCCATCGTTTCAGCAATCATTTCATCAGTGCAATCCCGACACCACGCCACCATCCGCGGTGCCGCCTGATACCGTAGGGGATTCATTATGCAACAACGACCCAATCAGGATCAGCAAGCCCAGCACCTTTTTCAGGAAGAAGGGGCAACGCAGCACCGGGCACAGCCCGAGCTGGAAGCCTCGGTACTCCGATTCTGGGAAACCGTTCGGAAGACCGCCGATACGATCGTAACGCTGCGCCAGGAAAACGCCAGACTGCAGGCCAATGCTGCCAAGCAGGGTGACTCCACGGAGCTTCGCGCCGAGATCGCCGCACTCAAGGCCGACGCCATGATGCTCCGTGCCGCGAATGAACAGCTACAGACAGAGAACCACTCGCTGACGGTGGCCCTGGCAACCGAGCAACAGCGCGAACCCGTCGTCGTCGAGTCTCCAGTTAACGCCGAACTGCAAGCCGAGGCCGAGCGCCTGCGTGCTGCCAATGCGGCGCTGGCACTGGAGCTGGACGCCATGCAGACCCGGCTGACCGAGGAACTGACGACGGCGCAGACCGAGCCCATCGTTGTGGAGTCTCCCGTTAACCAGGAACTTGAAGCCGAGATCGAACAGCTTCGTGCCGATCTGGCCTCGATCGAACTCCAGCATACGGCCTACGCGCTGCAGATTAAGGAGCAGGATGAGGTCATTGTTGATCTGCAGGCTACGCTTGCCGACCAGCAGCGTGCCGCCACTCAGGCCGAGGCAATATTCGCAGAACCCGTTGATGCCGACCATGAGCGTGAACTCATTGCCATCGAGGCCCTGCAGGAACGTCTTCGCGAACTCGAGCCGCTGGCTCAGCGCCATGGCGAGCACGAGGCAGCCATCGTAGAACTCGAGGCGGAACTGACCGATGTGAAAGAGCAGTTGCAGCGCGCCATGTCCATTGTGCAACGCTACCGCGAGGCCGGGCTGCGCCATATCGAAGATCCGACCATGGCGGCCCAGATGACGCTCTTTGCACCCGCCATGCCGGCTGCACCGGTTACGTTCGACAACGGACGTGCTTCACTCCATTCGACGATGTCCAAAGAAGATATCCTGGCTCTTGCCGATCGCCTCGACAATGTTGCGATGCGCATCGGTGGATTGTTCGGGATTTCGTAACTTTCAGCCCATAATTCAGACAACGCGGACGCGAACCTATGACAAAGGCGATCCGGGTCACGATCGGTGGAAAAGACCTTACTCTTCGTGGTGACAATGAAGAGAAGATCAAAAAGTCAGTACGGGAAGTCAATCTCCAGATTCAGCAACTCCAACACGCACTACGCGAGCATTCAACACCAACGCTCTCGTTGCTAGCGGCTTTGAACATTGCCGAGCGCTACCATGATACGATCGACCAACAGGGTCGGGATGTGTCGTATGTAGCCGACGAATTGGACAAGATGGCGCAGTACCTTGAACGGGCAGCGCGCCAACCTCTTCCCTGATACCTGACTTGCCGCCGCACGTTGCCACTTCATTCCCCCGTGCAATGTGAACGGCCCTCACTCGTGTACCCGCACTGCGCCGGAGCTATAGGCCGCGTCGAGAAAGCGTAGCCGCATTCTGCCGCTGTTGTCGCACGTTGAAAAAGAACCTGTACAAATTGATTCCTACTAGGGAGCCAGGCTCAGACTGGCAATGACAGGCCTCGACCTCGTTTCGAGGGAGACCGTCCCCGGGGCCCGGTACCGGGAGCAACGGTCCGGTGGAAGTCAGCGCTAGTCCGGATGGCACCCGCAGTGCGTAGATTCCGGGTTCTTTATCAATCCGCAGGGAGGTTCGCCTCCGCGCAACGGTGGGATGCGGCTCTTTTGTTTTTACGACATAGGAGCAGGGAATGGATCCAATGATCCTGGCGGCGATCGTAGCCGCCGGTGGTGCAGTGGTAGGCTTTTTGGTAGCCTATCTTGCCGGAAAGAAGTCGGCAGCAAGCCTGGTGGCCGACGCAGAGAAGCAGGCAAAGAGTGTTACGGATGAAGCCAATAAGGAAGGGAACGCTCTGAAGAAAGAGCGTCTCCTCGAGGCAAAAGAAGAGATCCAGAAGCAGAAACGGCAGGCCGATTCGGAGCGTGACTCGAAGGACGCAAAGTTGCGAAACCTCGAGAAGGACCTCCGCAAGCGCGAAGAGGGTATCGACGGCAAGCTGGAAGTCATCAGCAAGAAAGAACGTCAGCTGGCTTCGCTCGAAGGTGACCTGATCGCCAAGCAGCAGTCGATCGAAACAGAGATGGCCAAGAAGCAGGCGGCCATCGAGGCAAAGCACAATGAGATCGCCTCCGTGTTGGACGAGCAGACGGCACGTCTTGAGCGTATCACCGGCATGAGCCGCGAGGATGCCAAGAAGTACCTGATCGATAACATGGTGAACGACGCTAAGGCCGAAGCTGCGCAGGCCGTGAAGGACATCCGCGACGAGGCCAAGGTGTCTGCCCGTAAGGAAGCACAGCGCGTGGTGCTGCAAGCCATCCAGCGCACGGCTTCGGACATCAGCGTCGAGAATACCGTATCGGTTGTACCGATCCAGAACGACGAAATGAAGGGACGTATCATCGGCAAGGAAGGGCGCAACATCCGCGCCTTCGAAGCCGCGACGGGGATCGATCTGATCATCGACGATACGCCCGAGGCCGTGGTGATCTCAGGCTTCGACGCCTTCCGTCGCGAAACCGCCCGTGTGGCTCTTGAGCGCCTGATGCAAGACGGCCGCATCCACCCGGCCCGCATCGAGGAAGTCGTCGATAAGGTCCGCAAGGAACTCGAAGAAGAGCTCATCCGTGTGGGAGAGAATGCCCTGATGGAACTTGGAATCCACAACGTCCACCCTGAGCTGGTACACTACATCGGACGCATGCGGTACCGCTCGTCGTACGGACAGAATCTGCTGGCCCACAGTGTGGAAGTCGGCTACCTGGCCGGTATCATGGCCAATGAGCTGGGACTGGATGTAAACCTGGCGAAGCGCGCCGGCCTGTTGCATGACATCGGCAAGTGCGTCGATCGTGATATCGAAGGCCCGCACGCCCTGCTCGGCATGGAGCTTACGAAGAAGTACAAGGAGCATCCACTCATCGTGAACGCCGTTGGTGCTCACCACGACGATATCGAGATGGAGAGCCCGATCGCTGTGCTGGTTCAGGCGGCTGACTCCATCAGCGGTGCCCGCCCGGGCGCACGCCGTGAGTCGCTCGAGAACTACATCAAGCGTCTGCAGCAACTCGAGGAGATCGCGACGTCCTTCAACGGCGTTACAAAGACGTATGCCATCCAGGCCGGACGCGAGATCCGCGTGATGATCGAGCCGGACCGTATCGACGATCTGCGCGCCGACCAGATCGCGAACGACATTGCCAAGCGCATCGAGACCGAGATGGAATACCCCGGTCAGATCAAGGTCGTCGTTATCCGCGAGCGTCGCTCCTTCGCGGTCGCGAAATAGCCCCGGATTGTAACCCTCAGAGACACAATAGCCCCGAGCATCCGCTCGGGGCTATTCGTTTATGACAATGCCAGCAGCTCTTCGTACCAGTAGGAGCCTTCGCAGACGGCGCCGGGGTCGATCGCTTCGACGCGCGCCACGAACGTCTTGCGCACCTCTTCGGGTACCACAAGGTCGGGGAAGTTCTCGGCCATCATCTCGGGGTCGACCGCATCCATCATGTCTGCATAGGCCTGCATCGTAAGCAGCAGGTGAGCCACGCTGGCATTGACATACTGCATGGCAAAGAAGCCCCATTCGCGGTCGAGCACCACCACGACGCCGTCGGCACGTTCGTCGATGGCCATCACATCGTCCAGCTCGGTAGAGCCGATCACCCAGTATGAGTCGAAGTACGACGCATAGTCATCTTCGCCGGCCTCGATCTGCTCGGCATCGGCAAGGCGCCTTGGCTCGTCGATAAAGGCAAGACCCGGATCGGCCTCGGCCGGCAGGCCGGTCTTCGTCAGCGTGTCCACCGTTGTCGTGGGCACCATCATGTCACGCACGGCCCCTTTCGACACCAGACGCAATGGCTCGCCGGACCACATACGGACGAGGTCGGCGGGTGAGGGGGCAGTGATAGGCTCGCCTGCGGCCAGGACGGCGTGCAGGTAGCGGGCAGACGTCACGGACATGTGCGTCATGTACAGCAGGTCGATCAAGGCACCGTCTGTCGGATGCATCTCCACGGCCTCCGCCGCCATGCGGCGGGCCTGGAGCAGACGCTCCATGGACTCGTCCGACAACGTGGCCAATGCCTCTGGATCGTCAAGGATCTCGGGGATGCCGACCGACGTCAGCAGGTCATGAATGGCTTTTGCTTGCATAGCATGAGGATTCGAATGGTGGATTGGACCGTGTGCAGCATATCCGGCTTGTGGCGCATCATGCATTGAGCAGCAGGATGACGCCGGCGATGGCAATGATAGCGCCAAGGACGACACGCAGGCGCAGGCGCTCACGGTCGACCACGGCGGCAATGCCCATCACCACAAAAGGCACGAGCGAAAAGATGGTCTGCGCCAGACCTGCTCCCAGACGGTTGGCCGCATAGAGCGACATCGAGACACCGAAGATGGGACCGCTGACAGCGCCAAGGAGCATCGGGCGCAGGGCAGGGGCATTGGCAAAGGCGTCACGCAGGCGCACGGCCGGTGCGCGACGCAGGATATCGAAGAGGTAGATCGAGGCAAAACCCGCCACCATGCGCATGAAGGCCGCATGAAAGGCCGTGATCTGTCCTCCGTCGATGCCGGACTGCATGCCCATCTTGGCAAGGACAAGGCCGAAGCCCTGACATGCTGCGCCGCCAATGGCCATGAGCATGCCCTTTGTGAACGAGCCGTAGCCTTCCTTGTGGACGGCGTTGCGTTCTTCGACGCTGGACATCGACCACATGACACCACCGATCGTGAGCAGCGTGGCCAGCATTGAAAGCCATGTTAGACGCTCGTCCAGCAGTGCCCATCCGCCGATCAGCGCGAAGATGGGAGCAACCGTGCCCACCACGCTCTGGCGGCGTGCACCGAGGATCATCAACGACGTAAAGCCGAAGAAGTCGCCGATCGTCAGGCCTACGATACCCGACAGGGCAAGCCACATCCACGCCGTGGTTGACGGAGACAGGATGAGCTGCCACGGAAGCATCGACGTGCTGAGCCAGGCGATCAGACCGGTGCCGACCACGGCGATCATCAGGCGTGCCTTATTCAGCAGTCCGGGGTCGATCCGGCGGGACGCACGGGTAAATGCCAGCGTGCCAACAGACCAGCTCAGCAGGGTACCTACGGCGGCAAGCATTCCGTCGATCATGGCAGGATAGGGGGCAAAGACAAAACCCCGGGCAAGCCGGGGTTCGTCTTAGCGGATCTTCTTCTTGTGGCGATTCTTACGAAGGCGCTTCTTCCGCTTGTGCGTCGCCATTTTATGGCGTTTGCGCTTCTTTCCGCAGGGCATGGTTACCTCGAGAAAGGATGATGATGATGAATTGTGAATGATCAGCTTGTTTGTTCGACGGTCGTAAGCACGTTCGCAGCGCGTTGTCCGATGTCGGACGAGGGGTCTGCATCCCGACACCGCTTCATCCACTGTGCGCCACGCTCCGCGTCGTTCGACCGAAGGTAGAGGATCCCAAGATTGTACATTGCCGCCTGATGCTTCGGCTGTGTTGCCAGCACATCCTGCAGAACCTTCACGGCATCGGGTAACCGTCCGTTCATGAACACGCTGTAGGCGTAGTCAATCCGGACGTTCACGTTCGAGGGATCAACACTGTCAAGGAACCTGCGGTAGAATCGCTCGGCGACATCATACCGCTCCAGATTGTAGGCGATGTTGGCAGCGCTGATCACCAGCATGCTGTCATTCGGCATCGACTCCGTCCGCTCCATCACCGTCGTCAGCAGTTGCTCCAGCGTGTCGCGCCGAGCTTGCTCGGCGAGCATCGGAGCGTTGGCTGCAGCAGCCGAGTCGGCCTTTGCCTTGCCCACCGCCGCGGCTTCACCGATCTGCCACCGGGTGACCCCATACGACGCTGCCGCAACAGCAAGGACGCCAGCAATGGCAATGACCAACGGTCGAGACATCGCTTATCCCAGGTCGCCGTGCGTTGTGCCGGACTCACGAAGACGGTCATGGACCTTCTCCTGGAATTCCGACGACACCTTGAACGTGGGAATGAACCGCTCCTCTAGCGGCACCGGCTCACCCGTGCGAGGGTTGCGGGCCATGCGTGGCTTGCGGCTCTTGACACTGAATACGCCAAAGCCGCGCAGCTCGATGCGCTTCCCTTCGGCGAGGGCATCAATGATGCTCAACAGGAAACCGTCAACGACAGCCTTCGTCTCCAGCTTTGTAAGGCCGGTCTCGTTAGCGATCTTGTCGACGATATCAGCTTTTGTGACGTTCAAGGCTGCCTCGATCTGCGAAGTATTCGTTAGACCATCTGCCTACAATCTCCATTGGCCGCCCCCGTTGGTAGTCCCGTGTGGTGGCAAACGGAGTGCAAACATACGAATAGTGCATTGCATTACAAGACCTTACGACCGTTTTGGTGCTGCCGTTCATCCATGACTTCGGTCATGCTTCCATGCCGTGGTTTGGCACAAAGCTCTAACTTTGCAAGTTCGAGCTACTTCATCGAGGAACGCAGGAGAGACGTGTGACATGGTTTGAAGAGTCACGGGGAACCGAAGACCGCGCAATACAGCAATCGTTGATTGATACCGGTAGGTTACCGCGACACATCGCCGTGATCATGGATGGCAATGGACGGTGGGCACAGCAGCACGGTAAACCACGCTTCGAGGGTCACCGAGAGGGCATGGAGAGCGTGCGCGACATTGTCAAGGCTTCGTCCCAGCTCGGCATCAGCAATTTGACCGTCTATGCGTTTTCCATGGAAAATTGGAGACGGCCGAATGCCGAAGTGACCTTCCTGATGAAGCTGCTGGATACCTATCTGCGTCGTGAGGTGGAGGAGTTGCACGCCAACAACGTTCGCATCCGAACGATCGGTAAGACCAATGCGCTGCCGAAGCGCGTGCAGACCACTCTGCAGTCGGCCATGGAGCGCACCCAGGACAATGATGGCCTGACGCTGACGCTGGCATTGAGCTACGGCGCACGGTGGGATATCACGCGTGCCGTCCAGATGATCGCCATGGACGTCCGGCGCGGCAAGGTATCTCCGGAGGACCTTACGGAGCAGACCTTCGCATCCTACATGCAGACGTCGTTTATGGAGGATCCGGACCTGGTGATCCGTACGAGTGGCGAGTACCGGCTGAGTAATTTCCTGCTGTGGGAATCTGCCTATTCCGAGATCTACGTGACGGAGCGGCTCTGGCCAGAGTTCCGCCGTCAGGACCTGTACCATGCCCTCTGCGATTTCGCCGGCCGAGAACGACGCTTTGGAAAGACGTCCGCTCAGGTCCAAGAAGAGCACGGCGACCGTCAAGCCCCTTTGTCAACTCTGCGACAGATTCTGAATGCACTTCGGTAAGTCGCTCGCCCTCGTTCTGGCGCTCATCCTCGCGCTCGGTTCCACCAACGCGCAGGCCCCCCAGCGGTATCCCATCATCGCCGGCATCCGTGTGTCAGGGGGCGCTGTTGGCGCTGATGACGAGACCATCATTGCTGTTTCCGGCCTGCGGGTCGGGCAGGAAGCAAAGCCCGATGCTCTTGTGGGTGCCATTAAGAATCTCTGGGGCCGCAGCCAGTTCGCCGACGTACGGATCGACAAGGAACGCGAAACGGCCCTTGGTGTCTTCCTGGTGATCAAGGTGACGGAGTTCCCGCGTCTGCGTCATATCGAGGCCGTGGGCAACGATGAAGTTTCGCTCGACGAGATCACGAAGGCCGTCGATAAACGTCGCGGCGAGATCATTTCGCCCTACGCGGAATACCTTGCCAGAACGGCCGTTAAAAAGCTCTACGAGAAGGAGGGCATGCTGTTCGCTAAAATCACCAGCGAGCTACGCAGTGCCGACTCTGCCAATTCGTACGATCTGGTGCTGACGATCAACGAAGGGGTCGAGTACCACGTCGGCGCGATCGAATTCGAGGGTAACAAGGACTTCGATGATTCGGATCTTGCCGGTGCGTTCGAAGACACCAAGACGAAGGCGTGGTGGCAGATTTGGAAGTCATCGAAGTTCGACATTGCCAAGTATGAAGACGATAAGAAGAAACTCGCGACGTTTCTGGCGGGCAAGGGCTACATCGACGCAGAGATCCTTGATGATACGCTGATGTACGACGAGACCACAGAGAAGGTCACGATCCGTATCAGCATCGACGAGGGACGTCAGGTCTTCATTCGCTCCATCAAGTTCATCGGAAATACCGTCTACCCGTCGGAATTCCTCGTGCGTCGGCTTGGCATGAATCCCGGCGACATCTACGATGCGCCCAAGATCGCCGAACTCCTCGAGATCAATGCCGATCAGACCGACGTAAAGAGTCTGTACGCGGATAACGGCTACCTGGCGGCGCGTCTGCTGCCCGAGGCAGAGCGTGTATCCAAGGACTCGATTGACCTGGTTGTCCGCGTGATCGAAGGCGACCGTTTCACGATCCGACGCGTAGAGATCGTGGGGAATACGAAGACGAAGGACCGCGTCATCCGACGCGAGCTCTTCACACGTCCGGGCGACTACTTCAACCGGTCAGCTATCATCCGCAGCGTGCGTGGCCTTGGCGTGATCAACTACTTCAATCCGGAGACGCTCAAGCCAAACGTCCAGCCCGTCGATAATACCCGGGTTGACATTACGTACAACGTCGAAGAGCGCAGCACCGATACCTTCAATGCCTCCGTCGGCTTTGCCGGTGCCTTTGGTCTTACGGGCTCGGTGGGCATCACGCTGAACAACTTCTCGCTGTCCGAACCGCTGCGCGGCGGCGCAGGCCAGATCATCGGCTTCCAGTGGGAGTTCGGTCAGGCCTCGCGCCTGCAGACGTTCCAGCTGTCGTTCACCGAGCCCTGGCTATTCGGTAATCCAACATCGGTGGGGTTCAATATCTACGACACACGTCAGCGCTTCGGATTCGACGTTCGCCGTACGGGTGCGCAGGTCAATCTCGGACGCCGATTTACCTTCCCGGATGACTATTTCCGTGGTGACTGGAGCGTTGGCTTTGAGCGGATCGAGTCAAACACCGAAACGCTCTTCAGTCGCGCCGGTGTGAATACAGCGTTTACGCTGTCGCAGACCATTTCGCGTACGTCGCTTGACAACGTGATGTTCCCCACGCAGGGCTCGCGCTTCTCGCTTATCACGCGTTGGGCGGCAGGTGCCGTGGGACTGGGAACGACGGACTTCGCCCGTGTGGGCGTGAATTTCGACATGCTTAATCCGCTGGTGCAGATCAACGGCTTCAACCGTCTCGTGCTGTACCTGGGGTCCGAGTTCGGCTACGTTGGTGGTTTGCAGACCGACACCACGATCCCGCCGCAGGAGCTCTTCTACATGGGTGGTAACGGCCTTGGCGGCTTCAACGTTACCCCGCTTCGCGGTTATCGTGATCGTATCATCGGACCGCAGGATCCGCGCTCCGGTGGTCCCATCGGCGGTCGTGTCCAGGCTCGCTTCTTTACCGAACTTCGCTTCGCACTGTCCCTCAATCCGTTCCCGATCTATTTGCTTAGTTTCGCAGAAGCAGGGAACGTCTGGGAAAACATCCGGACGTCCGATCCGTTCGGCCTGAAACGGTCGGCCGGCGTCGGCGTGCGTTTGTTACTCCAACCCATTGGCCTTCTGGGATTTGACCTTGGTTACGGTTTTGATCCCGAGGGTTCCACGGGTCAGCCGTCCGGCTGGCAATTCCACTTCCAGTTCGGCCGATAGCCCCCTGAGTCATTGATTTCTCCACATCATTTCTGTTTCGACCCTATGCTCAAGACGCTGTGCGCTGCCATGGTAGCGCTGACCCTTACGGCCGTAACGGCTTCTGCCCAGACGACCGCCCTCAAGATCGGTATTGTGAACTCCGAGACCGTGATCAAGGAACTGCCCGACGCCAAGGATGCCAGTGCGCAACTGGAGGGCATGGGTGCCAAGATCCAGGACACGCTGCGTATGATGCAGCAGGACTTTGAATCCAAGCTCGAAAGTTATCGCAAGGCCGAAGCCATGATGGCCGCTGATGCCAAGAAGCGTGAAGAGGAAACACTCCGCAACCTGCAGATGCGCTTCCAGCAGTATCAGCAGGAAAAGTCACAGGAGATCCAGCAGCTCCGTGAGCAGTACCTTGCCCCGATCCGCGAGAAAGTGTCGGCAGCGATCGCCGCCGTTGCAAAGGCCGAAAAGGTTAGCATCGTCCTTGACAAAGTCGGTGCCGGCGTCCTGTTCAGTGATGACAAGCTCGACCTCACCTTCATGGTGCTAGATCGCCTGAAGCGCGGAGACAGCAAGTAAGAGCCTATGCCCCTTGAGCCACGGTACAACCATGCTGAAAGGAAGGCCATGCGACCAATGTTGTCATGGACGGTGATCGTGGCATGCCTCGTCATGGGGCAGGGGGCACTGTTCGCACAGAAGATCGGCTACGTTTCGACAGAAGCCATCCGCTCGAAGTTCGAGCCGAACAAGACGGCCGAAGGACGTCTTGATGCGGCCGTAGGCGAGTGGAAGGCCGAGCTCGCGACGAAGCAGAAGAACATCGACGAGCTCGAGCTGGAGTTCAAGAAGAACCGTCTGATCTGGACAGATCAGGAGCGTCAGCTGAAAGAGAAAGAGCTCGACGAGAAACGTCGCGAACGTGATACGTTTGCGCGCGAGAAGTTCGAGCCGAACGGAGCACACGATAAACTGGCTGAGGAACTGTTCGGCGCGATCTGGAACAAGATCTACGTGGCCGTGCAGCGTGTTGCCGCAGCCGAAGGGTATGATATGGTGTGGGACAAGACCACGCAGCCGCTGGTCTATGTCAACCCGAAGTACGACATCACCGTGAAGGTGATGAAGGAACTCGGCATCGACTCCGAAGACATGGAGAAGAAGCAGAAAGAGGCTATCGACAGCGATCCGCGGAATAAGCGTACGCAAGAACCACGGCGCCGTAAGTCGCGGTCGCGTTCCGGCGATTCCGAGACGATGCCTGAAGGGGAGTTCCCGAGCGATCCCAATCGACAGCCGCCTTCCAATACGCAGATCCCCGAGCTGGTGCCGCCGCCGAAGGTAGCGCCGCCGCCATCGCAGACCGATACAACGAAACCGCCGCCGGCCGATACGTCCGGAGGCAAGCCGTGAGTACGACGCCGCAGGCTCGTGAATGGTCGACCGCCACTCTGGCAGACCTCGTTGGAGGAACGCTCCGCGGTGACGCGTCGCTGCAGATGCGCGGCGTTGGTCGCATCGATGATGCTGCCCCGGACCAGGTGACGTTCTTTGCCGACCCACGCTATGCCGGCTTTCTAGAGACTACGCAGGCCGGATGCATCCTGGTGTCACGAGCAACTGTGCCCAATGTGCCGGAGCACCGAACAGTCATTATCGTCGATGATGCCTACCGGTCCTTCGTTCACGTGATGCGGCTGTTCTACCCGCCGATGCACATGGAGCGCGGACAGCGTGATGCAACTGCCGTGATCCACCCAACAGCCAATGTCGATCCGTCGGCATCCATCGGTCCTGGCTGCGTCGTTGGCGAGCGGTGTCGTATCGACGCGAACGTCCAGCTCTATGCCAATGTGGTGCTGTATGCCGATGTCTCGATCGGCACTGATACTGCCGTACATGCCAACGTGACACTAGCAGGTGGCACCGTGGTTGGACAGCGATGCATCATCCATGCAGGAGCGGTGCTTGGCTCCGATGGTTTCGGCTACATCGAGAATGCCGATGGCTCCTTCGACAAGATTCCGCAGGTGGGAACCGTTGTTGTTGGTGATGATGTTGAAATCGGCGCAAACACCACGATCGACCGGGCCGCCGTTGGAACGACGTTGATCGGTGATGGTGTAAAGATTGACAATCTCGTACAGATCGCTCACGGTGTGAGCATTGGTCGTAACAGCGCACTGGCTGCCCATGTGGCCATCGCAGGCTCCACCCGACTTGGAGAGCGAAACCGCTTCGCTGGTCAGGCCGGCATCGTCGGTCACGTGTCAACGGCAGACGATGTCGTCCTGCATGCACAGTCCGGCATTTCAAAGACCATTACCACGCCGGGACATTACTTCGGGTCGCCAGCGCTCGAGCGTCGCAAGACCATGCGTATCGAAGCCGCGATGCGAACGCTGCCCGAGCTCCTCCATGAATTTGAAGCCCTGAAGCGCAAGGTCGATGCCATGGACATGGCGGGCCGATCGGCCATGGGTGACAACACGAAGCAAGAAATTCCATGACGAATCAACGTACCCTTGCCGATGCCGTTACGATGTCCGGTGTAGGACTCCACACAGGCAATCTTACAACGCTCACGTTCAGGCCGGCTGCCGAAGGCACGGGCTTTCGATTTGTGCGCACGGACCTGCCGGGCAATCCGGAGATCCCGGCTCTGGTCGATCATGTCGTGGATATTGCCCGAGGCACGACCCTTGCCATTGGCGAGGCGCGCGTGCACACGGTAGAACACGTGCTTGCCGCTCTGGTCGGCATGGGTGTCGATAACTGCATGATCGAGCTGTCGAACAACGAGCCGCCGGTCGGCGATGGTTCATCGATGCCGTTCGTCGAGATGATCAAGAAGGTTGGCACAGTCGAACAGCAGGCCGTGCGCGAGGAGATCATCCTTGAAGCACCGGTGCGCTACGTTGACGAAGCCCGCGGCACCGAGATCATGGCGTTGCCCAACGACAAGTACCGCGTGACCGTGATGGTGGATTACAACAACCCGGCACTGGGTTCGCAGCATACGGGACTGTTCGACCTGGAGACGGAGTTCGAGACGGAGTTCGCTCCGGCACGAACCTTCTGTTTTCTGCATGAGGTTGAAGCGCTGCATGCGCAAGGACTGATCCAAGGTGGCAACCTCGACAATGCCATCGTGATCATCGATAAGGAAATGTCCGACGATGATCTCACGACACTGCTCACCAAGATGGGCATTCAGGGTAATGCCGTGCTGGGAAGCAACGGCATTCTGAACAACAATCGACTGCGATACAAGAATGAGCCGGCACGCCACAAGCTGCTCGATATGGTCGGCGATCTTGCGCTGATCGGTCCTCGCATGCGCGCCCAGGTACTGGCTGCGCGTCCCGGACACGCGGCCAACATCGAGTTCGCCCGCAAGGTCCGTCGTCTCTACGAACAGCAGCGCACCGTCAAGAAGTATCAAAAGCGTCCTACCGAAGGCGTGGTGTTCGACATCAATGCCATCCTGGAGTTGATGCCGCATCGCTACCCCTTCCTGATGATCGACAGAATCACCGAGTTCGATTCGGAAAAGCGTCGAATCGTCGGATACAAGAACATCACGTTCAATGAGCCATGCTTCATGGGACACTTCCCGGGACGTCCCATCTTTCCGGGAGTGCTGATCGCCGAGGCCATGGCACAGACGGGCTGCGTGCTGCTGACGGCCGAAGGCATCGATGCCAAGACGAAGTTGGTCTTCTTCACGGGCATGAATAACCTGAAGTTCCGCAAGCCTGTCATCCCCGGTGATACCCTCGTAATGGACGTTTCCGTCATCCGCTTCCGGTTCGGCATTGTGCAGCTGGATGCCAAGGCCTACGTCAACGACCAGCTCGTTGCCGAAGGCGAACTGTCGGCTGCCGTCGTTGATCGGGAGGTCGCGTGACACAACCAACGACCATTCATCCGTCGGCCGTCGTCGACCCCGCCGCGCGCATCGGCGCAGGAGTGACCATTGGGCCGTTCTGTGTTGTCGAGGCCGACGTCGAGATCGGTGATGGTTCTGCGTTGATCTCGCACGTCGTGCTTGCCAACGGATCGCGCATCGGTAAGGACGTACGGCTGCATCCGGGCGTCGTTGTAGGTACGGCCCCGCAGGACCTGAAGTATGCCGGCGAGCCGACGCTCGCCATTGTCGGCGATAGAACGGTTCTGCGCGAATGCGTGACCGTAAATCGTGGCACGACGCACAGCGGTAAGGCGCAGGTTGGCAGTGACTGTTTACTCATGGCCTACGTGCACGTTGCTCATGACTGCGTCGTAGGCAGCCACGTCATCATCGCCAACAGTGTTCAGCTTGGCGGACATGTCGAAGTGGGGGATTGGGCTATCCTAGGCGGTCTTACCGGCGTACACCAGTTCTGCCGTATCGGCGCACATAGCATGGTCGGTGCCTGCTCGCGCGTCGTCAAAGATGTTCCGCTCTTCACGCTCTGTGGCAAGGAGCCGCTCACCGTCGAGGGTGTCAACGCCGTTGGGCTGCGCCGTCGCGGCTTCACACGTGAGACCATCGAGGCGATCGACACCTTCTACCACACGTTGCTTCGCTCCGGTCTGAACACGTCCGACGGTATCGCCGCTTACGAGGCCAAACACGTTTCCGTCGATCCGGATGTGCGTGCCTGTATCGACTTCATCCGATCGTCTAAGCGCGGCATCTACCGATGAACATGCGGTCGGTAACGCTGCTCCTGCTCCTACTTGGATCATGCGTGTGGGCTACGCCATCGCATACTCAGGAGTACAACGTACCAATCGCAAACCCACTCGAAGCGCGCATTCTTACGATGTGGCAGGTAACGCCTGACCGTATGCGTCTGGATATCGGCGCTTCGCCGTCCTTGCTTCGTCCAGATCCACGGTTCGACGTCGGCGTGGACTTCTTTACCCTCACACGACTGCGCAGCGAGGGTAACTTCAAGTTCCCCGTGGAAACGATCGACTACTGGTTTGGCCTGTACGGTACCTTCGTCGACACGGCATCGCCCCTTGACGCCAGAGTTCGTGTGGCCCACATCTCTACGCATCTTGTTGATGGCTATGCCAGCAACTCCGGAGTCTTTGCACGGCAGCGACCCTTCGTGTACAGTAGAGAGTTTATAGAGGCACTCGTAGGCTGGAGGATGCGCTATGTGCGGCCCTATGCGGGCCTGACATACGTATGGGCTGTGCAACCGCGCCGATTCGAGCGGATCATACCGCAGGCCGGTATAAACGTCCGGTATCCCATTTCCTCTGACGTCCGCGTTGCTGGTGGCTACGATGGTAAGCTGGTTGGTATTGATGGTGTATGGCATGCCCAGCATGCGGCACAGATCGGCATTGAGTGGACCACGTCCACGGACGTCATGAACAGCATCAATCTCTACCGCTATGATGGCCGCAGTCTCCATGGCATGTTCATGGACCAGAACGATCACTACTGGGCCGTCGGGCTGCAGTTGATGTTCTGAAGGGGGCCATGCGACACTGTCGTCGTAACTTTGCAGCTTCCTTCACGCAATTGGACACTCCCCATGGGCATTGCCTGCGGCATCGTCGGACTTCCTAACGTCGGTAAATCGACATTGTTCAACGCCCTCACGTCGAACGAGGCGGAAGCGGCGAACTATCCTTTTTGCACGATCGACCCGAATGTGGGCATCGTGAACGTGCCCGATCCGCGGCTGAAGAAGCTTTCGGCTGCGTATCAGACAGATAGGGAAGTACCGGCTACGGTCGAATTCGTCGACATTGCCGGTCTTGTCAAAGGCGCTTCAAAGGGCGAGGGTCTGGGCAACCAGTTCCTGGGGAACATCCGCGCCTGCGACGCCATTGCCCATGTTGTGCGCTGCTTTGCCGACGACAATGTGGTCCACGTCCACGGCGGTGTTGACCCCTTGCACGACATCGACATCATCGAGACCGAACTGATCCTGAAGGACTTCGAGAGTGTCGAGAAGCGCATCGATAACGTCCAGAAGAAGATCCGTGCCAATGACAAGGACGCTAAAGAGGAAGCCGTGATGCTCGAGCTGCTCAAGGCCCACCTTGATGCGGGCAAGCCGGCACGGACCTTTGAGCGTGACGAGAAGTCTGCAGCTTGGATCAAGATGATGCAGCTGCTTACCGATAAACCCGTGATGTACGTGGCGAACACCGACGAGGTCGGCGTGAAGCAAGGCAACCCTTACGTACAGGCAGTTCGCGACCGCGCCGCAGCCGAGGGCGCAATCGTCGTTCCCATCTGCGCAAAGATCGAATCCGAGATCGCCCTGCTGGAGGAAGATGACCGTGTCGTGTTCCTGCAGGACCTTGGCATGGAAGAGCCGGGGCTGGACCGCGTGATCCGCGAAGCCTACCGTCTGCTCGGTCTGATAACCTACTTTACTGCCGGCAAAAAAGAGACCCGCGCGTGGACGGTCCGCACAGGCAGCACCGGCCCCCAGGCCGCAGGCGTCATCCACACGGATTTCGAAAAGGGCTTCATCCGTGCCGAAGTCATGAAGTATGCCGACTGGGAACGACTAGGCAGCGAACAAGCCGTGAAGGATGCAGGCCAGTACCGCATCGAAGGCAAAGAGTACATCGTTGGCGACGGCGACATCATGTACTTCCGGTTTAATGTATAACGGCCAGCAGTAGACTCATCCGCCTGCATCCTGTATTGCTACCCGGGGCCAATCTGCCCACGGCCAGAGCAGGGGAGGTAGTGTATGAATCATTGTTAGCCCATGGAAACCGAGATTGGACCACGTGTTCGTTCGAGTTCGCATCATCATCGTGGAAGGTCGTGTCACCAACAACGAATTGTTGTATGTTTCTGCATCGGAATCAGCAGTCGGTGACGATTCCGAATACAGTTCGCAGGTACATGCGGACTGGTGAGCATTCAGTACTGGATACGATCCGAGTGCGTCTCGATCAGTGGTAAAGGCATTCCGTTACGCTACGCGGAGTCTTACATGCGCAGTGTTGTCTTGCTTGCCGTTCTTGGAGTCATCGCGTCGCAGTCGATGATCGCACAAGAGCGGATCGACTTCTCGGGGGCACGAGAGTTTAAGGTTATCTGGACAGTGAATCGGGAGGGAGATATGTTTCCCCCGACCTACGTCCCCGATGTATGCGGAGTTGAAGGGTTTGATGTGTTTGTTGGTGCCACAACAACCAACGGACGGTTCACATGGAGAACAACTCCTCGCCTAGATACAACGAATATTGACAGATCGCTGGGTGTTTATCCGTTGCCCTATGATGCCGACGGTATTCCGCCATTGGAATACGTCAATACTCGTGGACACATCCTTCGCTGTTCAAATGGGCAGCCGACACCCTTGCCAGTACAAGCCATCGACACAGTTGCTGGTTGTTCAGGTACTCCAGTTCGTTCTGAAGATGTTGATGGGGATGGTTACCTTGACGTGCTGTGCGACGTAGGCGGCGGTGGCTATACTGCACGCGTGATCCGAGGCGGTCCCAATGCCGGCAAAGGATGTGAGCGTGTAATGACGATCCCCCAACCAAGATCGGGCAGCGTGTCGTATGTCATAACCATGTGGTTTTGGAAGTCTGCCAGCGGGCCGTGTCGGCTCTATCAGTATGAGGCGGATACGAATGTATGGCCATGGCGATATCAGCACCTATTATACGAGCTTCGTATTGATCGAACGAACGATGGATGGACCTATGACTTCGTGCTGACGGATTCACTCCCCGACAGAACGGTTGGAGATGTTGGCGTGATGGTTGATAGTGCGGCCCGGCGAGACTGGCTGTACATGGAGTGCAGACGTCACGTGGACACATCTTCCAATGTCATTGAACGATTCGATGCCACTGAGGGCCGCTTTACCCCTACCGGTGAGCAGATCTTTGCGAATGGGCTGGATTTTTTTCAGCCGTGGTTCCTGGGGCATAGTCTTGGCACCTCGCAACCTGTTGTCGCATTTCAAGCAAGTGGCGTCGGTCGAGTGTTCTGTTATGCGACAGACCTTGCACATCCGTTCGCGATCTGGAATTCGCAGGGGGCTAAGATCTGGCCATTGGCAGGTGTTACAGTCATCAATGACCAAACCGGCGATGGCATTCCTGACTTCGTTGCTGCGGGAGGAACGAACAACGGTACCGTTGTCCTGTACACGCTCGATAGTGCCTTCGTGACCCATGCGCCAAGCGATCCGCAGCACGAAACGTTGGTGTGCCGAATGGAGGAGTCAATGTTGATCCTTGCGCTACCCTCTGCAGAGGAAATCACTATTGAGATCATATCGGTAGATGGCCGCATCGTTGATACCATCTCCAGTCTACCCGGCACTGCCGGTACAAACCACATTGATCTGTCCCCTGTGCTTGATCGTCTTGCCAGAGGATTCTATTTCGTTCGAGCTCGTACTGTTTCCTTGGTGCAGACGCTCCGATTGCTACGATAGGGCGGCTGAAAGTATGATCCTGAAGCATTGCCTCGTCCGTGAGACCGCATCACGTGCTATACAGCACACATATCGACCCACGCGCAGCAAATCCCGAGGTCGTGATACTGGATAGCGGCGGACATCATACGCAGCCATGGCTGTGTGAAACCGTGATCAAGACACCTCATGATCGATACTCCATGCGCTGACGACCGTTGCGTCACGCTCGGCATATTCCCACAGCCCCTTATAGAACGGATGGGCGGCGATGGTCGAGCCGTCGCCGATGATGATGAGTTTGCGGCGGGCGCGCGTCATGGCAACATTCATGCGGCGGATGTCTTTGAGGAAGCCGATGTCCTGTTCGGTGTTGCTGCGCACAAGGGAGATGATGATGACGTCGCATTCGGAGCCTTGGAAGGAGTCGACGGTGTCTACGTCAAGCAGGGCAACAGCGGATCGGTGAGAGTCATCAAGCATGGTCTGCAAGAGACGTACCTGGCCCCGATAGGGCGAGATGATGCCGACGCTCCATGATTCGTGGCCGGTATGCTGCACAAGTTCTTCGAAGAGCGTGACGGCGCAGCGCGCTTCGCCGGGGTTGGCAAGGGATTCCGATCCTTCGCCGGGTTCTTCTTCCCAGCCGCGACCTGAAGTATCAACGATCATCATGCTCTCGTGCAACGCAGCGCCCTCCGGCAATGTGCGGTCCTCGACGCTGGTGTGCGACGTGACCTTGCCCTGGTAGAAGGTGCTGTTGGAGTAGGACATGATCACGTGATTCATCCGGTACTGCTCCGTGAG
>JAULYI010000217.1:0-38426 GCA_032117915.1 Kapaibacterium sp. (SeqCode) | reverse complement strand
ACATCATGCTGCTGCAACAGCGAGGCTACGATGTAGCTACTGCTACGAACGGTGAAGACGCTATCGAGCTGGCCAACCAGCAGCGATTTGACCTGGTGTTTCTTGACGAGACCATGGTGGGTATCTCCGGCCTTGAAACGCTGTCCGTCCTGAAAGACCTGGACGCCTCCGTGCCCGTCGTCATGGTCACCAAGAACGAGCAGGAATCGCTGATGGAAGAGGCGATCGGACGTCAGATCAACGATTACCTGACGAAGCCCGTGAACCCCACGCAGATCCTGGCTGCCTGCAAGAAGTTCCTGGAGACGCAGCGGATCACGGAGGAACGGATCACGCAGGGATTCCATCAGGACTACAGTACCATCATCCGTCGACTGATGGACCATATGTCGTGGAGCGAGTGGCTGGACGTCTATCTGAAGCTGGTCCAGCGTGCAATGGAACTCGATGAACACCCCGACGTGGGACTGGAGCAGTCGCTGCGCGATCAGTTCCGCGAGTGTAATGCTGCATTCTCCAAGTACATCGAGAAGGAGTATCAGGGCTGGCTGAGTGATCGATCCGGACGTAGTGAGGACGCTCCACTCCTCTCGCCGCACATTGTCGATACCTACGTTGTACCCCGCCTGGCAAGCGGTCGTCCGACGTTCTTCATTGTGGTCGACTGCATGCGCATGGATCAGTGGCTGGTGTTCGAGGAATTCCTGCGGCCGCACTTCAATATCCAGCGCGAACATTACTGCGGTATTCTACCGACTGCGACGCCCTATGCTCGGAATTCGATCTTTGCAGGACTCTTCCCGACAGAGATCAACAAACGCTATCCGCAGTTTACGATCGATGAGCGCGGAAAGGATGAGCATACGCTCAACCGAAACGAAAAGGAGCTGCTCAATCTTCTGCTGCAGCGACGCCGCGTAACGCTCAAGAACGATCTGCAATACATCAAGATCATCGACACCGACTTTGGCAAGCGTGTCGAGGCTGACATCATGCGTTATGCCAAGAATCACCTGACGGCTATCGTCGTCAATGCCGTTGACATGATCGCACACTCCCGATCCGACTATCCCATCCTCAAGGAGATCGCTCCTGATGAGTCCGCGTATCGATCCCTGACGCGGTCATGGTTCAAACACTCCAGTCTGTATGGCATTCTCAAGGCCCTGGCAACGGTGCCGGGGGCGCAGATCGTCCTAACGACCGACCACGGCAGCGTGCGCTGCATGCATGGTTGCAAGGTGATGGGGGACAGGGATACAACGACCAACCTGCGGTACAAGATCGGTCGTAACGTCAAGGCGGAACAACGCGATGCCATGATCATCCGTGAGCCGGAGAACTACCGTATTCCCGCTCCGGGCATTGCCACAACCATCGTCATTGCCAAGGAAGACAACTACTTTGTGTATCCGACGGACTACAACCACTACTTGAACAAGTACCGCGACAGCTTCCAGCATGGTGGTATATCCCTTGAAGAAATGATCCTGCCCGTGGTAATTTTGGAGTCACGCAGTTAACCAGACTGCACCATGTCTCCCAATCAGGGGCCTACATGGAGGCAATGTCCCTCCGGTCGATGAGCGAAGACGAGACGATCGCCCTCGGCCAGCAATTCGCCGCCAACCTTAGCGTTGGCGATGTTGTAGCGCTATACGGTGATCTCGGCGCCGGTAAAACGGAATTCGTGAAGGGTGTGTGCGCCTACTTCAACGTTGCCGACATCGTAACGAGTCCGACCTTCACGATCATCAACCAGTATGCCGGTCAAGCACCAGACGGAATACCGGTCCGCATCTATCACGTGGACCTGTATCGCATTGAGTCTTCACAGGAGCTTGCCGAAGTCGGCTTTGATGACTGTGTGTTTGCTCATGACGCCATTAAGCTGGTTGAATGGCCAGACAAGGCACAGCACATGATGCCACAGCATTACGTCGTCCGGATCAGTGCCGATCCAACGAATGACGATGCCCGCACCATCGATATCGAGTTTGTACGCGAGCCCCACGGGGCCGAGAACATCTAACGCTTTCCCCCACAGGACACCACCATGCACGTCGCAGAACGCATTTCTCGACTAGGAACCGAAACGGCCTTTGAAGTACTCGTGAAGGCACGCGCCCTCGAGGCACAAGGCAAGAACATCGTCCACCTCGAGATCGGCGAACCCGACTTCGATACGCCACCAAATGTTATTCAGGCAGCGAAGGACGCGCTCGACAAGGGCTTCACACACTACGGTCCTGCAGCGGGTCTGCCCGATGCCCGCAAGGCCGTGGCCGACTACGTGAACAAGACGCGTGGCTACGCGAAGTACGATGCCGACCACGTGGTGATCACGCCCGGAGCAAAACCCATCATGTTCTTTGGCATGATGGCCTGCATCGATGAAGGCGACGAGGTGATCTATCCAAATCCGGGCTTCCCGATCTATGAATCGGTGATCAACTTCCTGCAGGCGACGCCGGTGCCGCTGCAGCTGCGCGAAGACAAGGAGTTCCGCTTTGATGTGGACGATCTGGCCGCGCTGATCACGCCCAAGACCCGCATGGTGATCATCAACACGCCGCAAAACCCTACAGGCGGTATTCTTACCCGCGAGGACCTGCGCGCCATCGCCGACCTGGCCATCAAGCATGACCTGATCGTGTTGAGCGACGAGATCTACTCGCAGGTGACGTACGGCGACTTCAAGCATACGTCGATCACGGAGTTCGACGGCATGGAAGACCGTACGATCATCCTTGACGGTTTTTCGAAGACGTTTGCCATGACTGGCTGGCGCCTTGGCTATGGTCTGTTCCCGAAGGAAATGGCCAAGGTCGTCGCCAAGCTGCAGACGAACGTGACGTCATGCACCAGCTCGTTCACACAGATGGCCGGCGTCGAGGCACTCGACGATCGCACGCTGCCGTACGTAGCCGAGTTTATGAAGGAGTTCGAGCACCGCCGCGACACGATCGTCGATGGTCTGAACAAGATCCCCGGCTTCCGCTGCCATAAGCCGCACGGCGCGTTCTACGTCTTCCCGAACATTGAAGGCACGGGTATGACGTCGCAGGAATGCGCCGACTACTTGCTGTACGAGGGCGGCGTGGCCTGCCTGTCGGGTACGGCCTTTGGTGCCTTCGGTGAAGGCTTCATCCGCTTCTCGTATGCGAACAGCATCGAGAACATCGAAGAGGCACTGCGCCGGATCGATGCTGCCATCCGTCGCAAGATGGGTCTGTGAGCTGTACAGCCGGCGAATTCCACGCGGCCCTGCGACGTGCCTTCACGGAGCATGCCAACGCGGAACGCGCCATAGGCGCAGCAGCATACATGCGAGACCAGTTCCCGTTCTTCGGGATCGACGCACCAACACGACGACGACTCACGCGGGAGGTCCGGCATACGCTGGGCCTCCCGTTGTCCGTTCTGGACCTTGCCGCCCTCTGCTGGGCGGACGCCGAGCGGGAGATGCAGTATGCAGCCTGCGACATGCTGGCGCTACCAGCCGTGCTGCGCCGGCTGACGCCGGCTGATATACCGCATCTGCAGCGCTTTGTCACCACGAAGAGCTGGTGGGACACTGCGGACGTGCTTGCGCCGACGATCATCGGCGGCATGCTGCGCCCCTTCCCAGACCTTGTGCGTGACCATGCACGAGCATGGATTGAGGACGACAACATCTGGTTGCAGCGTACTGCCATCCTGGTGCAACTCAAATACCGTGAGCAGACGGACTTCGACCTGCTGACGGAATGTGTGCTCCGACGCGCATCAAGCACCGAGTTCTTTGTGCGGAAAGGGGCAGGGTGGGCACTCCGGCAATACGCCTACACGGCGCCCGACCATGTGCGTGCCTTTGTTGATGAACACAGCCATATCCTATCAGGCCTTACGCTGCGCGAAGCAAGAAAGCACCTGTGATGCTAACGAGCAGGGCGGTGCCGCACAGAGCAGCGAGGTAGTTATGTTTGTCCTTCGTTACCACAGCATATCCACTCACTACCACCCACTACCATGACGATGCTGCACGATGCCGGTCTACTCCTCCTTCGCGTTGGAATGTCTGCCCTGATGATGACCCACGGCTGGCCGAAGTTCCAAAAGCTTATGGCCGGCGGCGAGATCCAATTCATGGACTTCATGTGGATGGGTCCGACGATCTCTCTGGCCCTGGCCGTCATTGCCGAGCTTATTGCTCCGCTCCTCATGATCGTTGGCTTCCAGACACGTCTTTCGGCCTTGATGACTGCATTCACCATGGGTGTTGCAGCGTTCTACGTGCACGGTGGCGATCCGCTGGGTGACAAAGAGCCGGCGCTGATGTACTTCTTCTGCTTTACAGCGATCGCCCTACTAGGTGCCGGCGCGTGGTCGGTCGACGCAAAGCGGGTGGCAAACAACGACTAAGGCATTTCATGCCTGCCATTCCTCGGTTTACGACCGAACGATTGCTGCTGACCCCAGTGCGATTGGAGGATGCAGCGCCATATGCCGTGCATTTCGTTGACTACGAAGTCATCCGACACCTCTCGTCGAGAGTGCCATGGCCATATCCACCGACGGGCGTAGAGGATTTTCTGCGTGATATGGTCCTGCCTCCACAGGGCGTCAGCCGCTGGACATGGGCAATCAGAAGGAAGACGGAGCCCACCGAGATTATCGGATGCATCGACCTGTGGCGGGAGGGATGTCCGGAACATCGCGGCTTTTGGCTTGGCAGGAAGTTCTGGGGGCAGGGCTACATGACCGAGACCGTCGTTCCGGTCCTCGACTATGCATTTGGTCCACTTGGCTTCGAATCACTATGCTTTTCCAACGCTCTGGGTAACGACCGCTCTCGACGCGTCAAAGAAAAGACCGGTGCCACGTTCATTGGTCTGCGTCCTGCCTCACTCGTAGACCCGACGTACACCATGGCAGAGGTCTGGTCCCTGACGAAACAGGAGTGGTGCAAGCGATCGGCCCAACACAATGCGTAACAGATCCGACTGCAGAGTCGAGAAACATGAGGGTATAGAACCGAGAAGCATAAGGGTGTTGACTTGTAACAATATGTCATTCAACGGCTTATCGTACGTCCGCATTATCTTGGTTCGCGCGCGATTAGCGTGTTGATGTTCGGTAAGCTGCTGAGAGCGAAGATCACCCTGCTATTCTTTGCGGGAGATACCTAGCTTGCATCATGAGACCACCTGAAACCGAGTATCCCGCCTACTACCACCGGTATGTTGCTGCCCTTGGTGACGTTGACCTTACCGGTGTTCTGCGTACCCAGATTACTGCCATCGAGTCATTAGGGGCAATGATGAACGATGACGATGCACTGTTCCGCTATGCGGAAGGGAAGTGGAGCATCAAGGAAGTGCTGGGACACCTGATAGACTGCGAGCGGGTGTTCGCGTATCGTGCCATGTGCATCGCACGCGGAGAGGTCCAGCCATTGCCGGGCTTCGACGAGAACGCCTACGTGGCAAACGCCGCATTTGACGCACGATCACTTCGTAGTCTGGTAGAGGAGTTTACGAGCGTGCGCAGCGCAACCATTACGCTGATGGAAAGCATGACGAGTTCCGTGATGCAGCGTTCCGGAACGGCCAACGGCAATCCCATCACGGTGCGTGCACTGCTGTGGATCATCGCCGGACACACCGAGCATCACCTGCGCATCCTGCATGAACGCTACCTCTGATTGCGCTATACGTGTCCGTCGGGCTGACTGACGCTCTCAAGGTGCGTGAAGACCTCGGTGTTATGGTCGATGGCCTTGCGGACGAGGTCTTCGCAGGCCGTTGCCAGGGTATGGGCCTCGTGCATCGTCATGTCATCCGGGAGCATCAGGTGATAGTCCACGTGGATCATGTTGCCCGATGACCGGAGGCGCAGACGGTGGTAGCTGCACTCGTGTTCGGTGCAGAATTTGCTCAAGACGTCGTGGACGCGTCTCAACTGCTGCGGATCCGACGAGTCCATGAGGCCCTTGACCGATACGGAGACGAGCTTGCCGCCCTCCCAGATGATATTGGCACCAAAGAGCAGGGCGATGGCAGGGTCGAGCCAAAGCATGCCCGACCATTGTGCGATGAACAGGCCGGCAACGGCACCGGCGCTGGTCCAGACGTCCGTCATCACGTGGCGACCATTGGCCTCTACCACCAACGACTTGTTCTTTGTTCCGGTTGAGATAAGGTAGCCGCCCAAGGCTAGGTTGACCAGTGCGGCGCCTGCCGTTATCGACATGCCGATGTCGAGCTTCTGCAGTTCGACGCCAACGACAAGCTTCTCTGTGGCACTCACGATGATGACGATGGCCGCGATGCAGATAAGGCCACCTTCGACGCCGGCAGAGAAGAAGCTGACCTTGTCGTGTCCGTACGGATGCTCGTCGTCGGGAGGCTTTGCGCCCACGCGGAGTGCATACCACGCGAACCATACGGCTACGACGTGAACGACACTTTCGGCTGCATCGGAGAAGATCACCGACGAACCCGTCATCACATAGGCGATCCACTTTGCCACGAGCATCAGAAGGCCCGTGGCAAGCGAGAGGTTCATGGCCCGCTGATTGACGGAATGCTCGATCGACATTGTTGCGTCAGGTATTCAACGATTTGAGAAACTCAACGTTCGACTTGGTCGCCTTCATACGGTCGAGCAACCGCTCCATCGCTTCGATCGGCGGATCGTCTCCCAGGACTTTTCGCAGGATCCAGATCTTGTTTAGCTCTTCGGTCGTAAGCAGAAGTTCCTCGCGGCGTGTACCGGAGCGATTTACGTCGATGGCAGGGAAGATGCGTCGCTCGGCAAGCTTTCGCTCCAGCACAAGCTCCATGTTACCCGTACCCTTGAATTCTTCGAAGATCACCTCGTCCATCCGCGAGTTCGTCTCGACAAGGGCCGTCGCAATGATCGTCAGCGATCCTCCCTCTTCGATGTTTCGTGCGGCGCCGAAAAAGCGCTTGGGTTTGTGCAGGGCATTCGCGTCGACACCACCGGAGAGCAGCTTTCCGGACTGCGGGATCACGGTGTTGTGTGCACGTGCAAGACGCGTGATGGAGTCAAGCAGAATGACGACATCCTGTTTGCACTCCACAAGGCGCTTGGCCTTTTCAAGGACAATGTCTGCTACGGCCACGTGACGCTCGGGCGGCTCGTCGAAAGTCGAGGCAATGACCTCGGCATTCACGCTGCGGCGCATGTCCGTGACCTCCTCCGGGCGCTCATCGATCAGCAGCACGATCAGCTTCACCTCGGGGTGATTGCGAGCGATCGAGTTCGCGACCTGCTGCAGCAGAATGGTCTTACCCGCCTTTGGCGGTGAAACGATAAGACCGCGCTGCCCCTTACCGATGGGCGAGACCAGGTCAATGATGCGGGGCGCATATTCGTTTGAGGTGGCCTCGAGCGTGAGACGCTTGGACGGATAGAGCGGTGTGAGCCCGTCAAACTGTGAACGGTCACGCATCAACTCGAAGGGCAAGTAGTTGATGGTCTCTACGCTTAGTAACGAATAGAAACGCTCACCCTGCTTTGGCTGTCGGGCCAGACCCTTGACCGTGTCACCGTTGCGCAGGTTATAACGCTTCACCTGAGACGGCGAAACGTAGATGTCATCGGGCGACGGCAGATAGTTGTATTCCTGCGAACGGAGGAAGCCGTATCCGTCAGGCAGCACCTCGATCACACCGACGCAGAGGTTGACGCCTTCCTGCTGTGCCTCGCGCGACTGCCGTGCGCTGTCTGCCTCGAGGATCTTGGTGATCAGATCCTGCTTCTTCAGGTCTTGAAAGCCCTCGATACCAAGTTGCTGAGCAAGCTCTGTGAGCTCGGCGATCTTTTTGGCCTTGAGATCCGGCAGCGTTAGCGCGGGAGTCGTAGGCTCGGGGCGTGGCTCAGGACGATGTTCGTTTCGTTGGTCCTGACGTGGATGTTCTGTCCGATTCGGATCATGACGGTGACGGTCGCGATCGTGGCGGCGATGATGGTCAAAGCGGCGCGGTGCCATGGGCACATGCTCAAAAGTGGGTAATGGCGTAGAACGAGCCCCTGCACAATGCCCCGCATACAAATGCGATGAAGTCGGTAAGAGTCGAAGAAGGGGCGGGGAGTGTCTGCGGGCCTGGCGCTCAGGAGGAGCTTATGGCCGTAGCGGGCAGAGGGTTGCGTACAAACATCGTCAGGGAAAGGGTCTCATGCAAGGGAAAACGATCTGCCACGTGGATGGCATCGAAACACCGATACGTGAATCCAAGGCAATGACGTTGTATTTTTGAGCCATGAAACAGTACATCCAACTCTCGCTTGCGGCGCTAGCATTCGCGTCGCTGTTTGAAACCACAACCACGGTCGCGCAGACGATGACACGACCATCTTCACCGCGTCCACGTCCGTCAACGGTGGTCCGCAATGTCGAGGACGCTATCAAAGATCCTGCATCGGTGAAACGGCTCGATCTGTCACGCAAGAAACTGACGGAGCTGCCGGCTGATGTACTCCAGTGTACGAACCTCGAGGAGCTCAACCTAACAGGGAATGAGCTTACGACACTGCCATCGGGCATCACAGCACTCAAGTCGCTGCGTACCCTGAACCTGTCGCGGAACAAGTTCACGGAAGTGCCCGAAGCGCTGAAGCAACTTGGGGCACTCCAGGTGTTGAATCTGTCGCAGAATGCCATTACGAAGGTCGGCAAAGTGGCCATGCCGTCCTTGCAGCGCTTGGACCTGCGTGGCAATGTGCTGTCAGGTGGCATCGACGCTGCAGCCTTCGATGGCATGACGGCCCTGCAGGATCTAGAGCTTGGTCGCACAGGGATCAGCGACGTGCCGGCATCGATGATGAAACTCGCCGGACTTGTGTCAGTTGACCTATCAGGAAATGCCCTCAAGCAAGTACCCGTTGGCTTCGGTACGATGGCGTCACTGGCGGATCTGAATCTTGCCGGTAATGGGCTGACAGCCGTTCCGGCAGACCTTGCCAAAGCAGTTGCACTGAGCATTCTAGACCTGTCGGGCAATGCGCTTACCTCACTGCCGGAAGGCTTGGTGAATCACCCTACGCTTCGCCGGCTGCTTGTTCGTGGAAACAAGCTCGCGAAACTGCCGGATGCAACAGCGAACGTGCTCGAGCAGCTCGTGCTGGATTCCAATGCCATCGCAGCGCTACCCGCGTCGATCGGTAAGTACACGCGGCTCACGCGACTCAGTCTGCGTGCGAACAAGTTAACGACGGTGCCGGTAGAGATCGCCAGCTGTACGAACCTTGCGGAGCTCGACCTGAGCGGAAATGCCCTAGCGTCGCTGCCTGTGAAGGAGCTTGCCTCATTGCCTGCGCTCACGCGGTTGAACATCCGCAGCGTCGTGGCCCCGGAAGCACGTGCCGGTGATCCTGATAAGACATCCATTCCCGAACCCGCTGACGCGTCGAAACCAAAAAAGCCGTAACTTCGTGGCTCTACGGCGGGTGTAGCTCAGTTGGTAGAGCCCCAGATTGTGACTCTGGTTGTCGCGGGTTCAAGCCCCGTCACTCGCCCATTTGAACGCCACGGTGCCTACGGTTCCGTGGCGTTTTCCGTACTAGGCAGTAGCAAGTTGTTCACGGTGAATTACCGAGATTCGTATCGATGGTAAGCATCATCTTGCATACACACCTGCCGTATGTCGTGCACCACGGGACGTGGCCGCACGGCAGCGACTGGCTTTTCGAGGCGATGGCCGAATGCTATCTGCCTCTGATCGCAATGTGCGATCGGCTGATGGCCGACGGTATCCGCCCAGGACTAACATTCGATCTCTCCCCGGTTGTCTGCGAACAGTTGGCACATCCGGATGTGCCGGCCATGTTCGAGCAGTACTGCCGTGAACACATGGCGTTGGTTGCTGCCGACCGTGCCACGCTCGAGGCCGAGTCTGCCGATCCACGGCTGATTGGGCTGACACATTACTGGGAGCAGTGGTATGCAGAACGATTGCAAGACTACACGGAGAGGCTCGGTCGCGATATCATCGGTGCGTTTCGGCGTCTGCAGGATTGCGGTGCCATCGAACTGATGACGTGCGGTGCTACCCATGGATATTTCCCGCTGTTGGCCGAGGATTCCAGTATTGAGCTGCAGATACGGCTGGCTGTGGCTGCACATGAGCGACATTTCGGCCGACGTCCGCGTGGCATTTGGCTGCCGGAATGCGCCTACCGCCCGGCCTATCCCTGGCGTACGCTCATGCCTGTGTCCGCCTATGCCATCGCACAGCGCCGGCAGGGGATCGAGGAGATCCTCGTTCGCCATGGACTCGAGTTCTTTGTCACGGACGAAGGGGCGCTGACATCGGCACGCCCGCTGGGCGTCGTTGGTCCGGATGGACGTCGAACATGGTATGACCAGACATACGGTACGGCACGACGACTGCTGGACGAGCGCAGTCCGCTGCACATCTACCGCGTTGGTGATACAGATCACGACGCGTCGGTGGCTGTCCTCACACGCCATACGCAGATCGCCATGCAGGTCTGGAGCGGCCGCAGCGGCTATCCTGCCGATCCCGATTACCTGGATTTTCACAAGAAATACCATCGTTCTGCGACGCGGTACTGGCGGATCACCGATGTGACGGCGGATATGGCGCTCAAGGATTACTACGAGCCCTCATGGGCAGAACAGCGCGTGCGTGAGCATGCACAACACTTTGTGCGTGCGCTTGAAGTCACCTCCGGCCATCGCCAAAGCATGATCGATGCCGATGTGACGATCAGTCTTCCGTTTGATACCGAGTTGTTCGGTCACTGGTGGTTCGAAGGTCCCGCCTTCCTCGAAGAGGTTCTGCGGGGCATCCATGGGTCGCCAAGCATCCATAGCCGCACAGCATCGGAGTCCGTCGATGCCTCGCAGGCGTCCTGCCTGCTTCGACTTCCGGAATCGTCATGGGGCCGCAACGGAACGGACGAGGTCTGGATGAATGCGCAGACGCAGTGGACGTGGGAACGTGAATACCGCCTTGAGCACCGTCTGCGACACCTGCGCGAGAAACATCATCGCTCGTCGTGGGATGGCACCATGGAGCGTATCATGCACGACCTCTATCGTGAGATGCTGCTGCTGCAGGCCTCGGACTGGCAATTCCTGATCACAACGGAGACAGCGCGTGACTATGCGTCGATGCGTTTTGCGCATCATGCAGCCGATGTAGAACGCCTCTGCGACTTGGCAGAGCGATACATGGTGGCCGGCGAACTCATAGACGCTGATCGCATGTATCTTGACGAGGTGGAACGACGTGACGGTATTTTTCCGGAACTCCTGAACGTGATCGACTGATGTTACTTGACGTCCTACGACTCCTACGTCCTCATCAGTGGGTGAAGAATGTTCTTCTCCTGGTACCGCTGGCTCTCGCACATCACCTTGCGGATATGCATGCGCTTCAAGCGGTGCTTGTAGCGATCGGTTCGTTCAGCATCGTGGCCTCGGCCATTTATGTTGTCAATGACGTAGCCGATGTTCGGTCAGACAGGGTCCACCCAACGAAACAGCATCGCCCCCTGGCAGCCGGTCGGCTAACGATCGGACAGGCACTGGTACTGGTTCCAATCCTCCTTGGGGTGAGTGCGTGGATCTCGCTGTCGTGGCTACCCGAGATGTTCTCATGGTGGCTGTTGGTCTATGTCGCGCTCACCACTGCTTATTCCTTCGGCCTCAAACGCATCATGATCGTCGATGTTCTGGTACTGTCCATCCTCTACACCCTGCGGTTTATGGCCGGAGGGGCGGCGGCCGGCGTCGAGGTCTCTCCGTGGTTGCTTATGCTTTCGCTGTTCCTGTTCACGAGTCTTGCATTCGTAAAACGGTTTACAGAGCTGCTTGATGCCGAGCATCGTCGTGTGGACATCGCGCATGGACGCGGATATGTGGTGAGCGACCTGCAGATGATCCGCTCGCTCGGTCCTGCCATTGGTTTTATCGGCATTCTGGTCTTCGTCCAGTACATCAACTCCGATGATGTAACCAAGCTCTATACGCATCCGCTGGCGCTGTGGCTTGCCGTACCGCCGCTGATGTACTGGCTGGCGCGAATGTGGTTTATCGCAAATCGCCGCCAGATGCATGATGACCCGATCGTCTTTGCCGTGCGCGACGCTGTAAGCTATGCCGTTGCTGCCCTGATCGCGGTGATCGCCTATGGAGCGCGATGACAGAACGACGCGACGATCTGGCGTCCTGGGGACGTGTCGTTCATCCGACGCCGCGTTGTGTCAGAGCCATGCCTTGGTCGGGGAGTGCTCCCGTGTGGACGTCCGACGATGCGCCCCTCCTGGCCTTCGGCCAGGGACGGAGTTATGGTGATACCTGCCTGAACAACGGTGGGATGATCGTCACCACAGCTGCCATGTCGATGGCCCTGGCCTTTGACGATCAGACGGGTATCATCATGGTAGAGGCGGGGATGACGCTCGAAACGCTGCTGCGTCTTGCCATCCCTCACGGGTGGTTCCTGCCTGTTGTTCCCGGCACGCGGTACGTTTCGGTGGGCGGTGCCGTTGCCAATGATATTCACGGCAAGAACCATCATCGGCGAGGCACCTTCGGCTGCCACGTCAGACGACTGGAGCTGCTGCGTTCCGACGGACAACGCATGGTATGCTCACAGCATGCGTATGCCGACATGTTTGCCGCCACGATCGGCGGTCTCGGCCTCACGGGTATCATCACGTGGGTCGAGATGCAACTGATGCCCATCGCGTCCACGACCGTCACCGTTGATCGACTGAAGGTCGGTTCCCTCGATGAGGCCATCGACGTACAGATATCAACCGATCATGCTCATGAGTATTCCGTGACGTGGATCGATACGACGGCTCCTGAGCGATCCGTTGGACGAGGCCATGTTATTCGAGGAGACCACGCCGAGCATGGACCGCGATCCACGGCATCGTTGTCCCGCCAACCAAGACTCACCGTGCCCATCGAGGCGCCGAACTGGCTGCTTAACAGGGCCACCGTGGCGACGTTCAATACGCTCTATCATCACCGGCAGATCGGACGTAGGACGGTCTTCGACAGTGATATCGTGCCCTACTTTTGGCCTCTTGATGCGATAGCGCGCTGGAACAATCTCTACGGTAGCCGAGGGATGATCCAGTATCAATTCGTGGTACCGCTCGAGGCACGCAATGTGATCCGGCAAACGCTGTTACGTCTTCGTCGAGCCGGTGTAGCCAGCTTTTTGACCGTCCTCAAGACCTTTGGTTCGATACCGTCACCCGGATTATTGTCATTTCCGAGATCCGGCCTTACGCTGTCGCTTGATCTGCCAAATCAAGGGGCAGCGCTGCTTCGACTGCTCGACGTCATTGATGCCATGGTGATCGAGGCGGGCGGGGCACTCTATCCCGCTAAGGATGTCCGAATGTCGGCAACGACCTTCCGGGCGTCATTCCCAATGCTGGATAGGTTCGAGCAGTACCGGGATCAACAGTTCTCGTCGACGCTGTGGCGTCGACTTACCCTGGAGCAGCCATGACCATGACAAACATCGTCATCGTTGGAGCAACATCTGCGATCGCTCGTGCCCTGGCTGAGCGATTCATCAATGGTGCGTCGTTTGTGCTGGTTGCACGCGATGCGGATCGATTGCGCGCCATCGCTGCTGATCTGACCATTCGTGGTGCACGTGCTGCGCACGTCGTGCAGGCAGATCTTGCCGAGATGTCCGATCATGTGCGCGTCGTCCATGAAACATGCGCTGCGATGCCGTCGATCGATCTTGTGGTGATCGCCCATGGCGTGCTGCCTGATCAAGCTCGTTGCGACGCTGACGTCGACTATGCCATGGCAACGTGGATGCTGAATGCCGACAGCGTTGTGTCGCTGATGCATCGTTTCGTCAACCTGCTCATCGAGCAAGGTCGCGGTACAGCCGTAGTTATCTCCTCAGTTGCAGGAGACCGTGGCCGCGCCAGTAATTACACCTATGGCGCGGCAAAGGCTGCCGTCACAGCCTATGCATCCGGCCTACGGACACGAGCCGCAGCCCATGGCGTACACGTCATCACGGTCAAACCCGGCTTTGTCGATACGCCGATGACGTCGCACCTGAAGAAAAATCCGCTGTTCGCATCGGCCGGGCATGTGGCCGGTGATATAGCACGAGCGATCGCGCGTGGATCGGCAACGGTGTACACCCCGTGGTTTTGGCGGCCCATCATGTCCGTCATCAAGGCTCTTCCTGAGCGCATCTTCGGCAAATTGCGCGCGTGATCGCGTCAGGCCGGACGTTCGTTGTTCACTGCCTGCGCAGGCGTCGCTTCAGTGCAGAGCGCAGTCGGTCGAAGCCATAGCGCAGACCTGACGGTTCCGTAAGCGGGCCATGGAATTCCGTACCACGACGCAGGAGATGTCTGTTGAATCCGCCGATCGTCAGTCCCCACGTCGCAAGAAAGGTCGCCGGACCATCGTTGCGTTTGACGCGGCCGGTGCTACGGGCCTGGAAGTGATAGACCATGCTGGAGCCGACACCCTGAAAGTGCCGAACGCCCAGTTGCCAGAGCTTCATGGAGAAATCGGGGTCCGAACCGAAGCCTGGACTGTAGGCAGCGCTGTAGCCACCCACCGCTTCCCATAGCGAGCGGGGAACGACGTTAGGCGGCCATGTAGCGCCGTTCCAGTCATCGCGCCGCAGTCTCGGCAGATCATTCAGCAAGTCGGCCTCGCGCAGGCGTTCGGGCGTGTCGCCGTAATCGGCAACGACGACGCAGGGATTTCCCGTGGCACGCGGCTCGATCATGGTCGCACTCAGGAACCACTGATCGTGGCCGATGGTATCAATGACCTGCCACAGTGCATCGTCCCATCCCGGTAGCACCACCATATCGTCATTCATGAAGACGATGTACGGTGCTGTTGCCAGCGTTGCCGCAGCGTTCACGGCATGGCAGACACCGACGTTCGTGGGGCTATAGGTATGGCATAGGCCCTGTTCGCGAATCCATGCAAGGGTGCCATCGCCTCCGTCGTTCACGTGGACGATGATCTGATGGGGGAACGTGGAGTGTCTTCTGATGCTTTCGACGCAGGCCTTCAGATATGGCAGGTTGTTCCAGCTGGGCACCAGAATGGACGAACGCACATCGGGGCCCTGAGGGCCCCGATGATAGGTGATCTGCTGTGTTGTCTGCGCCTGCATCACATCAGGCAGGACTGATACCAGGTGTGGCGTCAGGGGGGATCGACGGAGCCGGCGATGGCTTTGCCGGTTGCGCTTCGCGCTCCTTGGCAAGTCGGGCGCGGAGATCGTCGATGTTCTTGATGGCCGGTGGCAGCTCGCCGCCCGAGATCAGGATGTCAAGCTCCGATGTATCGAGAAGTTCGCGCTCGACAAGAGCTCGCGAGCAGCGGTGAAGGACCTCGAGGTTATCACGCATCAGCTGTTCGGCCGACTGCTCGGCCTCGACGATGATGCGGCGAACTTCGGCATCGATCACGCGAGCGGTTTCCTCCGAGTGATCACGAGGTTGCGAGATCTCGCGACCGAGGAACACCTCGTCGTGCTGACTGGCGTAGCGAACCGGACCGACGACGTCACTCATTCCAAACTCACAGACCATCTTCCGGGCAATGGCTGTGGCGCGTTCCAGGTCGTTGGCGGCGCCGGTGTTAAGCTGACCAAAGACGACACGTTCGGCGGCACGGCCGGCAAGCAGGGTGATCAGGCGCGTCGTTAGACGCTCGCGGCTCATCGTATGGAATTCTTCGCTTGGCAGGTAGGATGTTACGCCGAGCGCACGTCCGCGAGGAATGATCGTCACCTTGTGTACAGGGTCGCTGTCTGCAAGAAACTTCCCGGCCAGAGCATGACCGATCTCGTGGTAGGCGGTCGTTTCCTTCTCTTTCTCCGAGATCACCATGCTCTTGCGTTCGACGCCCATGATGACCTTATCCTTGGCGTTCTCGAAGTCGAACATCGTCACGTCCATACTACCGCGACGGGCGGCCAGCAGGGCGGCTTCATTGACGAGGTTGGCCAGGTCCGCTCCGCTCATGCCGGGCGTACCCTTGGCGATCACGTCAAGGACCACATCCTTTGCCAGCGGTACCTTCCGCGTGTGCACCTTTAGAATGCCCAGACGGCCCGGCAGGTCCGGACGGTCGACCACGACCTGGCGGTCGAAACGACCCGGACGAAGCAGGGCGGGGTCCAGCACGTCTGCACGATTCGTTGCCGCGATGATGATGATACCCGAGTTCTGTTCGAAGCCATCCATTTCCACAAGTAGCTGATTCAGCGTCTGCTCACGTTCGTCGTGGCCGCCGCCAAGGCCGGCACCGCGGTGACGTCCCACGGCGTCGATCTCGTCGATGAACACAATGCAGGGAGACTGGCGCTTGGCCTGTTCGAAAAGGTCCCGTACGCGGCTTGCACCAACGCCTACGAACATCTCCACGAAGTCTGCACCAGAGATCGAGAAGAACGGCACAGCTGCTTCTCCGGCCACGGCGCGGGCCAGCAACGTCTTGCCCGTACCCGGAGGGCCCAATAGCAGCACGCCTTTGGGGATCTTACCGCCAAGGCGGGTGAACTTTGAGGGGTCGCGCAGGAAGTCGATGATCTCTCGGAGTTCTTCCTTGGCCTCATCAGCTCCGGAAACGTCCTGGAAGGTCACGGTGCCTTGTCCCTCCGTCAGCATCCGCGCACGGCTCTTACCGAACGAGAATATGTTCTTCGATCCACCGCCACCCATCTGCATGCGACGTGTCAGTACAAAGAAGGCCACGAGCAGCAGAACCCAAGGTAGGAAACTCAGCAGCGATACCCACCAGGGTGAGTCGCCACTTTCGTATGACCATCCAATGCCGTTCTCACGCCACATGGCCTCGGTCTGACTATCGATCACGCCAAGCTTCGTGCGGAAGTGCTTTATCTCGACCGAGCGGCCGTCACGCATGATCGTCATGGGTTGCTTCAACGTCCCATGAAACTCATAGTCGTTCAGCTGGGTCTTGGTGACCGTGGCATACTGCACACGCCTTTGCTTCACGACTTCGAGGTATTCATTGTACGTCAGAGGCCATTCTTGCTTCTGTCCGCCCATCATCAGCATGCCCACCATCACGAGGCTGACGAGGATACCGACCCAGACCAAGACGTTGCGCAGGATGCGCGACATCGTCAGATCGTTGTCATCATCGGGCCCGTTCTGCTGTGGGCGTTGCTTGTTTGGGCGCATAGTTGGCTGTCGGTCAGACATGTGTTCTCCGGAATTCGGCTGCAACGACGAATATTGGCAGCCATTCATGTACGAATCAATCTTCGTCGTTGGGATTCACTACCCAAATGGCGTCGAGCTCGCGCCCGTAGCCGGCATAGTCCATGCCGTAGCCGACGACGAAATCGGGTGCGATCTCCCTGCCAACATATTCTATCGCCAATGGTTCCGTTTGTGACGTTGGCTTACTGAGCATCGCTGCTACGCTGATGCTGGCGGGTGACATTCCCGAAAGGACCTTGGTCAACTCGATGATGGTCTTGCCTGAATCCACGATGTCTTCGACGATCAGCACGTTTCGATCGACAACATTGGGCAGGGCGGCCTCGATCTCGAGGAAGCCGGATGTCATTCCGTCACGGTAGCTCGACGCACGCAGCGTCTCGAGAACGCATGGTACGTTGATCTTCCGCACGAGGTCCGCAGCAAAGATCATGGCCCCTTTCAGAATGATCAGGACGACCAATTCCTTGCCTGCGAAGTCTTGGTTGATACGAGATGCCATGCCCGCTATGATCTCATCGATCTCATGGCGGTGGATGTACGGCCGAAACGTGCGGTCATGGACGCGAATGATGTCCTGTTCCATGGTCGTTGATTAGTGACGGGTGGAGGGGGCAGTGATGGTCGCTTGATATACACGGCGCGTGGTAGCGCTAACCTTGACGCGGTCTGCAAGTCGGTAGCCGCAGACCCAGACGATGCCGTCCTCGTCACACAGGACGGTGATGTCTCGTCGCCGGCGGTACGGCACCTTGGCATTAGTCAGCAGGTCACTCACGAGGACGGAACCGTCCATCCCGAGGGGACGAAATCGATCTCCATCGTCCCACGTGCGCCAGAGAAGACCACCGTGAAGCTGACCGGCGTCAATGTACGCCGTCAGCGGATCAGGATCGATCGTAACCTCGGTTACGTCGTGTATGGAAACATCCAATGAACAATGGGCGGCAACATACGGTCCGGGAGCCTTGATCGCAAAGGAGACGGCGTGGGATGTGGATGGTTGCATGAAGACGATGGAGTGACGTTCGCGTAGGGCCACGACGCCGTCGTGCACAGGTGCCTGACTACCGACTTCGGCGTCAAGCAATGCCAATACTCGTCGCAGCGTTGCGGCATCGGCTGCGCCCTGTGCAACGGATGCATGGATCATACTGCGCAGGACCAGGCGTTGTAGGCCTTGCGGTAGCGCCCGAAGGCCGTCAACGTCCAACCCGACGGATTGCCCGTCAGATACGCTGATCTCGGTGATGATGCGACGGACCTTTGACTCGACGATCGTGCCGGCATCGGCGATAACAGCGGCAGTATGAGCCATGCGCTCGACAACGTCGGCACCGAAGATGGCTTGCATCGCCGGAATGATCTCATGGCGGATACGATTGCGTGTGTATCGTAGGTCGTTGTTCGAGGCGTCTTCGCGCCATTGGAGACCCAGGGCGACAGCAGCGTCACGGACAACATTCCTGGGGACGCTGAGTAGTGGCCGCCGAAGCGTAACGCCGGTAGCGAGCTCGCGCGACTCAGGCATGCCTCGCATACCATCAAGACCACTGCCACGGCCTAGGTTCATAAGGACCGTTTCGGCCTGATCGTCAGCCGTGTGCGCTGTCATGACGGTTGCTGCTCCCACTTCACGGGCGACGTCCACCAGGACGTCATACCGCGCTTCGCGCGCCGACGCCTCGATGCCCGCCGATGTTGGGTCGATCGGACGTGAGGCGACATGACAGGCCACGCCCAGGGTGTCGCATGTGGCCACAACAAGACGTTCATCGTCATCACTGGCAACACCTCGCAGGTGGTGATTGACGTGTACGACGTGAATGTTGCCTAGTGTCGATACGGTGGAAACAGCAACATGCAGAAGCGTCACGCTATCACATCCACCGCTGACGGCGATCACGACCGGTTCATCAGGGCATTCGATGGTCAGTGTGGCTTGCATGCGTGTGGATCACGAGCGAGCGTCGGAAGCCGAATCATCCACAACAGAATCCGTTCCGGCCTCATCAAGATCGTCGGCATATCGAAGCATACGCTCTTCGATCTCGTCGTAGGATTCCGAACGGACCACGTCCTGGCGGACCGGAGCGTTGTAGGGGAGACCTTTAAGGTAGCCGCCGTAATGCTTCCTGAATTCGTGGATAGCGCGTCGCTGCGGCTTCCACGCAAGTTCAAGCTTCAGATGCTCGAGGCACGTGGTGATACGCTCGCGATGGTGCACCTCGGGAGGCTCCTCGCCGGTGGCCATGAACTGCTTGGCGCGTCGGAAGATGAACGGATGGCCGATCGCGGCCCGACCGATCATCACGGCATCGGCACCCGTCATGTCGAATGCGCGCTTCACGTCTTGCGGCGTCTTTACATCACCGTTCAGGATCACGGGAATGTTCACAACTTGCTTGATCTTCGGGATCCAGGTCCAGTCAGCCTCACCGTCATGCCCCATGTCGCGGGTACGGCAATGCACGGTCAGGGCCGCGGCACCTGCGTCTTCGATCATCCGCGCAACATCCAGGATCACGATCGAGTCGCGGCTCCATCCCAGACGCGTCTTCACCGTGACGGGCCCTTTACAGGCATCGACGATGGCGCGCGTCAGTCGTTGCATCTGCGGAGGATCCTTGAGAAGGGCTGCTCCTGCGTTACGCACCACGACGTTCTTCACCCAGCAGCCGAAGTTGATATCGACGAAGTCAGGACCTGATTCTTCGGCTCGCTGTGCAGCCTCGACCATTACGTCGATATCTCCGCCAAAGATCTGGATGGACACTGGTCGTTCCTCTTCGGCCAGGCGCAGTTTCTCCATGGACCGACGGGCGTCACGGATGAGGCCATCGCTGGAGATAAACTCGGTGTACACGATATCTGCGCCGTAGCGGCGACAGATCAGTCGGAAGGGGAGGTCCGTAACGTCCTCCATTGGCGCAAGCAGGACTCCCTGCTCCACCTCGACATGTCCAATGCGCATGCACAAAGATACCCCAGCGCCCCCGTTCCGTTTTTTGTAATTTCGACATCCTCGATTTTTCGTACGCAACGGGACGCATCACTTCCATGGCTCGGTTCGGAATTCTCACGAACGATGTCGGCATCGACCTCGGCACTGCTAACACCCTTATATGGCAGAAGGGTAAGGGCATCGTGCTGAACGAACCATCCATCGTCGCGTTTGATCGCACATCAAAGCACATTATCTCCATCGGCCACGAAGCGCAGGAAATGGTGGGGCGTACGCACCGCGAGATCAAGACGATCCGTCCATTGAAAGATGGCGTGATCGCCGACTTCGAGATCGCTGAAGGCATGTTGCGTGCGTTCATCCGCAAGGTATCGGCATCGTGGCAACCGGCGCGCCGCATGGTCATCTGCGTGCCGTCTGGCATCACAGAGGTCGAGAAGCGGGCTGTCCGCGATTCTGCCGAGCATGCAGGAGCAAAGGAAGTACACCTTATCGCCGAGCCCATGGCGGCTGCCATCGGTGTAGGCCTCGAGGTGCACGAGCCAATTGGTAACATGATCGTGGACATCGGTGGTGGTACCACCGAGATCGCCGTCATTGCTCTGAGCGGCATCGTCGCAGACGAGTCGATCCGCATCGCCGGAGACGAGCTCACCAATGCCATCGTGAACTACTTCAAGCGTCAGCACAACATCATGATCGGCGATCGTACAGCCGAGATCATCAAGTGTAACGTGGGATCTGCCTATCCGCTCCACGAAGAACTCGAGATCGAGGTAAAGGGTCGTGACATGGTCAGCGGTATCCCCAAGTCGATCGTTATCTCCAGCGAAGAGATCCGCGAGGCCCTTAACGAGAATGTGACCGTTATCGTCGAGGCTGTCCTGAGTCTGCTCGAAAAGACGCCTCCGGAGTTGTCTGCAGACATCTTTGACCGAGGCATCATTCTGACAGGGGGTGGTGCGCTGCTGAAGGGGTTGGACGAGCGTCTGCGCCAAGAAACGTCCCTGCCGGTTCACGTGGCCGACGATCCGCTCACTGCCGTCGTTCGTGGAACGGGCAAGGTCCTTGAGGACCTGAGCGGTTATTCGAACGTGCTGATCAAGTCCAAGCGGTACTAGGCCATACCGGACGACCATGCAGCGGTTTATTGCCTTCGTCGTTCGCTACAAGAACTACATCACGCTCTTCGCGCTCATGGTGATGTCGTTGTCGTTCATGAGCGTCGGCAACCTGCGTCAACTCGGCGGCTTCCGAGCCGTAATCGTCGGCTCTGTTGGCTGGATCCAATCGCTCTTCGCATGGATCCCGAATCCCGTTGCCCTGAAGAGTGAGAATACGGCACTCCGCGAGTTGAACCTGCAGCTTGCCATCGAAAGTGCACGCAGCAGACAGGCTCTTGTTGAGAATGCAGCACTGCGCCGCATGCTAGAACTGCCGAAGTACACGGACTACAAGCTCATCGCTGCCGACGTTTCGGGGAAGACCACGACGCAGCTCAGAAACTATGCGACGATCAATAAGGGAACGGCAGACGGAGTCCGTGAGGGTATGACGTGTATCACCGATGCCGGTCTCGTCGGACGCATCATCGGGGCCAGTGAGCACTTCGCCGTGATCCAGCTGCTGCTGAACCGCGACACGCGCGTCGCATCAAAGGTTCAGCGGTCGCGGATCGACGGTATCGTATGGTGGGAAGGCGAAACCACCGTTGCGCTTAAGAATGTACCCAAGTCCTTTGATGTGCAGGTGGGCGACGTCATCCTCACGTCAAACTACTCCAGTATTTTTCCGGCCAACATTGTCGTTGGTCGGGTCACGAAGGTCGAGGACGAGAACCAGTCGCTGTTCCGGCGTGTCATGGTCGAGCCAGCCGTGGACTTTTCGACCCTGGAGCAGGTCTTCGTCATCGACTATGTGCCCGATGCCGAGCGTCTGCGGCTGGAGCGCGAAACAGAACAGCGTATGAAACAACGAAGCGCCGATAGTTGAGCCGTTATGAGCATCATCTTCGACCCATCTCAGATCGAACGAAATCCCGCGCTGCGGTTTGTTGCCTATGGCGTCATCGCCATGGTCCTGTCCGTGCTGCATGTCGTCTTCCTGCGCTTTATCTCCGTCAGCTCCGTCACGCCCGACCTTCTGCTGATCCTTACCGTGTGGATATCCCTGGTCGAAGGACAGTTCGTTGGCATGTTTGCCGGCTTCGTAAGCGGCCTTCTCTTTGACATCGTATCTGCCGATGTGCTTGGAAGTAATGCACTTGCAAAAACGGCAGCAGCATTCATCGCAGGGTACTTCTGGAAGGAGGGCTTTGCCATGGAGACCCTCGGAAGCACCAAGTTCCTGATCGTAACGGCGATCTGTGGATTCGCTCATAACCTGATCTACTTCTTCTTCTATGTGAAGCCGATGCAGATCAGTTTCCCGATGTTTTTCCTGACCTATGGCGTTGCCACAACGCTGTATACGACCGTTGCCGCCATCTTCCCGATGCTCATCATCAACAGGAAGAAGGATTGGTAGTCATCGGCCACTGTGGAAATGTGGAAAAGTAAGGCCGACCCCTATCCGTAACCTGATGCAATTTTCGGCATGTATCTAAGCAGACTCGACATGGTCGGCTTCAAGTCTTTTGCCCAAAAGACGGAGTTGACCTTTACTGACGGTGTGACATCGATCGTCGGACCCAATGGGTGTGGAAAATCCAACATTGTCGACGCCATTCGATGGGTCCTGGGCGAGCAGAAGACTTCGGCCCTCCGGGCTGACTCGATGGATCAGGTGATCTTCAATGGGTCCCGCACGCGCAAGCCTCTGGGACTTGCCGAAGTGTCCCTGACGATCGAGAACAACAAGCAGATCCTCCCTACGGAATACTCGCAGGTGGTCATTACGCGCCGCCTCTTCCGTAACGGCGAGAGCCAATATCTGCTGAACAAGACGCAGTGCCGGTTGCGCGACATCATCGACCTCTTCATGGATACCGGTATGGGCTCTGATGCCTATTCCGTGATCGAGCTGAAGATGATCGAGACGATCCTAAGTGACAAGGCGGACGAGCGACGCCACCTCTTTGAGGAGGCTGCCGGCGTCACTAAGTACAAGGCCCGCCGGAAGGAAGCTGCGCGCAAGCTGGAGGCCGCGCAGCGGGACATTGCGCGCGTCCAGGATATTGTCCGCGAAGTCCAAAAGACGGTCAACTCCCTTGCTCGTCAGGCAGAAAAGGCCCGCCAGCATCAGGAGTTATCAACGCGTCTGCGCGAGCTGGACCGACTGCTGTTTGCCTTTGAGTATGCCGATGAATTCATCCGGCTGAAGCAGTGGGAGGCCACCGTTGCCGAGGCACGCGCTTCGCGCGAAGCCGCAGAGAAGACGCTCAACGATGGAGAGGCGAATGTTGCGGCATGCGAGAAGACGCAGGGCGAGACCGAGCAACTTCTTCGTGCAGCGCTCGACGCCGAAGCTGCCGTGCGATCGGCGGCCAGCGACGTGCAGCAGCAGGTATCGCTGATCGACGAGCGTATCGCATCGTCGCAGCGCGCCCTGGACCGTCTCAATGTTGAGCATACCGAGTCTGTCTCGCGCCGATCGACGATGGAAGAAGAGCTTGCGCTACTGCAAGCTCGTCTGGACCGTGTAGGCGCTGATATGTCAAGATCCCGCGAGAACGCCGAGGCGCAGAAGCAACGTGTCACCGAGGCTACGACGGTACTTGATGCCGCTCGTGGTAGCATGGCAGACCGGCGTGAAGCCCTTGTGCACGCCCGCCAGTCACTGGCCGAAGAACGTGCTCAGGCGGAGCGCCTGCGGGCACAGATCGAAGCTCTGCAGCGCCGACTCCGAGAGAATAGTCAGCAGCAGATCCAGGCAGAAGACCGTCGGCGTCAGGTCGACGAGCAGCTCACGCGCGAGATCGCCGAACTGCCGGCACTTGATGCTGCACTCACAGAAGCAGAACAGCGGCAACAAGCAGCAGAGGAACGTGAGCGTACCCTTCGGGCTGAACAGGAGGGCTTGCAGGCGGATAGTGACAATGTCCGCTCTGCGGCTGCGCATAGCAAGGCCTCGCTTGAGTTTCTGGTTGGCCTTGTCGATACCACGGAAAGCAGCAAGTTTCTGATGACGACACCGGAATGGACACCGTCCGGTGAGAAGGTGACATTGGCCGAGGTCATCAACACAGACGAGACGCTCCGCGTGGCCATTGAGGCTGCACTTGGCGAGGCTGCCCGGTACTTCGTTGTTGCCGACCGTGCCGAAGCCGATCAGGCCATTGCTGCTCTGTCAAAGAACAACGTCGGCAAAGCCACCTTCCTCTGTCGTGATGTCGTGCCTGCCATGGAAGCCCCGCCGAGTCTGCCATCGATCGATGGCTTGCGTGGCTGGGCTAGCGAACTCGTTCGTACGGATGACGGTCTGCGCGGTGCCGTCCGCGGAATCCTCGGACGTACCGTGATCGTCGATACCCTTGCCACTGCGTGGCAAGTCGTTTCGGAAACGCAAGCAGAAGCGGCCGTCACGCTCAGCGGTGAGATCGTTCACCGCTCCGGTGCCGTCCGTGGTGGATCGGTCTCGAAGACCGAAGGTGTCCGCGTTGGTCGTCGTGAGCGGATCGAACAGCTGACGTCCGACGTTGAGCACCTTGAGCAGCGGCTCGATGCGATCGACGGACGGATCCGCGAGATCAAGCAGGAGCTGGGTACGATCGACCTGCGTCGCCTTGGCGATGACGTGCGTCGCGCAGCACTCCTTCGCAACGAGAGGCAGCAGCGCGTTGATGCCCTGCGCGGTCGCCTGGATGACATTGACGGTCAACGGGAAACGCTTCATATTGAGGCCGCGACCTTTACGGCCGAGCTAGCCGAAATCACGGAGCGTGTGACACAGGCCGATGAGCGGCTTGCGACGGCGTCGGAAGGCATTCGTACACTTGAAGAAGAACTCTCTGCTGCGCAACAGCACCTTGAGTCTGCCGAACGGATCCATGCCGAATACACCGGCGCATTACGTGCCGCGGAGATCGAATCCGTTCGTCTGCAGGGCGAACAGCAGACGTTGCAGTCCGATATTCATCGGTTGTCGACGCAGAGTCTTGACATCGAACAACGTCGCGAGCAACGCGAGCGCGAGCGTGATGAGTTGCGGCAGCAGCTTGACGCCTTTGGCGTTGAACGCTCACGCATGGAGTCTGACGTCGTCAGCCTGTCGGCCAACCTTGCCGAAGCGCGCGCGGCCCGTGAATCGCTGGAGCTGAGTCTTCGCGAGGCGCAGACGGCACTGCATGATGCGTCCGAAGCCGTCCGCGAGCATCGAAAGTCTGCCGATGCAGCGCTTGAGGGTATGCATGACGCCGACCTCCGCTTCAACGAGGTGCGTCTGCGCATCGAAGCACTGCAGCGGCGTGCCGTCGAAGAACTCGGAATCGACGCGCCGGCCGAAGCGGCAACGCCCGAGGCCGAGCAGTCGCCCGACGAACTCCGAACGGATGCGCAGGAGGTTCGCAGACGACTGACAACCATGGGCAACGTCAACTTCCTAGCCCTTGAGGAACATGAGCGTGAGAGTGAACGACTGGCCTTTCTGCAGCAGCAACTGTCGGACCTTACAGATTCCGAGCGCACGCTGCAGGAAACCATTGCCGAGATCAACCTGACGGCTCGGGAGAAGTTCGCATCAACCTTTGCTCGGATCCGGGTAAACTTTATCGAACTGTTCAAGGTGCTCTTCACCGAGGATGACGAAGCTGACCTGCACATGATCGACGATGGTGATCCGCTTGAATGCAAGGTCGAGATCGTCGCCAAGCCTCGCGGAAAACGTCCGCACAGCATCGAAATGCTGTCCGGCGGCGAGAAGACACTCACTGCCATCGCCCTGCTGTTTGCCATTTACTTGGTGAAGCCGAGCCCCTTCTGTATCCTTGATGAGGTTGATGCCCCGTTGGATGACGCCAACATCGACCGTTATCTGAAGATCATCAGGAAGTTCTCGGAAAACACCCAATTCCTGATGATCACGCACAATAAAAAGACCATGGAAGCGGCAGATACGCTTTACGGCGTTACCATGGAAGAGGCGGCCGTCTCCAAGGTCGTCAGCGTGCGTCTCGACGGCGAGGCGTCGCGTACCGTTTCAAACAACTAATGTATCAAGCGTCCAGACCATGAAGAATCTCCTCGCAACCACCGTAGTGACCCTGCTGATGGTCACGGCAAGCGTATCCACGCTGAAGGCCCAAGATGGACAACAGCAGATCGTACTCACCGAGACCGTGGATGGATCCTTCGGTGCGGCCTGGGAAGCCGTGAAGCGCGCCATGGCTGAGTTCCGGTGTGAGAAGCCACAGCAGGAGAAGGTTATTGAGCCTGCGGAAGTCGACGGCTTTTACAAGGGGCTGTACGTCTCGGATTACTGCATCCTGAAGACGGGCGAGGATAGCACGGCAAAGGTCATGGAGCAATACGGCAAGCTCCCACGCATCCGTCAGGGTGTATGGATCAATGGCCGCATTCAGTTCAAGATCAACGTCCGCGAAGAAGAGCGTGGCAAGACCAAGGTCGTCCTGAAGGCCGAGCTCTCGGGCTTCGAAGAGTTCATCACGAATGCCGTGCACTTCTGGAGTTCCAACGGCATTCTTGAGCAGCGTGCGATGGACATGATCAAGAAGTACACGCTCGAAGAGGCCCAAAAGAAGTCAGCCGACGAGTGACCGCTGCCGGCCTGTCATGGCCTAGACGAAGTCATACTGCGCAACCTTGATATCAAACTCCGTACCCGGGGCGTAATCGCTGGCATACTCTGAGAGCAGCGGCTCCAAAACGCGTACAGTAGCCCAGCATCCGCCGTGGAACTTGATGACCTCTGCTGTGTAGAGCTGCTTGCCCTGCATAGAGACGGTGTAGGAGCGTCCCGGTTCGAACGAATCCTTCGGCAGCTTCTCATGGACGGGTTTCATGGATCGTCAGTCGTTGGTGTACAATGATCATTGCTTGATGTAGGATTCGTTCCGGTAGTGTCATCGTACCGACGCTATCGGCTGCCGACCACGTAACGTCGAATTGTTCGATGGAACATTGTTCCGCGACCGCACGTACGGCATCCAGCCACGCAGTGACGGAACCGAAGACGCAGGTGAGGATACCCGTTCCGAGGTGTATGGTTCCCGAGACGATCGGGCCACAGGGGCCGCCGCATGCGCTGATCCGCGTAACTTCCGTCATGTGCTCTTGCATAGCGGCAATCGTGATGGAGACACCTGCCCGCTCGGCCGGCTCGATCATGGTCGGATACAGCACCTTGACGCCGTGCACAGCGGCCAGCCTTGCCTGCGAATACGACATGGAGGGGCGGGGAAGGGTTGCATCGCATATGGAAGGATCGCAACTGCGGACTCCCGGTACATCGGTGTAGATCATCACGCTGTGGATGTTCAGCACCGATGCCAGAAGGACGGCCGTCAGGTTTGAAGACTCCTTACCCATGGTGGTCGTGACACCATCTTCGGAGCGGCCAACGAATCCTTGGATCACGACAATGGGGTAGCGATCCAGCAGGGGGCGCAGGTCGTGCTCAGCACGCAGAGCCGTTTGTTCCGGCAGGGGAGAGGCGTTACCGTACGTACCATCCGTAACCAAAACCCGCCTTGCATCAATGCTGCACGCATCAAGTCCGGCGTCGGCAAGCACGTGTCGAACAATGTGCAGCGAAAGTATCTCGCCGATCGCCATCACCGAGTCGAGTGTTCTCGGCGTCAGTTGCCGTGTGATCGCTATGCCTTCGATCAATGCATCAAGCTCGCGTCGGGTCTCCTGCAACAGCGCGCGCAGACCATCACGCATCGTAATGTCACCGATCGTTTGGTCTACAAGTGTCTGATGCATGGCAAGCAGTGCATCAGCCGCCGTCATGGCCTTGGATGCCGATCCGTCACGCGACAGGGTTGCCATACGCTCAAGGTCACGCGTTGTACTACCCATGGCCGACACAACGACGATGACCCGCTCAGGGCCTCGCTCTTGCAGGATCCTGGCCATGCGGCGAAGGCCCTCGGGAGAGCCTAAGACCGAACCTCCGAACTTCATCACGATCATGAATGCAAATTAGTCACGTGTCGGCACTTGCACAGTATCGTTGCTTCCCGTAAGTTTGTGGCTTCCAACGACAACGACTGTCAACACGAGGCCGTCATGGCAAAGCAGCAAACATTCGGTGATAAGACAAAAAAGAAGGCCGGCGACACACGCGTGAACGTCAAGGTCATCAAGGCTTTCCGCTCTGATAAGGGCACCATCAAGTACATGGAGCGGTTTGTCAAGGTCGATGATATCGGCCAAGTTGACAAGCTGGATATCACGAGGTAACAGCATGAAGAAGGGCATCCACCCCGCATACAAGACCATCGATGTCGTGCAGACCGATGGTTCAACCTTCCAGACGCGTTCGTGCTACAGGGGCGACCGTATGGTTCTCGAAATCGACTCCAAGTCGCACCCGTTCTACACGGGCAAGAACCTTCTCCTTGACACGGCAGGCCGTGTTGAGCGCTTCAACAAGCGCTTCGAGAAGACGCGTGCCATGAAGGACGCGAAGACAGGGAAGTAAGTAACTAAGGAGCATAACCGTGCCAGCACCACATCATAACACCCCCAATCCGAACACGATCAATTCGCCGTTCCGCCAGAAGCGGAATCAGCCGAAGAAGCGCACGAATCCGCTGAAGAAGTCGCGCATGATCGACTATCTCGATCCGAAGTTCCTGGGTCGGTTCACGAACGATCAGGGCAAGATCCTCCCGCGTCGGATCACCGGCGTTACGGCGCTGCAACAGCGTCGTCTCTGCTCGGCGATCAAGTATGCACGCCATCTGGCTCTGCTCCCATTCGTGGCACAAGACACGCGCTGACCGAAGGGAAGATACGATAGTTCAACGAGCGGCAACCCAGGTGGGTTGCCGTTCTTCGTTCTCGTATGGTCCGTATGATCCGGCCTGCAAAGCGGTTCTTTGAGTGTTGATGGTATCCAAGGTTATCATCGTTTAGTGTCGGTAGTTCCTTCAATGCCGATTATGGGCTACATCTACCATTCTCTCGTTTGGATTTAACAACGAGAAACCCCTATATTTGCGGCTCTGAAAACTGGGGCGTCGCCAAGCGGTAAGGCAGCGGGTTTTGGTTCCGCCATGCGTAGGTTCGAATCCTGCCGCCCCAGCAAGTTGCATGTCAATGCGAGATTCGCGTGAACTCCGAGATCAAGATCGTTACCGGTAGGTCGAACCCCGAGATCGCAGAGCGGATCGCGAAGTCAGCCCACAGGTCACTCGCCAAGGTTGCGATTCGCAATTTTTCTGACGGTGAGATCTGGGTCAAGTTTGAGGAAAACGTGCGTGGTGTCGATCTGTATATCATACAGTCCACCATTGCCCCTTCCGAGAACCTGATGGAGCTGTTGATGTTGATCGATGCGGCCAAGCGGGCATCTGCAAGGCGCATTACGGCTGTGATGCCGTATTTCGGGTATGCCAGACAGGACCGGAAAGATCAACCTCGTGTTGCCATCACGGCGAAGCTCATAGCAAACCTGTTGACGGTTGCCGGCGCCAATCGTGTGATCACGATGGACCTGCATACCCCGCAGTTGCAGGGCTTCTTTGACATTCCGGTCGATCACCTCTACGCTTCTTCCGTATACATTCCGGTGCTGAAGCGGATGGACCTGCAGAATCTTGCTGTTGCCTCACCTGATGTTGGCGGTGTGAAGACGGCGAGGGCCTATGCCAAGTTGTTGGGCGATGCGGATCTCGTGGTGGTTGACAAGCGGCGTCCGAAGCACAACGTTGCCGAAGTGATGAATATCATTGGTGACGTGGAGGGCAAGAGTGTCGTGATTGTCGACGATCTAATCGACACGGGAAGCACCTTCGTGCAATGTGCCGAGGCCTTGAAAGCGAAAGGTGCCGACCAGATTGTTGGTGTCATTACGCATCCGGTGTTTTCGGGTGCGGCGATCGAAAGAATCGCGGCCAGCGATGCGCTGACGAGGCTGATTGTGGCGGATACCATACCGCTGCAGCGAACGCATCCGAAGATCACGGTGATATCGGTTGCGGATCTATTTGCAGAGGCCATTTTGCGGAATCACGAGAACGAGTCGATCTCGTCTCTGTTTGACATAACAACGACATAACATCTCGAGAAGGTCAGTACGCATGAGCACACTCGTCATCAAGGCATCGAAGCGTCATCCTGGACGCAAGGAAGCCAAGGCAGCACGCCGCAATGGTTCCATTCCGGGCGTCGCCTATGCAAAGAACGTTGACCCCGTTCATTTCTCCGTTCAGGCACTCACGCTTCGTCAGGTTGTGTACACGTCCGAGGCCAAGCTTATCCAGCTTGACGTGGATGGCACGACGATGGACTGTGTGTTGAAGGACGTGACCTTTGACCCGATCACGGATGCGGTGCTGCACGTGGACTTCCTGCGTGTTGTGGCCGGTGAGAAGATCAATGTTGAGATTCCGATCCACATCACGGGTACGTCTGAAGGCGTGCGTATGGGTGGCGTGCTTGAGACATTCATGCACAAGCTGCACGTGAAGGTCGATCCGCACGTGATGCCCGAGCACATCGACGTTGATGTGACGGCGCTCGCCGTTGGGCAGTCGCTGCACATTCGCGATCTCGACATCCCCGGTATCCAGATCATGGACCGTGCCGATGCTCTGGTCGTGCAGGTTGCTGCTGGCCGCACATCCAAGGCAGCTGCCGCGTAAGCAGCACAACAAGAAACGTAAGGCGATGTCCGCTGCGCAAGAATATGCGCAGCGGACATCGTCGTTTTTACGTGGATCTTCGCTTGTCGGAATCATGATGATTCCGTAGGTTGCTGCTGAGTTGAGCGTTCCTCTCTCCCCTGAGTAACGCGCTAGATGCTCTCTCCTGGACGATGCAAGTCGACCGGGTTTTTTTTTGCCGTTCGGTGCCGAATGGGCGGAAGAAACCGTCGGTACTGGCGTCCGTTACTTTTCGACCCAGCGGCTATCGCCGCGAATGATATCGATGAGTTCATCGACAGCCTGGGCCGTTGGGACATTGCGCTTCACGATGTCCTGGCCACGGTACAGGGTGATGCGGTCAGGTCCGGACCCGACGTAGCCATAGTCGGCATCGGCCATTTCGCCGGGACCGTTCACGATGCAGCCCATGATGCCGATCTTGACACCCTTCAGATGGTCTGTCTGCGAACGGATCAGCGCCGTGGTTTCCTGAAGGTCAAACAGGGTGCGACCACAGGACGGACAACTGATGTACTCCGTCTTGGTCATCCGCAAGCGCGTTGCCTGCAGTAACCCGAAAGAGAGGCGTGTCGTAAAGGCAAGACGTTCTTGAACGTCGAGGCCCTGGGCATCGACAGTGATGCACAAACCGTCGCCGTATCCGTCTGCAAGCATGGCCCCCATGTCCGTACAGGCGGCCATCAGCACGTCATCGAGGTCAGCGCTGCGGTACATGCCGTGCCAGAGGATTGGCATATGGAGCAGGCCATGTTGGTCCAACGCGCGGACCAGGTCACGATAGTGGCGATAGGTGCGGTCGCTGTTCGCACGCAGGAGAAGGACCGTGTTGGGGATGGCTGCAAGTGCTCGTGCTGCGTTGTCATGAAGCTCTTCAACAGCGCAGGACACCACGTTCATCACGCGATGCCGTTCCTGGGCTGCCAGATATTCAGCCAGCGTCCACATAGGAACCGTGTACAGTTTGTCGTTACAGGTCAGCCAGACGCCATAGTCAACCAGCTGTCGAATGCCTGTGGGGGGCATGAACGGCAGCAGCGCATTTCCCATGATGACAAACTCAGCAGCCTGGTCAGTCATCGTCCACTTGTCCGTATGCTCGTCAAAATGGTGTCCGATCCCGGCCAGGTCGTGCTCTGAGGCAATGTTCACACCACGGAGGTCGGCCACGACACGAGGTACATGATCACCGCCAATGGCAGCAACGTGGGCGCTTCGAGTGCGGTGATAGTGGATGCGGACGGCTTCGTTCGATGTCTCGGCAGCATAATGACCGCATTGCAGCATGTCATACCTCGACGCCAGTGCCGCTGCAACAGGGATCTCAGCCTCGGGTTCTTCCGTCAGCGACACGCGAATGGTATCGCCAAGTCCGTCCTCCAGCAGTGTGCCGATGCCAATGGCACTTTTCACGCGTCCGTCCTCGCCATCGCCGGCCTCCGTCACGCCAAGATGCAGCGGATAGGGGCGTAGTCCTTCCTCGTTCAGTCGGCGCACAAGCAGTCGATACGCCTCGATCATGACGATGGGATTACTGGACTTCATTGACAGGACGATGTTGAGATAGCCTTCATCCTCGGCGATACGAAGGAACTCCAGCGCGCTTTCGACCATGCCCCGAGGATTGTCACCATAGCGATTCACGATCCGGTCAGACAGCGAACCATGATTTGTGCCGATGCGCATTGCTGTTCCGTATTCCTTGCATATGCGTACCAACGGCGTGAAGCGCTCGCGAATACGATCAAGTTCGGCAGCATACTCGGCATCGGTATAGTCGATAACGGCAAACTGCTTCTTATCGACATAGTTGCCGGGATTGATGCGCACCTTTTCTACCAGTCTTGCCGCGATCTCCGCAGCATTTGGCGTGTAGTGGATGTCGGCGACAAGGGGCGTTGTATAACCGCGTTCGCGAAGGCCGGCACGGATAGCCTCAAGGTTCTTCGCTTCGCGGATCGACGGAGCGGTGATGCGTACAAGTTCACACCCTGCGTCGATCATGCGGATCGACTGATCGATGGTGGCCTGCGTATCCATGGTGTTGGTTGTGGTCATGGACTGCACACGAATGGGATAGTCAGATCCCATCATGAGCTCACCGATAGCAACTTGCACGGTTTGTCGGCGTTGAGCAGGTACGGTCAAGGCATCAGCAGACATGTATTGCTCCGTCACAGTTGACGACTGACGTCGTCGAGGATACGCTTCTCGCGACTAGACAGGTTATGGTACCCGCCAAGCGTGATCTTATCAAGGATATCATCGATCATCTCTTGCGTGATCGGCTCGCCGTCAACCACGAATCGCGTTGGTGTATTCGTACGCGGTGCCGGAGGCTCTTCGTTGCGATCGGGAATGGAATAGACCGGTACGTCGCGGTATTCGACATCGTAGGACGTCGAAAATGGGCTCTCGGTGGGCCTGCGTGACGATCCTCCGATCCGCTCGACGGCATTGAAGATCGGTTGTCCGAATTTGATCAGGAGCCATCCGGCAAGCATTCCCCCCAGGTGGGCGAAGTGGGCCACGCGTACCGGGTCGTTAGCGCTTTGTCCGAGCAGTCCAGACACAAGCTGCATGGCAGCGTAGATCAGCACAAAAATGCGCGCGGGTACGGGAAAGAAGATCGGAAACATGAGCACCGGTCTATCCGGAAAGGTCATACCGAAGCCGATCAGCACGCCGAAAATGGCACCGGATGCCCCTACGGTTGGCGCAAATCCGCCTCCCGTCAGTGGATCGATCAAGAGTTGGGCGATGCCGGCAAGCGCACCGCTCAGCAAGTAGTAGGTCAGAAACCGACGTCCACCCCACACTTGCTCGAGCTCCTGTCCAAACATCCAAAGGGCAAACATGTTGAAGAAGATATGCATGAAGCCAGAGGTATCATGCATGAACTGATACGTGATCAGCTGCCATGGCCAGAAGGATCCACTCTCGATCGGCTGGAGAGCGAAGAGACTCATCACGATGTCGTCGACAGGCGCACCGGCAAATAGTCGATTGGCAAGGAAGAGGGTCTGCACCAGCCAGATGCCGACATTCGAGATGAGGAGAAACCGTATGACGGGAGGGAACATCGATGGCCCGCGAGCTGATGAAAACAGCGAATTCATGTAGCGCAATGACGTGGACTTTGGCCGAAGATTATGGAACGTCCAGCGCAGCAACGCCCGGAAGAACACGACCCTCTAGGAACTCCAGTGATGCGCCTCCACCCGTGCTGACGTGCGTAACGTCGTACTTGTGACCAAACTCGGCAATCGCCGCTGCGGAGTCACCGCCACCAACGATCGTGACCGCTCCTTGAGCGGTGGCCGCCGCCATGGCTTCTGCGATGGCCTTGGTTCCCGCAGCAAAGTTCGGCAACTCGAATACGCCCATGGGGCCATTCCAGAGGATGGTACCTGCAGAGCGTATCACGGTTTCGAACGCTCGAACAGACGCCGGCCCGATGTCGAGTCCCATCCATCCGGATCGGATGTCGGAAACATGGACGACCTTGTGCTGTGCATCATTAGAAAATGCCGTTGCAACGACGGCATCATCGGGGATCAGTAACGGAGTGTTCTTCGTGGCAGCTTCTTCGAGCAGCTGTCTGGCGAGTTCAACTTTGTCGTTTTCCACCAGCGAGTCGCCGACGTCGAGCCCCTGTGCCTTCAAAAAAGTGAACATCATGCCGCCACCGATGATGATCGTATCGCACGATGCCATCAGCGAACGAATGACGTCGATCTTTCCGGAGATCTTTGAGCCTCCGATAATGGCAACGAACGGACGCTTGGGATTTGCCAGGGCGACACCAAAGTAGTCAAGCTCTTTCATCAGGAGCATGCCTGCACAGCGATCCTTGAACAGGGTGGCAACGCCCGTCGTACTGGCATGAGCACGGTGGGCCGTACCGAACGCGTCGTTGCAGTAGATATCGCCAAGAACGGCAAGCTGACGACAGAAGGCGGGATCATTGGCCTCTTCTTCGGCATAAAACCGGAGATTCTCAAGCACAACGATCTCGCCGGGTTTTGCTTCTTCGATCGTGGTCAGGGCAAGGGGGCCTATACAGTCATCCGCGAACCGCACAGTGACGCCAGGAAGCAGACCTGCCAGATGTGCGGCAACAGGACGAAGGGAGTACTTGACCTTGCGCATTCCCTTGGGGCGTCCAAGGTGCGACATAAGTACGGCAATGCCCCCTCCATCCAGGATGGTTCGAATCGTGGGTAACGATTCTGTGATCCTCGTATCATCGATGATCACGCCGGCCTCATCCTGGGGAACATTGAAATCAACACGCGTGAGTACGCGCTTGCCTGCAACGTTCATATCCGTGATCGAACGGATCACGACGAAACCTTCATGATGAGATCCACGATACGATTGGAGTAGCCCCACTCGTTATCGTACCAGCCTACAACCTTCACCTGATTACCTTGGGCCATGGTCGATTGTGCGTCGAAGATGCAGGAGTGCGGGTTGCCAACAATGTCGGTCGAAACGAGCGGCTCTGTGGAGTACTCGAGAATCCCGGCCAGAGGTCCGTCGGCGGCGGCACGGAAGGCGGCGTTGATCTCGTCTTTCGTTGCAGCCTTGCTGAGCACGACCGTAAAGTCGGTGACCGATCCGTCCGGCACCGGTACGCGGAAGGCAAGGCCGTCCAATCGACCCTTCATCGCAGGAATGACTTCACTTACGGCCTTTGCGGCGCCCGTGGTCGTCGGAATGATGTTCACGCCCGCAGCGCGCGCCCGACGCAGGTCCTTGTGTGGCAGGTCGAGGATGTTCTGATCGTTTGTGTATGCGTGCACGGTGGTCATAAAACCTGATTCAATGCCAAAGGTTTCATGGAGGACCTTGACCATGGGGGCAAGGCAGTTCGTTGTGCACGAGGCGTTGGATAGGGTGATCTCCGAACCCGTAAGCACCTCATCGTTAACGCCAAGGACAACGGTGGCATCCAGTGCATCCTTTGCCGGAGCGGTCAGGATGACGCGCTTGGCATGCTTCGTATGTTGCTCAAGGTCTGCTTTCGCTGTGAACTTACCGGTGGACTCGATCACAAGATCGAGATCGGACCACGGAATGTTCGCGATGCTTTTCTCGGCCGAGATAGCAATTCGATCGCCGTTCACGATCATGTCCGATCCCTCGACAGTCACACTGCCGTTGAATCGTCCGTGCGCCGAGTCATACTTCAGCAGGTGCGCAAGCGTGGCTGCATCGGTCAAGTCATTGATGCCTACAACATCGACATCGAGTCCGCGCTGCTTGATCGCGCGCAAAACGAGTCGTCCGATACGACCGAATCCATTGATCGCAATACGAATGGCCATGGTGTGGGTATGTGTGTGTGAAAAAGCACCGCAAAATTCGGAAACTTCAGGAGAACCTGCGGGAGAAGTTTACGGAGAACCTGCGGGCGAAGCCGGAGGTTCCCAAAGAGCTTCGAGGGGTGTCTCAGGTTATCCGATGCTGGTTCTTATCGACGAAGGCTGCCCATGCCGCACGGGATCCCCCGGCTTTGCGATTGGCCTTGACAGGGGCGGGGGGCGCTCCGTTGACTGCATGGCATATCGCCACGGCCAGTGCATCGGTAGCATCGAAGAAGTCTGGTGTCTCCTCGATGGACAAGATGCTGCGTACCATGAACTGGACCTGTTCCTTGCTGCTGTTTCCACGGCCCGTGACGCTTCGTTTGACCTGCATCGGGGTATACTCGATGGGGTCGAGTCCGGCCTGAGCGCACGCAAGCATGCTCACGCCGCGGGCATGGGCGAGTTGCACGATGCTGACGACGTTTTTGGCATGGAAGACACGCTCCAGGGCGCATTCATCCGGTGAGGTGCGCTCGATGACGGCGCGCAGGCGAGCATGGATCTCGGCAAGGCGCTGGGGGAATGACGTCGTACGACGTTTGACGGCAACAACACCGTATTCAACGAGTGTGAGCTTGCTGCCTTCGACGTCGATGACGCCGTAGCCGCAGACGACACTGCCGGGATCGATTCCAAGAATACGCATTGGTTCAATCTACGATGTTCTCTGCCGGTATCGGCGTCAGACGCTGAATGAGCGCCGCGTAATGGCTGGATCCCAGCAGCAGCTCGGTATCGCCGATCAGAATGAACTGCTGCCGAGCCCTCGATACAGCAACGTTGAGCTTGCGGTCGATCGTACCGAACACGGTGGCGGCAACGGAGCTCAGGGCATCGATATCCGTCGGCGATGTGACGGCAGCGGAATAGATGATGACATCTCGTTCGCTACCCTGATAGCGTTCGACCGTATCAACGGTGATGACGTCGCGAAGCATAGGCGACAGCGAAGCCCGAATGGCATTGATCTGGGTGCGGAATGGTGTGATAATGCCAATGGATAGCTCGACACCCGACGTTTTGGCCGCATCGTGGATTCGCGTTGCCACTGCTGCGGTAACGTGAGCTTCACGTTGATGTCCAACGCCGTCAGCCGGAACGTGAATCCGAATGGCGCGGTCATGGCACATGTCCATCACAACCTGATCGTCAACCTCCAGCCATGGCTCTTCCTGTGTCTGCCAGTGCAGCATTGGCCGGAGCGTCCCACCATACCAGAGATCACTTGCGATCGTGCCGATGCGTTCGTGCATGCGTCCCTGCTCCGTAAGCCGACCGACGGCATCGTGCCATCCGTTGGTGACGGCGCACTCCATCAGTCGCGCGAAGTAGGATGTACCAAGGCTTTGCAGCGAGAGTTGCCGAAGCGGCGGTGCGTCGACCGATAGACTATCCTGCGATTGCATGATGACGGCCGGCAACTGGCATTCATCGCCCACGAGGATGAAGCGTTTGGTTGACGCCAGGAGGCCGATGATCTGGGGCTCGACAACCTGCGAGGCCTCGTCGACAATAGTCGTGGTGAATCCACCGTGCTCGAGCACATCGAGGTTTCGGGTCATGGCGGCGATCGTTGCTACGACGCACCGCGTGGAAGCGATCAAGTCGCACAGTTGCCGTGCATTGAGCGATGCGCCAAGACCATGCACCGAACGGCCGTGGCCGGATGTGTCTTTCGACCCGATGCGCAGGTATGCCTCGGCGCCATGTTCACGCTCGATCACGCCGCAAATCTCATCGGCAGCACGATTCGTGAACGCCAACAGCAGCACGCGCTCGTGTTCCGTTGCAAGCAGCGCTGACGTCAGCGCGCGGATGACACTGGACGTCTTGCCCGTACCGGGTGGACCCTGGATCAGAAACCAGTCTTGCGCACCCAGAGCCTTCGAGACGATCTCGCGCTGCGTTTCGCGAAGTCTTTTGTCATGAACGACCTTCGGCGGCAGCATACGTGGTCGGACGCTTCCAGTAAGGACATTTCGGACGTCAGCGGGGGACCGAAGCCACAGACCCAAGTTGCCATACAGGTCCCGCAAGCCGC
>JAULYI010000216.1:0-12640 GCA_032117915.1 Kapaibacterium sp. (SeqCode) | reverse complement strand
TCCCATCAGGGCATTGCGCTGAACATCACGGATGCAGCGGCTGTGCATCGCATCTGTGACGATGTGCTCGAGCGTCACGGTCGCATCGACATCCTCGTCAACAATGCTGCCATCAACGACATGGTAGAGCAGCCTTCCCTCGATGTCGATGTTTCGCAGTTCGAGCATTTTCCTATCGCGATGTGGCGCCGCGTGCTGGACGTGAATGTGACGGGAATGTTCCTGTGCTGCCAGATCATCGGTGCTACCATGGCGCAACGTCAATCAGGCAGCATCATCAACATCGCGTCAACCTATGGCATCGTCGCGCCGGATCAGTCGCTGTATCGTGCGCCTGACGGTACGCAGCGCTTTTACAAGTCTGCAGCCTATCCGGTGTCCAAGGCAGCCGTCATCATGCTCACGAAGTACCTGGCCACATACTGGGGACATCGCAATGTTCGCGTGAATACGCTCTCGCCCGGCGGCGTTGCCAATGGCCAGGAACCGTTCTTTGTAGAGCAGTATGAACGACGCACGCCACTGGGTCGCATGGCAACGGTGAATGACTATCAGGGGGCTCTGATCTACCTAGCCGGTGACGCATCGTCCTACATGACCGGACACAACCTGGTGGTCGATGGCGGCTGGACAGCCTGGTAACGCAAAAGAGTATCACATTCATGACAATCGGAGATCAACCATGACAGTTCGAGAGCGCAACCTTGCAGGACGTCCGGTCGGTGACGCCCACAGTGTGTACATCATCGGTGAGATCGGCATCAACCACAACGGTTCGGTCGATATCGCCAAACTCATGATCGACGGTGCCGTGCAGGCCGGCGCAGACTGCGTGAAGTTCCAGAAGCGAACGCCGGAACTCTGCGTGCCGCGTGATCAGTGGAACATCGAACGTGATACGCCATGGGGGCGGATGACATACATCGACTATCGACGCAAGGTCGAGTTTGATGCCGATGACTATCGTGAGATCGATCGTCACTGTAAAGCAAATGATATCCATTGGACGGTATCATGCTGGGATGAAGGCGCTGTGGACTTCATGGAGCAGCACTTCGACGTGCCGTTCTACAAGGCGGCATCGGCGTCGCTTACAGACATTGACCTGCTGCACGCGATGCAGCGTACAGGACGTCCCCTGATGATCTCGACGGGCATGTCAACGATGGATGAGATCGACGCTGCGGTTCGTCATCTTGACCCCGCAGGGTTGCTCATCGCACATTCGACCTCGGCCTATCCTTGCCCCATTGATGAACTCAACCTTGCCATGATCAGCACGCTTCGTGAGCAGTTCCCGAATATTCCGATCGGATACTCCGGACACGAGACGGGCCTTGCCACGACCTATGCGGCGGTTGTAACGGGGGCATCCTTCATCGAACGGCATATTACCTTGGACCGTGCAATGTGGGGCACAGACCAGAGTGCGTCTGTCGAGATCGGCGGACTGCACCGCATGGTAAAAGACATCCGTGATATTGAGATCGCCATGGGCGATGGACGTAAACGTGTATACGATTCGGAGCTAAGCTCACGAGCGAAGCTGCGGCGTATTACCTCGGCTGTTTCCGTATGATCGCTGTCTGGACAACGGTCATCGTTGTCGTCGTGGCCTTCGTTCTGATCCTGCTTGAGCGACGCTATCCGTACGACCGAGGGCAGCGACTGCTTCGGCCCGGCTTTGTGAACGACCTTGTAATGTACTCGCTGGTCCAGAGCTACGTCCTTGGCGTGGTGATCTTCGGTGTCATCGCCTACATCGATGATCACACCGCGCTGGAGCGGTTCACTACGGTGCGGACATGGCCTTTTGTCATGCAGGTTACCGTGGCATTGGTCGTCCATGACTTCTACATCTACTGGTTCCACCGCTGGCAGCATGCCTCGCCAACGCTGTGGCGAACGCATGAGGCGCATCACTCAACCGAAGACGTTGACTGGCTGAGCGGGAGCCGATCGCATACCCTTGAGATCCTGATCAACCAGACGGTCGAATTCATGCCGATTGTCCTGCTGGCATCACCGGAAGTGGCCGTTGTCAAAGGCTGCATCGATGCAGTATGGGGGATGTACATTCATGCCAATATCGACGTTCGCAGTGGACGACTGCAGTACATCATCAACGGTCCCGAGATGCATCGCTGGCATCATGCCAACGACGATGTGGCCCACAATAAGAACTTCTCGACGAAGCTTGCCATATGGGACTGGATGTTCGGTACCGCATATCGTCCACTCCGGCACAAGCCCACAGGCTATGGCATCGGCCCGTTTCCGTCCACGTACGTTGGGCAGCATCTCCATGCCTTCAGACGGGGCGACACAACCTGAACGTCGAGCCGTTGAGGCCACGGAGCCTGGAACGACATTGTGAATGCCGCCCATGCTGTGTGCATCGCTAGGCAGCTTCCATCTACGAACGACCAAAGCCTGATGCATACGCATGACCAGCCCGGTACGGTGATCTTCGAGATGCAACACATCTCGAAGATTTACACGATGGGTGACGTGAATGTACATGCGCTGCGTGACGTGTCGCTGACGATCACAACGGGCGAGCTGCTGGTGATCCTGGGAGCCTCCGGCAGTGGGAAGTCAACGCTGCTGAATATCCTTGGTGGGTTGGACGTGCCCACGTCGGGCTCGGTGCTGTACCGTGGACGTGATATGACGCATGCCGATGATAGCACACTTACGGCCTTCCGCCGCGCATCCGTTGGCTTCGTCTTCCAGTTCTACAACATCATTCCGTCGCTCACGGCCATCGAGAATGTGCGTCTGGTAACGGATATCGCCGATGACCCGATGGACCCTCGAGAGGCACTCCGACTGGTAGGCCTAGAGGACCGTAGGGATCACTTTCCGGCACAACTCTCGGGAGGCGAGCAACAGCGCGTGGCCATTGCACGGGCCATCGCCAAGCGTCCCGACGTACTGTTGTGTGACGAGCCCACGGGAGCGCTCGACTATCAGACCGGCGTGCTCGTGCTGGATGTGATCGATAGGATCCATCAGGAGCTGGACGCGACCGTTGCGCTGATCACGCATAATGCCTCGATAGCCGACATGGCGGATCGTGTGCTCAAGATGCGCTCCGGCGAGATCGTTGAACAGTATGCACCGACGGTGCGTCGCAAGCCATCGGAGCTGTCATGGTAACCTCCATGACGCGCAAGCTGCTGCGCGAGATCGTCCACCTGCGCGGCCAACTCGTGGCCATCATCATGGTGATCGGCTGCGGCATTGGTACCTACGTTATGTCTCGCAGTATGCATACGTCGTTAACGTTGACGCAGCACACATACTACGAGAACGGACGCTATGCCGATGTCTTTGCATCGCTGCAGCGTGCACCGCTATCGGTGATCGACCAGCTTGGGGCGATCAACGGTGTAGCCGTAGCCGAGGGCAGAACGGTGAGCTCCGTGCAGGTCGATGTCCCGGGTCTGCCGGAGCCGGCCTCGGCGACGTTAGTCTCGGTGTCATCCCGGCGTAGTGCAACGCTGAACGATATTCATCTTGTTTCGGGCCGGCGCCTCCGTGCCGGTGCGACCGACGAAGTGATCCTCTACGCCCCTTTCGCCGAGACGAATGGCCTGGTTCCGGGCGGGACGGTTGCCGCTGTCCTTAACGGACGGTGGCGTCGGCTGACGGTGGTCGGCACGGCGATCTCGCCGGAGTTTGTGATCGTGATGAATCCCGGCAGTCTGATGCTTGACCAACGGCGTGTGGGCGTGATGTGGATGGCCGAGGAGGCTGTGCAGGCTGCCTATGATATGCGGGGCGCATTCAATTCGGCGGTGATACGGCTGTTCCCGGGTGCCTCAGAGCGTGATGTCTGCAGGCAGGTCGATGCTGTCCTTGATCAGTATGGCGGATGGGGAGCCACAGGACGCAGTGAACAGCTCTCGCATCGATTCCTGTCGGACGAGATCGCGCAGCTTGAGGTAACAGCGATCATCATCCCGTTGATCTTTCTTGCTGTGGCGATCTTCTTGTTGAACATCGCACTGACAAGACTTGTATCAACGCAGCGGACCACCATCGCCATCCTGAAGGCCTTTGGCTACGGTACAGTGTCCATCGGCATCCACTACGTAGGCTTCGCTGTGGTAGCTGTACTGGGCGGTACGGTCGTTGGCGTCGTTGTGGGATACATACTCGGCATCGAGCTCGCTACGCTCTACATGGAATTCTATCGGTTTCCGATGTTGGTGTTTCGCATGCCATGGGATGTCATCACCATGGTGGTCCTGATGAGTCTGTTGGCAGCGGTCGCCGGCGCACTACTCGCTGTGCGTAATGCCGTGCGCCTACCTCCCGCAGATGCCATGCGACCACCGGCACCACGCAGGTTCCGGGCAGGGGTACTTGAACGTATGGGCGTGGCCGCCAACCTGCGTCCGGTGACGTTAATGATCCTGCGTACCATTGAGCGACGAGCACTGCGTGCTACCGTAGCCATGTTGATGATCGCCCTCGCAACGGCTATTCTCGTGCTTGGACGATTCATGTTCGATGTGATGGATCGTATGCTGGCCATTTCGTTCGACAAGGCCCAGCATGAGGACGTGACGGTAACGTTCTCGAAGCCGCTTTCGGCACATGCCATTCACTCCGTGCGACACATGCCGGGCGTTATCCGCGCAGAGCCCTTCAGGGTCATCGGTGTGGAGATGATTGCCGGACAGCATCGTCACCAAACCGTTGTCACGTCGGTAGCAGCCGATCAACGCTTGCGACGTATCACCGATGTGGACGGTCACTACGCCGTGGTCCCGGATGACGGTCTGGTGATGACGGAGTATCTAGCCCGCAAGCTCCACTGCAGGGTGGGCGACACGATCGCGATAGCGATCAGGGAGGGCCGTCGGGATACGGTTCGCGTACCGATCGTCGCAACAGTCAAGGAGTTCATGGGGGCGCAGGGCTACATGTCTCCCGCAGCCATGTCCAGACTGCTGCATGAGCAGGGCACCATCACCGGTGCCTACGTTGATATGGCCTCTGATTCCCTTGGGCCGTTCCTGATTCGGGCAAAGCAGACGCCGGCCGTTGCCGGAACCCTCGTCCGTTCGGTCGCTCTGCAGTCGTTCCGTGACGTCTACGTGCAGAACATGTGGATGATGACGACCTACATCGTCATCCTGTCCTGTGTGATCGCCTTTGGCGTTGTCTATAACAGCGCACGCATCGCACTCTCCGAGCGTGGCACCGAGCTTGCGAGTCTGCGCATCCTTGGCATGACCAAGCGCGAGATCGCCGTGGTGCTGCTTGGTGAACAAGTGTTACTCATGCTTATAGCCATTCCCTTGGGCATCGCCATGGGGTATGCGCTGTGCCGTTGGATCGTTGGCGCATTCGAAACGGAGTACCTTCGCTTGGTCTTTGCGTTTTCATCGAACACGATCGGGATTGCGGCATCGACGATCATCGCCGTGATGGCGATAACGGCCATGCTTGTCTATCGGCGTATCCATCGGCTGGATCTGATCGCAGTCTTGAAATCTCGGGAGTGACTATGACATTCAAACGCCCCCGGCATCTTGGAATCATCATCGCGGCCGTCGTGATTGTCGGCATCATCATCTATGCCTTGCTACCAGCGCCCATCGAGGTCGAGGTCGCAACGGTGCGGCGTATGGACCTGCGTGGCGAGATCGAGGCCGAGGCGCGCATTCGATGCAAAGACCGCTATGTGCTGTCGCTGCCGTCGACTGCTACGCTTGTGCGTGTAGTGTTCGAGCCGGGCGACACCGTCACGGCAGGCGATGTACTGGCGACCTTCTATCCGCCGACGCTTGATGTTCGGCAGCGCGACGAACTCCGCGCTCGCGCGCAGGCAGCCGGAGCAGCCATTGCAGAGGCTTCGTCACGCATTGCGGCGATGGAACCGATCGTGGAGCAGGCACGGCGTAAACAACGCCGCATGCTGGTGCTGTTCGATCGTGGCGCGGTGAGTAGTGAGCAGTCCGAGATGGCCACGGACGCCACGCAGCAGTTGGAGCGCGAACTAGAGGCGGCGAGGTCACGTCTGGTGCTGATCGCACACGAACGTGATGCGGCTCTTGCTGCCGCGAGAGCTCCCACGGGGTCGGTGATGACGCTCAGGGCTCCGACGTCTGGCGTCATCCTGCGACGCTACGAAGAGCAGGAACGTCTCCTACCTGCCGGCACACCCGTGATCGAAGTTAGCCGCCTTGGTTGTGTCGAGGTCGTGGTCGACGTCATCAGCACCGATGCCGTAAACATCAAGCCCGGAATGGTTGCCGTTGTGGAGGGATGGGGCAAGGATATACCGCTTCCGGCGACCGTGCTTCGGGTGGAACCTGCTGCGCGTACGAAGGTGTCGGCGCTGGGGGTCGAGGAGCAGCGCGTGGACGTAATCCTTAGGCTCGACACGGTCGAACCTACCCTTGGAGACAATTACAAGGTCGACGCGCGGATCATACGTTGGCGGAATCCGTCGGCACTTACCGTGCCCCAATCCGCACTCATGCGGGACCACGGTGCGTGGAAGGTATACGTCGAACGGGACGGACGAGCAACCGCGAGAAATGTGACGATCGGACGTCGCACGACGCTACAAGCTGAAGTGCTCGCTGGTCTGGCACCGAACGACCGTGTGATCACGCATCCGCCCGAAGCATTGCGTGATGGCGCAACCGTGTCTGTCTCTCGTGTCGATTAGCCGTTAAAGGTTGTCGTCCCGCCCATACCGTGACATGACTTGAACTTCTTGCCTGATCCGCACGGACACGGCTCATTACGGCCGACCTTCATTTCGGCATTGCGAACCGTTGCCGAGGTCGACGAATCCGTCGATGGCGCAGTGCCATACGATGATGTTGCCGTGGGATGCGAGAACGACAGAGGACGCGAGGCGCTGGAGGTACGCAATTGCGGAACTGCAGCGGCTGCCGTCGCCGGAGCTGCCGTCGCCGGAGCTGCCGCCGGAGCTGCCGTCGCCGGAGCTGCCGCCGGAGCTGTTGTGGGCCTGGTCTGTGCCTCAGGCGCAGGCTGACGTTCCACCACACGCGGATAGTACTTGTAGGCGAAGTGCACGGTGTCTTTGTTGATGTCCTTCACCAGCTCAATGAAGATCTTATAGGCTTCCTGCTTGTATTCAAGCAGTGGATCTTTCTGTCCGTAGGCCCGCAGGTAGATACCTTCTTTCAGGTCGTCCATGCCACGCAGGTGTTCGCGCCAGCGGTCATCGATGGACTGCAGGGCTGCGACGCGCTCCAGTGCGGCCATGAAATCGGGTCCAAGCATATCCTCTTTTCGATCGTAGAAGTCCGTGGCTGCAGCGATAACGTCAGCTACAGCTTCGGTCTTGGACATACCGCCGAAGGAGTCGTCGGCCATGGAAGGGTCGCACAGGAGGGTGGCACGAACGGCGTTCTTGAAGCCAAGAACGTCACCTTCGGAGTGGAACTCGTCGTACCAGTCTTCCGCCATCTCGCGAACGTACTCATAGATGTCCGTCTTCAGACGGTCACCCATCAAGGCGTGACGACGACGATCGTAGATGACTTCGCGTTGCTGATTCATCACATTGTCGTACTCGAGCAGACGCTTACGGATACCGAAGTTATTCGTCTCGACCTTCTTCTGGGCATTCTCGACGGACTTCGTGACCATGCCGGCCTGGATAGGTTCGCCTTCGGGAACCTTGAGTCGCTGCATGACGGCTGCGATTCGCTCACCACCGAAGAGACGCATGAGATCGTCCTCGAGCGAAATGAAGAACTGCGACGAACCGGGGTCGCCTTGGCGACCTGCGCGGCCGCGCAGCTGCCGGTCGATACGTCGAGCCTCATGGCGCTCCGTACCGATGATGACGAGACCGCCATTGGCCTTCACATCTGGATCAAGCTTGATGTCTGTACCGCGACCGGCCATGTTCGTGGCAATCGTCACCGCACCCTTACGTCCGGCCGATGCTACGATCTCGGCTTCGCGCTGATGCTGCTTGGCATTGAGCACGTTATGTATGACGTTGGCGCGCTTCAGCATCTTACTGAGTACTTCGGAGACTTCGACGCTGGTGGTGCCGACCAGCACTGCTCGGCCTTCCTTCAGGTGGTGCTGCACGGCTTCGACTACGGCGTTGTACTTCTCGCGCTTCGTTCGATAGATCAGATCATCGAGGTCCTTTCGCTGGATGTTGCGGTTCGTGGGAATCACGACCACGTCAAGCTTGTAGATCTCGTAGAATTCTCCGGCCTCGGTCTCTGCCGTACCGGTCATACCTGCCAGCTTATGATACAGGCGGAAGTAGTTCTGCAGGGTGATCGTGGCGAACGTCTGCGTGTCCTGCTCGACGATCACGCCTTCCTTTGCTTCGATGGCCTGGTGCAGTCCGTCGGAGTAGCGACGTCCTTCAAGGATACGACCCGTAAACTCGTCAACGATCTTCACCTTACCGTCTTGCACGACATACTCATCATCGATGGCATACAGTGTGTAAGCACGGAGTAGCTGGTTGATGATGTGAATTCGGTCCGAGCGCTCAGCGAACAGGCGCATCACCTCGTCCTTCATGGACTGTCGGTCGTCGGCCGCCAGATCGGCATTGCCTTCGATCACGCTCATCTGTGCTGCGATATCGGGGATCACGAACATCTCCGGATCCTCGTTCGCCTGCGCCAGCAGGGCGCGGCCCTTCTCGGAGATGTCGATCTGGTGATTCTTTTCGTCGACCGTAAAGTAAAGCTCATCGTCGATCTCGTGCATGCGCTGCCCTTGGTCGCGCAGGTGGTCGAGCTCGGTGTCGCGCATCAGCTTAAGATTGTCCGGGTCTTGCAGCACCTTGGCCAGACGTCCGTGCTTCGGCATGGCGCGGTGGGCACGCAGTAGGGCAATACCAGCCTTTGCCTTGTCATCCTTGGTGGATGACTGTAGGAGCTTCTCTGCGTCGGCAACAAGCGAGTTGGCGAGCTTGGATTGAACCTCGTAGATCCGCTTGACGCGGGGATTCGTCTCGACAAAAGCCTTGTCACTGCTGGCCGTGGTGACGGGACCGGAGATGATTAGCGGCGTCCGGGCTTCGTCGATCAAGACGGAGTCAACCTCATCGACGATGGCAAACCAGTGCGGACGCTGAACCATGTCCGGCGGATCGTTCACCATGTTGTCGCGCAGGTAGTCAAAGCCGAATTCGTTGTTTGTACCGTACGTGATGTCGCAGTTGTACTCCGTCTTGCGCACGTGCGGAGGCATGTTCGACTGGATGCAACCGGTCGAGACGCCGAGCATGTCAAACACGGGCTTCATCCACTCACGGTCACGTCGAGCCAAGTAGTCGTTCACCGTAACCAGGTGCACACCACGTCCGGCAAGCGAATTCAGGTACAGGGGCAGGGTGGCAACGAGCGTCTTACCTTCACCCGTGGTCATTTCCGAGATCCGACCTGAATGCAACACCATGCCACCGATGAGCTGTACGTCGTACGGAACCATGTCCCACACCTGCTCATTGCCAACGACCATATAGCGGTGTCCAACAAGACGTCGGCTTGCCTCCTTGACCAGAGCGAATGCTTCGGGCAGCACCTCGTCGAGTGCCGTCTGCATCACTGTGAACTGCTCCTTGTCGAGCTCGGCAAGACGGGCATAGGCATCGGCACGATCGTTATGCGTCATCGTATCGTCATCGTGGAGGCGCTGGCGGATCTCCGCAGCCTCTTGCACAAGATCGCTCACAGACCCTTGAACCGTATCGCGAAAGGACTGTGTCTTTTCCTTGATCTGTTCGTCAGTGAGCGACGAGAGGGAGGGGTAGATGCTATTGATCTCGTCAACGATCGGACGGAGTACCTTCACGTCCTTATCGGATTTTGATCCGAATACTTTTTTGAGGATGCCGAGCATTGCGTGCGGGTCGATGGGATGGAAAAACGCACAAGACGTGCAGGGACAACGCGTAGTGCCGCCCATGTGGCGTCGGTGCAGAGCCGACGAAATTATCGTAATTTCAACGCCCCACCAACCTTCGATTGCCGCATGGCTTTGACTTCGAACGATTTGCACGTGTACACCCCCGAGAACCTCCTCGAACAGGCCGCGAAGGCAGAGGATCGGTTGGGGTATCGTATCCTTCGGTTCTATGTTGATGAGCATGGCATGCTGGCCAAGGTACCGACCGACCAAACGGTCTTGTTTTACTATTCGCCATCCGGCGGCACGCTTCGCGACGGTGACCTGAATATTGTGCTGTACAGTGCCAAGTTCGACCTGTACAAGGGCTTCGGTCGGGCCTGATACCGATGATCTACCTAGACAACTCCGCTACCACGCGCATAGATGACGACGTTGTCGATGCGATGCTGCCATGGCTTCGCGATGGATTTGGCAATGCATCGTCGCAGTATGCCCTGGGACGTCAGGCTCGCGTCGCCATCGAGAATGCACGATCCGAGATCGCCGGCCTTCTGGGCGCCCATCCGGCAGAGCTGATCTTCACGAGCGGCGGTACGGAGTCTAACAACGCCATCCTGCACAGCATGTGTTCGGAAAGTGGTCTTGTCGATCGGTTGGCCGTCGGTGCCACGGAGCATCATGCCGTGCTTCACACGGCCGAGGCGCTTGCACGTCGAGACGTAGACGTTACGGTCCTGCCCGTGGATGCACACGGACGGATTCAGCTTGACCGCGTTGTAGGTTGCAACGGACCACGATCGCTGATAAGCATCATGCATGCCAACAATGAGACCGGCGTCATCCAGCCGCTTTCGGCCATCCGTCAGTCTGCCCCCGATGCGTTCCTCCATACGGATGCTGTGCAATCATTCGGCAAGATCCCCGTTCGTGTGCACGATCTTGGTGTCGATCTGGCTACGATCTCGGCCCACAAGATCCACGGTCCCAAAGGTATCGGGGCGATGGTCATCCGGAAGGGCCTCGACTTCAAGGCTCATCAGCACGGCGGAGCGCAGGAGCGAAATCGCCGTGCAGGGACCGAGGCCACGGCACTGATCGTTGGGTTCCAGCATGCCGCACGGCGTGCCGTTGCACTGATGGAGGAGCGGGCGCGTCACATGCAGATGTGCAGAGACCTTGCCCGCAGCCTTGTCGAAACCATGATTCCGGATGTCAGGATCAACACCCCGATGACCGATGTGCTGCCGAACATCCTGAATATTTCATTTCGGGATGCGGAGCGTCTGGACGGCGAGGCAATTCTCCAGCAGATGGATATTGCCGGCATAGCCGTTTCAAACGGCTCTGCCTGCGTGTCCGGCAGCATGCAGCCGTCACACGTGCTTTCAGCCATGGGTGTTTCAACGGCGGAGGCGAGTGCTGCCGTGCGTTATTCGGTGTCGTATCAGACGACTACCGATGAAATTCATCAGGCCGTCACACTATGTGCCGATATCATTCGTAATTTGCGTGTGTAAACACACAATCTGAACCATCATCTACACGAAGGAGTTTTCATGCGCACTATCGTATTCGCCGCAATCACGGCACTGACCACAACGGTCATGCTTGCCGGCACGTCACTTCCGGGCGTAACGCCGGGTGCCCGTACGTTCAAACTCAACAATGCTGTCGGCAAGAATGCAATCAAGTTTATCAGCAAGGCACCGGCCGAGGATATCAACGGTACGGCTGATGGCGTTACGGGTTCGTTCGAGTTCGATCCGGGTAACATCGAGGCTGCAAAGGGAACGGTCGACGTCGCCGTACGTTCGATGAAGACGGCCATCTCCAAGCGTGATGATCACATGTACAGCTCCGTGTGGCTTGATGCCGATACGTATCCGACGATCACGTTCAAGCTTACGCGCATCGAGAACGTAACCGTTTCGACGAATGGCCAGCAACCCACCGTCATCGCACGCGCAATCGGTACGTTCACGCTGCATGGCGTTACCAAGCCGTTTCAAGCGCCGATAAACTTGACGTACGTCAAATCCTCGACAGAAACCAAGAAGCGTTCCGGCGGCGACCTTGTAGCCCTCAAAGTGAACTTCGAGATCTTCCTGAAGGATTTCAACGTCAAGGGCAAGGAAGGCGTCATCGGTAAGTCCGTTGGCGAGAAGATCACCTGCGAAGTTGATCTGTTCGCGAACTCATAAGCTTCGCCAATATTCCCTTGTATTCAACCGGGCATCGGTGCTGTGGCACCGATGCCCGTTGTATTTTGGGTGTGTGCCCTTGAGGCACGAATTGTTAATGACCAACCGTAAGGCGACCATGCAACGCATCGTAATACTTATTGCTGCCGTGATCTCGATGTTCCCGATCGTGTCATCAAGGGCAGTGGCCGGTAGTGACGGTATGACCGGGAGAAGCACGCAGGGCTGTGGTGGCTGTCACGGTAACAATGCCACCGCAGCACTGAACGTTACCGTGAACCAACCGCAGGGCGGCATTCTGGCCGGTCAGCAGGTCGATCTGAGTGTCGTCATTGGTCAGGCTGCCGGTGCCGCCTCGGCGGGACTCAACCTTGCAATCCGCAACGATCTCCAGAATAACATCGGACAGATCGCAGCAGGGGTGGGCACCAAGGTCGTGGGTGGCGAGCTCACGCATCAGCAGCCAAAGCCCTTTGCCGGAGGACAGGTCGATTTCCCGTTCACATGGACTGCACCAGCCGCCCATGGTACGTACACGTTGACGGTTTCGG
>JAULYI010000215.1:0-17004 GCA_032117915.1 Kapaibacterium sp. (SeqCode) | reverse complement strand
TACGGTGATGGCGCTGACCGATCCGCGCTGCTGCGTCACGTATGCGTGGCGTGTTCGTGCACGGAACGCCTCGGGATGGGGTCCGTGGAGTGCGACGCGACAGTTTGAATTCCTGCCGCCGCCTTCGACCGTAAGCATTGTTGGTCCTGCACAAGGCGCACAGATCATCGAGGGACCCGTCACCATCATGTGGCTGCAGGCATCGCCGAAGGTCCTTGCCTATCACATCCAGGTCCGTCAGGATACTACCATCGTGTACAGCAGCGAGACGCTGACGGATACCAGCCTGGCGCTGCCCGCGCTTCCCATCGCCGATGGCTATAGCGTGCGTGTTCGCGCTGCCAATGCCTCCGGAATCGGTCCCTGGACAGACTGGCGGATGTTTGCCATCATCGCGGACACGACGACGTCGGTAGAAGTAAGCATGGATGGCGATGCACTTCAGATGTATCCACATCCTGTGGGACACGTGTTGACCATCCAATCGACGACGAACATCGCGTCGGATATCGTGATCTACGACCTGCATGGACGACAACTCCATGCAAGTCAGGCCGATCAGCCAACGAGCACCCGCATGATCGATCTATCCGCATTGCAGCCGGGGATCTATGTACTGCGCGCCGGACGCATTGTACAGACGATCGTCAAACAGTAAGCATTTGCCGCCCCAAAACCGCAAAGCAATCTTCCATGGCCACCAATCATCCATCCGTTGATACCTTTATCGCCAAAGCCAAGCAATGGCAGGCAGAGTACATGCTGTTGCGCTCGATCCTTCAGGAAACGGCGCTCGAAGAATCCTTCAAGTGGTATCAACCCTGCTACCTGATCAATGGTCGCAATGTGGTCATCATGAGCGGCTTTACCGACCGAGTAGTGTTGGGCTTCTTCAAGGGGGCATTGTTGTCCGATCCGCACAACCTGCTGCAACAGCCCGGACCCAACACGCAGTCGTCCCGCTTCATGGCCTTCACATCTGTTGCACAGATCGAGGAACAGCGCGCTATCATTCGTGACTACCTCGAAGAGGCCATCCGTAATGAGCGTGCCGGCCTTCAGGTTGCCTTCAAGAAGGTTTCGGAGCGGCTGCTGCCGGACGAGCTTCGGCGCATCCTGGACGAACGTGAAGATGTTCGCCAGGCCTTTGAGAAGTTGACGCCGGGTCGGCAGCGTCTGTACATCATGCATGTCGAGAGTGCAAAACAGGTCAAGACGCGCCGATCACGGCTCGACGACTGCATTCCGAAGATCCTTGCGGGTAAGGGTCTGCGGGACTGACCTAGCAACTAAGGAACGCAGCGAGTGTGTTCACTGCTTGGAAGTACGGGGCGCGGTACGTCCGCATGCATACAATCACCAAAGCGTGATTCACGGTGCTACCCAACGGTAGCCAACAAGGTGTAATTTTCGGCACTTTCTGCAACCACCATCGACGTGGCATCATGACATCATACCTGCTTTCAATCCTCGCGTTGCTCCTGTGCACCACTACGGCGGTGGCACAATTCGATGTGTTTCCGTCAAAACCCCTCGAGCGTAAGAACCTCTCGGTCAATAATGACGTGTTCTTTGAGGTTCGCAACGTCGATCCGAATCTCAATGTCGAGGATTATAGCTTCCAGGTCTTTGTTAATGACGGCGGCACCCGCCGCACACTGCAGTCCCAGAGCGGTACGTGGTGGTGGATGCCCGTTAACGTGCTTGCTCTGCCACAAGTGCCGCAGCCACAACTCTCAGTTGTTCTGCGAGTCCGACACAAATACAGTGGCTCTGCATACTCTGTCTCGAAGGTCATCCCGATCATCGTTCTTGACTCGGTGTTTAGGATCAGTGAGCTGGACCGAGTTCGTTTTACGTCTGGCGACAAGCTGACGCCAATGATCGTTGGTCAGCCACAGTTATCTGTGTACCTGTTACAAGACTATCCTCAGCGAACGCGCTCGGCAACGCTGATGCAGATAGGCACCAAGGGTGATACGATCCAGAAGGTCACGATCACCGGTAATCCATACCTTTCGAGTACAGGTGTCCTGGTCGATACCGTGTTTGCCATGCAATGGCCGGGAGCGCAGCGCCTCCGCGGTCACATCGTCTATGACGACGGTCCTGCAGAAGGCTACACCGTCGAACGCATTATCCCGGATTCGATCCCGGCACCGGTTGTCGAGGCGTCGGCAGGATTTGGCCCGTTCCGTCGGGGCGTTGATCTCAACAATGTCTTTACGGTAAAGGGAATGGGTTCGCTCTGTACAGCTATTGAATGGAGCATGCAGTACACGACGGACAATGGCTTGACTCGGGTTCCCGTGAAACAGCGTCGTGCGTATAATGCTGCTGCAGATAGCTCGCAATTCTGGTACAATATGCGTGATGTCAGTCCTCGGACGAGACTGATCGCAACTGCGTATTACGGCGACAATCTTCCTCCAGTGGAGTCTACGTATGATCTGCCGGTGACGACCGGATCACCAGTGTTTCGTATGAGCGGCAGTGCGCCACTTGTACCAGGAGTCGACCGGGCTGATACGGTCTACATCGACAGTTTGCCTGCTCGTATACTGAACGTAAAGATGATCCTGACGTCCGGTTCCGGCACGGACATCCGCCAAGTAACGACAAAGCGTGAAGCCCCCGCTTATATCACATCGGCGAAGCTTACCTTCAATACAAAGGACCTTGCCTTGGGTACGTATGTCGTGCGCGTGCGTGCGTTGAACGACTCCAAGGATGATGCTCCGGACTACTTCTTCGGGATCGACATTCGAGACACGAGTACGTTCCATCTGATTGCCGACGCCTGGGGACCATACACACAAGGCGATTCCTCGACGATCACACCGGCGATCACCGATATACGACCTGTAGTGGGGTCTCGCCCTGACAAGGTGCTCGGTCACTTCACGATCGTCGATTCCGCCAATCCGTCGATATCGATCTATGCATCGCCATTCATTGATCTTTCCGGCGTTACCTCGCGTGACACTGTGGTGCACTGGCCTGACGAGACGATACTGCTTGGTAACGGCCGGTACGCGAAGGCCCAGCTTCAGACGATCGATCTGCCACTCTCCGCCGAGGTACGATTTGAACGACTGATCATCCGCGGTTCAGACACAACGCGCGACAATACATTGCGCCATCCCATATTCATGGTGCCGTCTCCGGGTACGCTACGTGCTGTGCCACCTGTTGATCAACCGGTCATCATCACGCGGAAGTCACCAATAGCCATCACGCTAAGCGATGTTACACCATCGGCCTCGGCCGTGCGGTTTACGCTGCAGAGCACAAAGGACCCCGATCCCGTTGCACAACAGATCATCACCGTGCCTGCCACGGAACGGAGCGTCACGTGGACTGTTGACGCTGGTCTGGCCCCGATCAACTCCGTGATACACATTCAGCCCGTCACGCAACTGTCGAATGCCATCGGCGCATCGATCACGCGATCGATCAATACCGTGCCCGATACGTTGTCCATGCTTGCCATCCCACCGATCGATACATTACAACTGGACTGGGATATTGACCCTGCCACACAGATGATCCGCGGTGTTGCTCGATTCCAACCCACACTCACGTTTTCCAGAATCCCCGCGCAGACGCGGTCCATCGTCATTGCTTCGTATGATGAAGATGGGGCAGTGATCGACTCGTCGATCGTCCCTGTGCCATATCGTACAGTGTACGATTCATCGCTGACAGTGCAGACAACCTTTCCGTTCCGATCCTTCAGCACGACGGCGATACAGGTTCGGTACATGTCGGACGGTGGTCCGGAGAATGGCATTCAGTACACACGCACGATCGTCTCGCTGCCACCTGCCCTTGGCGGCATTGTCCGAAAGATCGATCTCACAAAAAAGCCACCGCAGCCAGACCAGTCGCCGATCCGTCAAGGATCATACGATGTGCTGGACCTTGGGCTTCGCTGGCGTCCGAATAGTCCTTGGGCCGCGACCACTTTAGGATACAACGATGCGCTGCGGATCGATTCCGTCCGTATGGACATCGTGGACTGTGCAGGCAACATCCTGGACAGCAGACTGCTGAAACCAGTCGCACCCTTTACGCCAACGGGCGTTATTGTCGACACGATGTATAGCGTGACAGCGTTGCCACTATCAACAACGGAGGTACGATACCGGCTATATGCAAAGGACTTCACGCTTCCGCGCAGTGGTGTACTGACGACCGTGCCGCTGCGACTTCGTACCAATCCAAGACTTTGGATACCGCTTGGAACAACGTTCCCGACGTATCGCGTCAACGACACAACGACGGCAACGCTTGACCAGCAGATCACCATCACCAACCTGGATGGTGTCTATCAGATCGATTCCATCCGGATCGTCGATAAGCAAGGCCAGACGGCGCATTCCTTTGGTTCGTTCCGGCCACTGGCTGACACGATCCGTCTTGCGCCCTACAACATGAATAACCTTCGCAGTGCCAATGCCCCTTACTCCATCGTGGGCCTTGTGCGTACGCGAACATGCTTCGAAGAGAACATGTTGCAAGACACCATGGTGCGGATCAATGTACCAAGGGTGCTGGCTGACCCGGCAACCGATAACTGGATGTACTCGTCACGTGGTTGGGGTCCGTTCCAGCAGGGAAGGGCACCCATCACAACAGTGTTGATGAACATGAAGCCCGAGACGTTCATTACGACGCGTGCTGACCTGTCAGATAGTCTGGAAGTAACGGTCATCGGTACCAGTAGGAACGTAGGACAGTTTAGCAAGAGCAACACGTTCACCTATGCTTTCAAGTCCGGTACCAGCCTTCCGCCTAGCATTCGTGTTCGTTCAGAAGTAAACCTGAATCCGTTTGATACGGTATCCTCCATCGGTGTTAAGGTCCGCTGGCTGCAACGGAATGCAGCAGGGGTCAAGGTGATCGCCGATACCCTCTACAGCTATCCGGTTAGGATGTTGCCCTTCCCGGACCAGCCGATCGATCCGGATACGGCCAATTATGAGCAGTCTGTGCTTGCCGGATCGTTCAATACGCGACTGATGCCGAGCTACTATGACTTTGGCATGAAGCCGCAGTCGGCCTCGATTTCCTCCTTGCGATTTACCATGCTCAGCACCTCGGCACAGGTGCTCGACACTACGTCGATCGCACCGAAGTCCCGAGATACTGCCGATACTACATCAGTCTTTGCCATGCAGCGTGATGTGGCCCAGTATCCCTGGCCATACATCGCTCGGGATCGCGAGAAGGTTCAGATCGAGATAGGATATGTCTTCGATGGTGCGACCGTGCCCACAAAGATTCAGAAGACGCACATCGAGATCCTTCCGCGTGCGGAATGGTTGAACGGTTCGGTAGCCACGTTAGACGGTACGCCTACGGCGACGTCAATACCGATCAGCGTGTCGATACCGATGCCTTCGACGGCATGGACGAGTACGGTGCCGCTCTTTGGAGACGTTCGCACGGCGATCGTTGGCAAGGACAATACGCCTCCTGACCTTGTGGTCAAGGCATCGTATGACCCAACCACGAAGCAGTTTGTGATGCGAGGCTCTGCCCCCGGTGGCTCTGCATGGATTCCATCGGTGAGTCTGTTTGGAGCAGCGAACTACAATGCCAACAACATTGCTGCCGATGGTAAAGAAGAAGAGGAATTCGAGGCACTCTACCGATTTGTCAAAGCACCGCTAGCAGATGAATCCGACACCATACCGAATCGGGAACTTCGCATCCGTTCGCTGTACTCTGCAAGCGGCAAGGGTGTTATTGGCATGCTGCGATGGATCTTCGAGATCAAAGAGAAGGTCCAGAAGCTGATCAAGCTGGGATCAACCGCTGCAACCGGCGGTCTCGTGCATCTCGAGCCCAAGTTCGTGATCGATGGCAGCGCCCAGCAGCTGTCAACGATCAACCTTGGAACGGAGGAACACGGTGCGCTGCTGCACTTGAACGAGGCGCATCATCTTGACAATAAGACCGAACCGAATGAGTTTCCGACAAGCCAAGGTTCTTCGCTCACACTTACCGGAGGTGGCGGTCTCGAGGCAAGTTTCCTTGGTCTGATCGGACTCACGGCTACGGTGACCAATGACTATACGTTGGCTGCAGGATCGACGTTTAGCAACTCGGTGTTGAATCGCCGGAAAACGGATTATCCGACGACGTTTAGTACGACTGTATGGGCAAACTTCGAACTTGAGCTCTTCTTTGGCATCATTAGCATCGAACTCTTCCGCGGAAAGCTGTATAGTCTCTGGCAACCCAACGGCATTCCATCATTCGAGATCTTCCAGGAACAGTGGTCCTCGCTGTTCAAGGTCAGCACCACGAATCCGAAGTATCTGAATCAGGAGGGCATACGGCAGCTTGCGAAGTTGCCGGATGAGACTCCCTACTACAGATCGGCTCCGTCACTCAGTACGTCGGGCACGAACGTCCTTACTGCTCATATCGAGCATTCCCTGTTGGGAAGCTCCGGTAAGCTGGTCCTTAGCGCTATTGACACGGCCACACACACGCTGCGTACGCGAGCGACGGTCATCGAAAATCGCAATGGTATACACGATCCAACGGTAACGCTTGTTGGTGGAGACGGTAGTGCATTGGTCGCATGGTTGCAGAACGATCTCGATGCATCCCGTGCATACGGTACCACGGATTACCTCTCGTTGTTGGACGGTGAGAGCATTCATCTCGCGTTTTACGATGCAGCAACCGGACAGGTCGATGTGCTGCCTCCGGTAACAGACTCTTCACGTTCCTACCTCGATGGCAAGCCAGTGATCGCTGTTGGTCCCGACTCGATGAGTGCCTTGATCGCATGGCCGGCAATGGAGACCGCATCGTCCGTTTCTGACGTGTTTGTCCGCCGTATCACGCGCAACGGTGATACATGGCAGCTAGGAAATGCTGAGCGCATCGTCAGAACTCCCGGCGTCGATCGCGAACTGAGCATGGTAGCAATGGACGATGGTAGCTATGTGCTTAGCTGGATCAACCAAGATGCGCGGTCCACTGCAAGACGCATTATGGCGGCCGTACTACAGCCGGATGGCACAAGCAGCGTTTCGCTCCTGGAACAAACAACGGATTCCGTCCTTACAAGCGATGCCGAGCTCGTCGGCAATGGTGTTCAGGCAGCGGTCCTGATTGGAAAGGCACAGAGCATTGGCGACGCCGCATACAGCCGTAGCGTAGATGTGTACGGCTATCAGTTTGGTCAATGGTCTGACGCGTCGTCGCTCGCGCTCGGTACCGGTGATGGACTGATCCGTGAGATCGAGGCCGGACTGGGCCGTGACGGATCGTTCTTTGCCGTTGTTGACGGGGTAGGAATCGACGCGAACGGATCGTCTGACCATCAGGTACAGGCCGTCGTTGGGTCGATCTATGACAAGCCATCTGCGTGGAAGGTCTTCACGAATGACTCGTCCTACACAAACCCCGACCATGCCATATGGTCGATGTCTGCTGCAGTAGGCCCTGAGAATATCTTGTACGTTGCCACGCAAGAGCTCGATACCACACGTGGCAATGTGCAGGCCTATGGTGCAGGAACACCGATCGGGCCGGCACGGTTAAACACCGTGCTGCGAGCATTCCGCATCGATCGTAATGGCGAACTCATGATCGTTCCCTTTGGTCAGTCGGTGAACTCTGCCGGAGAATCGGATATCGACAAGCTTGAGTCTGACCTCCGGTACCGCGTGAAGGTTTTGGATCCGTCGCCAAACCCCGTGCGTGAAGCCTGCGTTGTGCCACTGTGGGTGCAGCGCCCGACAACGGTTGACGTCAGACTTGTTGACGCGCTTGGCAATCATGTTGCCACGGTGTTTACAGGTACGGTCGAAGAAGGTGTTCAAGGCGTGTCCTTTGAGACGTCGGGTATCGCTTCCGGACATTACTCCGTGGTGGTAACCGATACGCTGGGCGTTGCCGGAAGTGTGGCTGTCGTGATCATACGCTAATCCCATGGAACAGCTCCAAGAGCGAAGAAACATGCTGCGGCGCATCGCCGATCTGCCATTCGGCGTGAAAAGTATGATCGGAGTGGTGCTAGGCATCATTGCTGCTCGGGTAGTGCCCGAGTACTGCGCTACGTGGGACATTGTGGGAACGATATTCATCCGTGCCTCACAATTAGTGACGATGCCGTTCATCATGCTGGAGCTCGCCTGCTCGTTGGGCGAGCTCTCCAATGCATCGCTGCGTACGCTTCTTCGCACCGGCGGTGCCGTGCTTCTCTGTCTGATCGCCGCTGCTGGGATGGCCGTGTTGTTGGTTCCCACGTGGCTGCCAGCCATCACCGCATCGTCGTTCTTTCATCCGGCAATTCTTGAGACACCGGCACCGGTAAGTCTTCTGGAAAAGCTACTGCCATTCAACATCTTCACTGCCATGGCCGCAGACAACTTTCCGGCCGTGGTGCTGTTCAGTGCGATCGCGGGGATTGTCCTGCAAGGATTGCCCGATAATCGTGGGTTGTTGGACCCCATGCTCCGAGCACTCGATGTGTTTCGACGCCTGAACAAGCTCGTCGTGCGGTTTACGCCGATCGCCGTGTTTGCTCTTGTCTCGTCGACGTTAGCCGCTGCCGATGCCAAGGAGCTGGTACGACTCCATGCACTGCCTGTGATGGGTATCAGTGGGGCTGTGCTGCTTTCGGTCTTCGCTATTAGCATGTCGATGAGTGTTACAACGCTCACGTGGCGTGAACTCTGGTCGATCATGAAGGCTCCGCTGATCCTTACGGCGAGCACTGCCAATCTGATCATTGCCCTCCCCACGTTGGTAGCGTCCTTGCAGGACGTCCTTACCAAGAAATTCAGTGATAAGGACCCCGGGGTGGTTGAGTCGTGCAGGGAGCAGATAGGAGCCGCTGTTCCCGTGGGGTTTGCCTTGCCTACGCTGGGACAGGTCTATATGCTCATGATGGTGCCATTCATGGGATGGTATGTGAGCCGTCCATTCGACATGGTGCAAGAACTCCGCATGCTCGCTACCGGCATACCGGGAGCACTTGGTGGCATACGCTCCGTGATCCGGCAGGAGTTGGCAGCGGCATCCCTGCCGGAGAACCTCATCAATGTACTGTTCCTGAACACCGAATGGGTGTATCGAACAGAGAAGACCGTATCACTGATCGGACTTGTCGTCCTTGTGCTGATCATTGCAGCAGCAACAACGAAGACGCTGCGTCTGCGTCCACGTCGCTTCATGACATCCCTTGGTGTAACGCTGGCACTGGGTGTGTTCCTGACGGTTGGCGTTAATGCACTGCTCACAAAAACGCTCTCAGGCACCTACAATCTTGATCAGGTTCTGCGCGACCGTGCACCAATGGTCTCGGCAATTGTGCCGTTTGCACGTATCGACCGAGTCGCATCCACGGCGGAAGCCACACTGACGATGTTCCCGTCGCTCCCCGTGCAGCTCGACTCCATCCGTGCCCGTGGTGTTCTACGTGTTGGTATCAAGAGTGGTGACTATCCATGGGCGTTTCGGAATGGGAACAATCAGCTCGTTGGATATGACGTTGACGTGATGCAGACAGCGGCAAACTTCAGTGGTCTTAGCATGCAAATCGTTGAAGCCCCACTCGAAGTCCTAGAACTCATGTTGCATCAGAAGCAGCTGGATTTGGCGATCGGCGGGATCGAGGCGAATGCCTATCGATCCGCACGGATGCAGAACACGAGCGGATATCAGACCGTGCACAAGTCCCTGGTCGTCTGGCCTGAACGTCTTGCCGACGTCCAGAATGCTGAACGGAATCTGCTGCAACGACCACTGCGTATCGCTGTTGCCGAAACCTATCTTCCGTCACCCGATCAGCAAGATCGCATCGAGGAATTTCTTGGTAGTCCCGGACCTCCGGCCCCGGTCGTGTTTACAAGGATTGCATCAACAGCCTCATTCTACAGCGGATCAAACCGCAGCACCTACGATGCAATGCTTGTATCAGCCGAAGGTGGATCTTCATGGTCTGTGATGTATCCGGAGTCAAAGGTCCTCACACCCTTCGGCAACGAGCTTCCAACACAGATGGTCATGTTGTTAGGAGGCAATGATCCTGCCTGGTTGCGCTATATGGATGGCTGGCTGGCGATGCAGGCCAATCAGCGACTGTTCGCAAAGCTCTACGATCATTGGATCACCGTCACGCACTAACGTGATAGGATAGTTTATCGACGGCATCTTCTGGTTCGAGCCACGCGTTGGCGATGATCGGACGGCCGTGTTGATAAACACGATATCTTCATGGAAGCAATGCTACGAATGCACTCATCTATGTTCACGCTATAAGGCCGACTATGTCGACTGCAACGAAGGACTTTCTGGGACATCCCATTGGTCTGACATACCTGTTCTTCACGGAGATGTGGGAACGATTCAGCTTTTACGGCATGCGAGCACTCCTTGTGCTGTACATGACGCAGTATCTGCTGCTGAACCCACAGATGTCGGCGGACGTAATCGGCTATACCGCTCTTGCTGATATGCTTACTACGCTCTTTGGCCCGCTGTCGGTGATCGGTATATCGTCGCAGATATACGGCCTGTACACCGGCTTCGTGTACTTTACGCCGTTCATCGGTGGTCTGCTTGCGGACCGTTACCTTGGTAAGACCAACGCTGTGTACGCCGGCGCCATCCTGATGGCCATCGGCCACTTCCTGATGGCCTTCGAGCCGTTATTCTTGATCGCTCTGCTGTTCCTGATCCTGGGCAACGGTATGTTCAAGCCTAACCTGACAGCTCAGGTAGGAACGCTGTACCAGCCGGGTGACCAGCGCGTGGACAGTGCCTATACGATCTACTACATGGGTGTGAACCTAGGTGCGTTCTTTTCGCCCATCGTTTGCGGTACCCTCGGACAGAAGGTAGGCTGGCACTACGGATTTGCCGCTGCAGGCATTGGCATGCTGGTTGGTACCGTTGTGTATTGGCGCGGCAGTCGGTATCTGCCCAAGGAAAACCAGCACGTCATCAAGGCGTCTCAGCAGCCGGACGGCAAGGAAGAGAACTGGCTTCGCCCCCTGATGGTCATTGCCTACCTATGCTTCGTGAACATCCTCTTCTGGGGAGTGTATGAGCAGCAGGGGAATACGCTGCAGGTGTGGGCCGACGAAAAGACGAATTGGAATCTGTTCGGGATCGGCATTCCGTCGTCGTGGTTCCAGTCGCTCAATCCATTCTTTATCATCCTGCTTGCGCCGCTGTTGAACAAGGTGTGGACGTGGCAGAGATCACGTACTTCAGAGCCGTCGTCGATCGTCAAGATGGCCATTGGCTGCATCTGGATGGCTGTGGCTTATCTGCTGATGATGTGGGTAGCTGGAATCGCCCAGGGTGCCGAGAAGTTGAATGTGCTGTGGGTTACCATCGTTGTGTTCTTGTTTACCATAGGCGAGCTCTATCTATCACCGATCGGTCAGGCCATGGTGTCGCGTGTGGCACCCGTCCGCATGGTAAGCATGTTTATGGGCGTATGGTTCCTGTCGAGCTTCTTTGGCAACTACCTAGCCGGCTTTATCGGTGCCTACTACGACCGTATGGGCAACCAGGAGTACTTCGCCATCATGGTGGGTATGAGTCTGCTTGCCGTGGTGATGTTCATCGGCCCGCGGAAACAGCTAACGAAGTGGCTTGAGCATAAGGGCTAGGGATCAGGTTCAGATGCTGTCTGCATCACGTTCTGTGGACTTCTTGAGGCTTGTCCTGCAATGGCGCCTCGATCATCAGCCATCATTCTTCACCAATACTGCGTCACCACGTGCAATCACGACTCATCATCATCGCATGCCTTGTCCTAGCCGTTGTATCAGCATGCACAACCCAGGATGTTGTGCAGCCAACGGCGGTACGAGTCCGAAAGAACGTCAAGCATCTTACCTCGCAGGAAAAGGCCGACTTCGTTTCAGCTGTGAAGAAGCTTAAGACGGTTCCTTCTCCGTACGATCCTGCCATCAACTACTACGATCAATTTGTGAAATGGCACTACCTGGCATTCCGATGCGATCCTGCGGATGCACATACGCATGGATATCCCGCCCACATGGGTCCTGCCTTTCTTCCGTGGCATCGAGTGTACCTTGATGTGTTCGAGCAGGCATTGTCGAGCGTGAGTGGCAAGGACATCACCGTGCCGTATTGGGACTGGACCGATGCTGCCAGCACAGAGGCCGTGTTTAGTGATGACTTTATGGGAGGCACAGGTGACCCGGCAGAGGGCTATGCCGTCATGACAGGTCCTCTTCGTAAGGGGGAGTTCGTTGTGTCATTTACGGACGTGGACGACGTCGACTCGATCTTTGCCGATGTGAATACGGATCCCAATCCGGTCACCTATCTCACAAGAGGCATCGGTATGTTCCCCGGTGGATGGCAGCCGGCACTGCCAACAGCAACCGATGTGCAGACAACGCTGAGCGTTGCCGACTATGACGCTGCACCATGGGACTGCACGCCTGATACAACCAAGAGCTTCCGGAACTCGCTGGAGGGCTGGCGTGGCAAGAGCGGCAACTTCTGTGACTCGGCAACGAAGAACATGGATGCCCGGCCCGACGGCTCAGGGCTGCGAAGCAAGATGCACAACGTCGTGCATATCTATGTTGGCGGCATCTTTCCCGCTGATAACCCTGCAGGCTCGGCTGGCGGAAGCATGGCCCAGAACACCTCGCCGAATGATCCGATATTCTGGATCCATCATGCCAACATCGATCGTATCTGGACGGCTTGGATGAAGCGTCACGGACGGTCGTACCTGCCCGTTGCAGGAGGGCCCATGGGACATAACCTGAACGATGTGATGGAACCGTTCTCGATACGTACGGATGGAAAGAACACGCCGGCGTCGGTGCTGAACGAATCATCGCTCAACTTCGAGTACGACGCATTGCCATAATCAGAGTGGCACGGTGGTGCACCGTGCATGTTGTAGAAGCATCGTTTACGATGCAAAACGTGCTTGGGATTTCAGCGCTTACCATGATGTTGGCGAATGACCTAGGCACGTGGTTTACATCAATACTTCGGTTCGATTAACCGTGATTGCCGTCGGTATATTTGCAATTGATTCTCTCAGAACGTTGCATACAACCTACCAACACGAAGGTGCATGGATGCCTAGACATGGCGTTTATTCACGTCCATTTGGACGCTTTTTCCTGCTAGGTATCACGACGATGATCGTGTCGGCTGGCCAGATACGAGCGCAAGATTCGGAGTATTCGGATCCTGTTGCGGTTGATGATTACAAAGACTGGTACGAAGCCACGATGCCGACGCCATATGGCGTTATTGCCTACGGCACGCTGCCGCTGTATGGCCAACCAGAAGCAGGCACAGAGTTATCGAATCCGTTTCGCGCCGGCGTCATGGCCTATTACGATGCGTGGCAAGCCGCATTCGAAGTGCGGCCCGAGGCGACATACTTCCGGCTTATGCCGCGCAGTGTTGGCCGTGATGGATTCATTGCTGCCGTCCTTGAGGTAGGGTTCGCATCGACGTCGTTCGAGACGGACGACTACTATGAGGGTCCGCAGACCGTCGAGGTATCCGAAACTCGCTACGGAATGGGCATATCGTACCATTCTGGTAATTCCGAGAGCATCGGCCCACGCTACCTTTTGGACGCAACCGCTGGCTTTTATGATCGGACATCTCAACAAGCTGATCTCCCTGTCTATTACACCCTGCAGGCTGGTGTACTTCTACGCGTTCCACTGGGACCGGTTGCCGTGAATGCGGGGCCATACATCGAGCTTGGTGGTGGAATGTTAACCTATACAGCAACTCCGAGATATATCGACACAGAGGCCACCTACTTCCGAGCGGGATTGCACATCGAAGTGGCAATGAACTTCAATCGTCCACAATACCTCACAGGTGCACAATGAAGAACCCACTCATGACCATGCTTGCACGTGTTGTGTTCTTCGTGACTGGCATCGTGTTGTTCAGCGGCTGTTACGGGCTTGCCATTAATCAGATGGGAATGCACTATCAGACGGAGAAAGTCTCAGACCTCGACAACCGGTCGTTCAAGAAGATTGGAGTCTATGCTGTTGCCGATGGTAAGACCAGGTCCATTGTTGGTACACCATCAGCCATGTATCATTCACTTTTAGTGCTACCGTTTTACATGGTGCCGTTTCCATATGCCGTGATGACCCTTTCAAGGGCACATACAACGGACATGTATGGTTTTACTCCAAGCGACTACCCAGACAAGATCGAGATTCCGTTCAAGGTAAAGACTGATTCGTCTAATGCAGGGCCAAGTTTCGAATTGGCATTGGCCATGCAAAAGCAGCTTGTAGAGCGTGGGTACGAAGCCGAGGCAGCCACGGACGCCCCCCACAAAGGATATGTAAGTAGCGACGCCATGCTTAGCCATGCGAAGAATGCAGGGTACGACGCGGCATTTGTGATGGTCTACACGTTGTTCAATCGCTGGCAGCGATTCGGTGGAAGTGAGACAATTACCGGTTTTAACTCCCGAACAACCGTCATCAACATCAAGTACACCGAGGGCTACCTGTTCGTGCCCAGTGCGGCGCTTGTGGATGTGCAAACAGGCAAGATCCTGTGGAGCTCGGCCTATTACGGATTGGTATCCAATGCAAGCACGCCCAACCTGGCGAACCAAGCATTCAGTATTGCGGTGAACGACGCGATCATCGAGAGTGGCCGCGATACGTACGTCGAAGCTGCCAAGGTCACGGCTGAACGGTTGTTCAACCCCAAGCACTGGAAGGGGTCGTACAAGGCATTCCCTGCACCGAAGCAGCGTAAGGAAGGCGAGAAGTTTGATTTCTAAGGCACGATCCGGAAGTACAGCGGGTCGTGTGGCAGTCGGCGTACTGTTGCTATTGCTGTGCTACCACGAAGGAACGGCGCAATCAGTAGACGTGGCATCATTGAATGGGGTCTTTACGAATGCTGCTGAGCGCTGCAAGCGGTCGGTTGTGAGCATCAATGTTGGCATCAACAACGTTACCCGTAAACGCCTCAAGCACTTCGAAGAGTACGTCAACAGAATCGGGGGCAACCTCGACCTCGACGAGCTGCCATCCGGTAGTGTTGGCTCTGGAGTCATCGTAAGTAGTGACGGGTATCTACTGACCAATCACCACGTGGTAGACAACATCGACGAGGATTCGATCCTTGTGACGTTGCATGATGGTCGGCGGTATTTCGGCGATGTGATTGGGTCGGACCCATCGTCGGACCTTGCGCTGCTGCGCATCTATGCCGACAACCTCGAGCCTGCTCGAATAGCAGCTTCGACGTCGGTGCAGCTTGGCGAACTCGTCATTGCCATCGGTAGTCCGTTGGGCTTGAAGTTCACGGTTACGTCCGGCGTTGTATCGGCCATCAATCGCGACGACTGGGTCGACCAGGAGTATTCCGTCAAGCGCTACGTACAGACCGATGCTGCCATCAACCCCGGCAACTCCGGCGGCGGCTTGTTTCGTCTGTCCGGCGACCTGGTTGGAATCAATACGGCGATTCTATCGCGGACGGGATACAACGTTGGATATGGACTAGCGTTGTCTACCGACCTCGTATCTGCCGTCTACGACGACCTACGTCAAGACGGACGCATCACACGCCCGAGCTTGGGCGTATCGGCTCGATCTGAAAGCTTCGATTCATCGTTGGTCTTTGACCGATCCAAGGTCGAGGAAACCGTCATCGTAGAGCGGCTCAAGCCGAACGGTGCCGCCGAGCGTGCGGGCATAAAGACTGGCGACATCATCCGTTCGCTCAATGGCATGCAGGTTCGAACTAAAGACAACATCATGCAGTACATGGCGCTGTTTCGGCAAGGGCAGCGCATCAACGTTGGACTTGGACGCGGTGGAGACAGCACGTCGGTCCAAGTCGACCTGGACTCCATGGACGTTCCGTTCAAACAGCGAGACCGACAGTCAACACGCCGCCCCTTTGTCGGAGCCGGCATGAATGTTGATGGCAACACATGTACGCTGTATAGCTTGAAGCGGCACGGCCCGATGTATCATGCCGGTTTACAAGATGGTGATGTCGTGCTAACAATGAACGGTACTCCCATGACATCTACCGATGCCGTTACAAAGGTCATTGCAGAGCTTCAACCTGGATCGCGTATCAGTGTTGAGTACGAGCGTCGCGGAGTGCGGACTTCCGCCAATTTGGTGGTTGGCACCACGCATACGAAACGGTAGCCGGTTCGCACCAACCGACTGTTCAGCATCACCGCAGTTAGCTGTTCTGTGTAGACTGTTGATCAACACGTTTGCTGTTCCGTGCCCTGCGGCATGCATCCGAGCAGTACTTCACGTCTGCCCAAACCTTGGCCCATTTCTTGCGCCATGTAAAGGGTCTGTTGCAGACACAACACACCTTTGTTGGCAGATCGCGTTTTGATGTTGCAGGCATTACCTGTTCGGTTGGGTAGTGATCGTCGTAGCATCAATGGCATGCAATATCAGAACATCTTCCGAGTAAGGGGCAATGGCATTGCGGGGATGACGGATAGGTGACCGCGCCGAAGCATCTGTCAGGTTGCGCAGGCACGTTTGGCACGACTCGAATGCTGATGACGAAAAAACGATGCAAACCGCTACGATTCCGATGGTCGCAGCATGGTATCTTTGCACAAAACAGCGAAACACTCAACACGAATTAGGACACACAGATGATGAAGATCCTTGTCATCGTCGCAGTGAGTATTGCTTGCGTTGCAACAAGTGTAGCCCAAAAGACATCGATTCAACTCAGAAATGGTGCGCACACAACAACGCTGACATCGTCGGCTTCGGCAACGGCCAGTGTTGTGTATGCGTTGCCACCTGCAGACGGAACCGGCGGGCAGGTACTCTCCACAGACGGAAGTGGTATACTCAGCTGGACAGCGTCGACAACGTCACTTGGCGGTTTGAGCGACGTCAAAAAACTGCCGGACGGTTCGGGTTTTGATAACTCGATCATCCTCGGGCACACAACAACAGGGACGTTGAACCC
>JAULYI010000214.1:0-8346 GCA_032117915.1 Kapaibacterium sp. (SeqCode) | reverse complement strand
GGCCCTCGCGCATCTTGTCGGCATTTGCCACGAGCTTCTCGATGCGCCACGGTTCCTTCTCGACGATGTCCAGAGCGGTCAACGCTGCGGCGACGGACGCCGGCGTCGGAGAGGCGCTGAAGATCAGAGCCGGCGAATGGTGCTTCAGGTAGTTGATCACGCGCTCGGGTCCGGCAACGAAGCCGCCGAGCGAAGCGAAGGTCTTCGAGAACGTTCCCATCGTAAGATCTGTCTTATGCGTCAGCCCGAAGTGGCTTGCCGTGCCCCTTCCACCAACACCCACAACACCAGTACCGTGCGCATCATCCACAAGGATGCGAGCCCCATACTTCTCGGCAACGGCAACCATGTCGGGGAGATTGACGATCTCGCCTGATACGCTGAAGACACCGTCGGTGACGATGAACTTGCCGGCATCGGCGGGAAGGCGAGCGATCACGCGCTCGAGATCTTCCATGTCGTTGTGCTTGTAGCGGACGAATTCCGCGAAGCCACCCTTTGCAAGGACGCATCCGCTGATGATACAGGCGTGGTTCTCCTTGTCGGAGATCACGTAGTCACCCTTTGTCACCAGACCGCTGATCACACCAAGTGCTGTCTGGTAGCCGGTCGAGAACAGCAGAACGTCCTCATAGCCCAGATAGGCAGCCAGCCGCTTTTCGAGTTCAACGTGCAGGTTGATGGTGCCCGTGAGATAGCGGGAGCCGGAGCAGCCAGTACCGAATCGCGCAATGGCGTCAACGGCTGCCTGCTTTACGCGGGGATCGGCGGTAAGACCAAGGTAGTTGTTCGACCCGGCCATGATGACCTTGCGGCCTTCGAGCATGACAACGGGGCCTTCATTTTCTTCGACGGGACGGAAGTACGGATAGAGGCCTGCGGCCTTGACTTCATCAGCCCGGGTGAAGTCGTAACATTTCTGAAAGAGGTCCATGGTGGTACTCCTGATGATACTCAACGCAGATTTTCGAATTGGACAGGGAATCCCACCGGTGCGTTGCGAAGGGCCCCCATGACGGTCTGCAGGTCGTCCTTGCTCTTGCCGGTGACACGGACCTTCTCATCCTGTATCTGGGCAGTGACCTTGAACTTGCCGTCTTTGATAAGCGTAGTGATTTTCTTGGCGTCCTCTTTGGACATTCCGCTTCGCAGGCTGATGATCTGGCGAACGCGCTTACCGCTCATCACTTCGACCTTCTGTTCGTCGAGTGCCTCAACGGAAATGCCTCGCTTGATCATCTTCTGCACGAGGATGTCGCGAATAGCTGTCACGAAGTGCTCGCCATCGGCGCGGATGGTGATAGTCCGCTTGGTGCGGTCGAACTCGATCTCCTGGTTCGAACCGCGCAGGTCATAGCGGTGTTCGGCCTCTTTGACGGCCTGATTCACAGCGTTGTCGGCCTCTTGCAGGTCTACTTCGCTGATGATATCAAATGAAAAGCTCGATGCCATAGGTCTCCTCGTCACGAAGATACGGTCCTGACAAGGATGTTTTCGGCTGGCGCGTTATTTACGGCCCTGACAACCGATAATTATGCGTAGTTCGCAAACTAATCGGTTTCTCATCTCGTCACCGCGCGCTATGACGTTCAAGTTCAGCATACCAGACGTTCGATCATTAGCCAACGATCTATCGGCATCGGTTGTCGTCTTTCTTGTTGCGCTGCCCCTGTGCTTGGGCATCGCGCTGGCATCCGGTGCACCGTTGTTCTCCGGCATCATTGCCGGGGTTGTGGGCGGGCTGGTGCTAAGCTGGTTCTCCGGCTCAGAGCTCAGTGTGAGCGGCCCTGCAGCGGGTCTGGCCGTGGTCGTGCTGTCATCGATCCAGCAGCTTGGATCATTCCAAGTGTTTCTTCTAGCCGTGTTTTTGGCCGGATTGATGCAGATCGGCATCAGCTTTGCACGGGCCGGATCGTTGGGCAACTACATCCCGAATAGCGTGATCAAAGGAATGCTTGCGGCTATCGGCATTACGATCATCCTCAAGCAACTCCCTCATGCCATTGGCTTCGACAGGGGATTCACGGACGAAGAGCAGGCCTTTGCTGGCTGGCAGTGGGTAGACATCTTTATGGACCCCGTCAATGCTCTCTCGGCTCTCCATCCGGGTGCTACACTCATCAGTGTTGTTTCGCTTGCTATCATCATCGCGTGGGACATGCCGATGATCAAACGCATGCGTTGGACCGGCTACGTACCGTCGGCATTGATAGCAGTTGTGCTTGCGACGATCTTGAACGACTTCTTTACAGGCATGCTTCCGTCGTTCAGTCTGTCCATGGAACGTGGCCATTTAGTAGAACTGCCGGTTGCAACGGATGTCGCGAGCTTTCTTCAGCAGTTCACGATGCCGTCCTTCGATGCGATCACATCGTCTGCGGTCTGGACCGTTGCCATGACCATTGCGGCCATTGCGACCGTGGAGACACTGCTGTCGATCGAGGCTGTCGACAAGATGGATCCGCAAAAGCGCATTTCGGATGCGAATCGCGAACTCTTTGCCCAGGGCATCGGCAACTCGGTAAGTGGTCTTCTCGGTGGCATTCCGGTAACGTCCGTCATTGTGCGCAGCTCTGCCAACGTGTTTGCAGGTGGACGTACCCGATGGTCAACAATCCTCCACGGAGTGTTCTTGTTGCTGTCCGTCATTCTCATTCCCTCGCTGTTAAACCGAATCCCGCTGGCAGTTCTCGCTTCGATTCTCCTAGCTGTAGGATACAAGCTCTCGTCGGTCAAACTCATCAAGGCCATGTGGCGCGAGGGTATCTCACAGTTCGTGCCCTTCATCATTACGACCATCATGGTCGTAGCAACGGATATTCTGCTTGGTGTGGGTGTAGGCCTGTTAGTGAGCGTCTTCTTCGTGATGCGATCAAATCACCATGCTGTATTCACCACGGTCAACGACGGTTCGAACTTCCTTATCCGCTTTAACAAGGACGTCTCGTTCATCAATAAGTCTGGTCTGAAAGACATTCTTCGCTCGATCCCCGATGGCGTCCTGGTGATCTTCGACGGAGCAAAGGCGCTCTACATCGATCACGACATCTATGAGACCATAGCCGAGTTCGAGCTCTCTGCGGAGTTCCGAACCATCCGTATTGAATACCACAACTACTTCGACAAAGAGCGTCCCTGGCGCAAACGGAGATCCGATGGAATCATATCAGCGTCTGCTTCTTAACAACAAGGCTTGGGTGAACGACAAGCTGAACCTGCGGGAAGATTTTTTCTCGCGGATGACGCTAAGTCAGGAGCCGGAGTTTCTGTGGATCGGATGTAGTGATTCGCGTGTGCCGGCCGAAGAGGTCACAGGTGTTGAGCCCGGTGAGATCTTCGTACACCGGAACATCGCCAACCTGGTGATCCACACGGATTTCAATATGCTGTCCGTGTTGCAGTACGCTGTGGAGGTGCTAAAGGTCAAGCACATCATCGTCTGCGGACACTACGGCTGCGGCGGCGTTCGTACGGCCATGTCGCGCAAACATCTTGGTCTGATCAACAAGTGGCTGCGCCATATCAAGGATGTGTACCGCCTGCATTCAGATGAACTTGAATCGATCCAGAACGAGACCGTTCGATTCGAGCGTCTCGTGGAACTCAACGTCATCGAACAGGTCCACCACCTTGCCGAGATATCGTTTGTACAACAGGCATGGCTAAAAGGTGATCGGCCAACCATCCACGGCTGGATCTACGATATCCATACCGGTTACCTGAAAGATCTTGTAACCATCAAGCCCGGCGAACTTCCGCACCACATCTACACGTACGAGTTTCCGGACGAAGAATGATCGTCGAAAGCGATTTAATCATGATACCGCGAGCGTTTTTTACCTTCTTTACCGAACTCGAGCGTAATAATACCCGCGAGTGGTTTCATGATCATGCGACGGACTTTGCACAGAACGTTAAAGCACCCTTCATGGCCCTCGTCGAAGATGTGCTCAAACGAATGCAATTGGACGACCCCTTGATCACCATGACGCCGTCCGAAGCCGTCTTTCGCATCCACAGAGACGTGCGCTTCTCCAAGAACAAAGCTCCTTACAAGACGGCAATGGGGGCTTCGATTAGCCGAGGCGGTCGTAAGGATATGTCGAGTCCCGGACTGTACTTCGAGATCAACGCCCACGGCGGTCACGTTGCCGGCGGCATCTATATGCCCTCTAAAGAGCAGCTTGCCGACATCCGTGCATGGATAGCGGACCATCATGACGAATGCATGTTGGCGCTGAACGATCCAACGTTCGTCCAGACATTTGGTTCGCTTCGCGGCGAACGAAACAAGGTCCTTCCCTCGGAATTCAAAGACGTCGCCAAGCAGATACCTCTGATCGCCAATAAGCAGTTTTACTATTGGGGCGACATCTCCAAGGTCGACCTGATGTCGGCCGACGCAGCAGACCGCATCCTTGCCATGCATCACGCGGCATCGCCGGTACGCGAAATGCTGCGACTGGCATCGCAGTAGCATTGCACTGCGAGCTGCGCGAAGCGCGCAGCTTCCCGCGAAGCTTAAAACGTGTACGTTGCCGTCATCGTGGCCTGGCGACGCAGGATGGTGCCGCCAAAGATCTCGTAGTGAGCGTTATCGAGCAGGTTGAAGACGTTTGCGCTTACGCGAAGGCCAGGCGTAACGTGGTAGCCAATGGACATATTGACCACCCAGTACGTGGGAACCGTGCCTTCAAAGGCACCTGCCAACCATGCGAACCTGTCAACCCAGCGCGCGGTCAGGCTGACGTCGAACAAACTTGGAAGTACGTAGTCGAGACCAAGGTTTGCACGGTGGCGTGACGTATTGGCAACGATCTTTTGTGCCTGCACGTCGTTGGAAGCCACCTGGTAGTCCAGATACGCGTAGTTGGCGTTGACCGAAAGGTTGTTCGTGAGCGCGTAGGTGAACGCAAGTTCCGCGCCGTATTCGTCTACTGCGGCAACATTTGCCGGCGCAATGGCAAGGGTGGGCTTACCTTCGTAGGTGACCAGTCGATCATAGTCGGCCTTGCCAAGGCTTGCCAGCAGCACACTGTCACCAACGGTATTCCACTCGGCGTTTCCGCTGTTTGTGCGCCACGGTGCATACACGTCAGGCGTGATGCCGCCGAGCGGTGCAGAGATCAGGTCTGTGCGACGGTTGTAGTAGATGTCGGCGCTGACGAACAAGTTCCGGGACACCGAGCCACGGTATCCAAGTTCGATCGAGAGAGCCTTCTCGGGCTCCAGCTCCGGATTACCATAGTTCCAGCGAGATGTCAGGCCAAGACCAAGGTTTGATTGCGCTGCGTCGCCGAACCGTGCCTTCAGAACAGAGTCAACAGCCTGGCCGATAGCCGTAAGGTCACGCGGCGCGCCTGCAGGTGAGCGACGGAAGAGCTCCGTGTAGCTCGGACGAAGGAAAGAACGATTCAAGGTTAGACGAAGTGACTGGCCAAGGGCCGGTTCGAACACAAGAGCCAGCTTGGGAGAAAACTGCAGCGGGAACAACCGTGACTGGTCAACCCGCGCAGCGCCGACAACGGTTAGCTTGTCGGCGGCCTTCCATTCGAGCTGACCATAGACGCCCGTGAAGTCTGCCGTAACACGAGTTGGCGACAACAGGATCATGTCTGCCAGGAACTTGCCTGCTGAGTCGGTCGGTGCGTTTACGTCGTGATACTCGTACTGCAACCCTACAATGTACTTCAGGTCGCCGTCCATCAGCGTGTTGTTGTACTGTGCGTCTATACCCATCACGTCCGACACCTCAACCGAGCGGGCATTCGCATTGTACACCAGCTGCTGAAGGGCATCCGGGATGTCACGGCGCTGCCACAAGGCCTGCACATTGATGTTCGACGAGTTATAGGCAGCTCGAACAAACGGCTTCTCCACTCGCTGCACCAGCAGTCGTCCGGTCTGGTTGACGTACATTTCATTTCCGCTGATAGACATGCCACCTTCTAGCGTCATGCGTGCATCTTCGTCCATGTCGTAATCAAACCGCGCCGTCCCCACGTATTGGAACGGGTGCTTGGCCTCATCGCTGATGTCTCGTTTGTCAAACGCCCCTGCACGACGAAGTGCCGTGTCAAGAGCAGGATATTCAGCAGAGGTCTTGCGGGATACAAGACCGTAGTTGTACTGTGTGGAAGCACCAAGGTTAAACTTGTACGACAGCTTGTCGATAGCGCCGGCATGGCGGATCGCTGCACGATATGTCTCCCACTCACCGGCCGTTACAGACACGCGGGTACCCAGAACCTCGCGCGGAGCATACGTTCGCATGTTGATCACGCCGTTGTAGGCGTTCTGTCCGTACAGCGCCGATCCCGGCCCCCTAACGACTTCGATACCGGCGATGTCGCCAAGTACCGATGAGATGGAATTCCATTCATTCAGGTTGATAAGGGGCGTCGACGGATCACGTCCGTCGATCAGCACCAGCGTGCGGCGCGTGATTGAATTGTTGAATCCACGGGTGTTAACGTTGAAGTCGTTCGCACCACTCTGTACCACGTCCACACCGGGAAGATGCTCCATGGTCTTGCCGATCGAACCGTGCGCATTGCCGCGCTCGATGTCGAGCGGCGTCACGACGCTGACAGCTGCCGGAGCGTCCGTGAGTTTCTGCTGACGCCGGGCAGCACCGTACACGACGATGTCGCCGGCATTTGTTGATGTTGAACGCATCGCGATAGAAACACTGCCGATCACGTCGTCGGCAACTGTTACAACGCGTGATTCCGAGAGCCATCCCGGACCGCTGAACAGCACCGTGAGATTTCCGTACGGCAGACCCTTAAGAGAAAAGTCGCCCTTCTCGTCAGTGTACGTGGCCTTGTTCGTGCCTTTCACCACAACGCGGATGCCCTCAAGAGGCGTTGACGTTGCAGAATCCGTGACAATGCCGCCCAGACGTCCTTCTGATGCAGCCAGCGCATTGACAGAGGCGACGATGCAGATCATGAGTAAGCGTAGCGTTCGCATGCTTGTACCGTAGGGTGTTATAGTTGACCAGTTGGTCGGCAAAACTACATACGATGACACACATAGCATTGGTCTTAAACGAAACAGCCGCACGATCGAGGACCGTACGGCTGTGTTGTCAGACTATGTTCGCTGCTTATCGTATCAGGATCGGCCGCATGTAGTCACCAGAGGCTGTTGATACGATCACAAACATCATTCCTCTGGTCGAGATAGCTATCCGTGTGACCGGCATTTCCGGTGCGACGGTATAGGCGCGACCCAGCAAATCGACCAGTCGGATCTGCGTGGCGGCAGGATCACGCACGATGATGGTTGACGATGACGGCTCGTATGCAACGAGCGTCGTCGAACCATCCTCTTCAACGCTAACCGGCGTCTCGGCACGCAGGGCGATCGTCGTTGGTGCAGGGCATCCATCCACATCAAATGCCAGCTTGCCTTCCTGCTTTCCTTCCTTTGTGGCATTGGCTGCCACAAAGGCAACGGTGACCGTACTGCGCTGTCCGGGGCGCAACGTTGCACCAACGGCCAGATCCGTCTGGAAGGGCCCCGTGAGTTCCACGCGTGTGACCGTAAGCTGAGACACTCCGGTCACGTCAGGCGTGAGCGTTACCGTCCTCGAGATCGTCTCCGTAAACTGGCCAAGTCCAAAATCGATCGATTCTGGCGCTCCAAGATCGTAGGGGGCAATGACGGCGCGGATGGGCACAGCCATTGTTCCCTCGCAGCTTTGCGATGTATACGAGAAGATGACGCTATCTGCGAGATCACCTTCCGGAAAGACTCCCCGGATCGTGATGGGTACATCGATGGTCACACCCGAGCGGATGGACAGAGGAAGGGCAGCCACTACGCTAAGCCCCGGTGTCTGCTGGAAGGCAGCACTTCGTACGATGACATCCTTGGCCGAGACGTTGCGAATAGTGAGCGTATGCTGGCGCTCCACCGCCGAGTCACATGCCGTCATCGTGGCCAGATCGATTCCCGTTGATGCCGTAGGGCGAACCGAGCCGCGGACACCGGTAACGGGCAGGTTATACGTACGCTCGCAGTACTCGTCACGGAAGCGGATCGTATCCCGGACCTCGCCGGTGATCGGCACGATCGTCTGAATGGTCACACCCTTGGTGGCACCTGGCGGAATGATGACGGGAAGCGTCGTCGATGGGAGCAACTTCGTGGCTGTCAGATCCACAATGCGGACGGTATCCGTCGAGATGTTCCGCAGTTCGATGGTGTGCGTCATGGTCTGCTGACATGCCTCTAGCGGTGGCACGGCCACGCGATTGGGCGCCATGGAGATGTCCAGGCTTCGGACGTTTAGCGCCGTCGTAGCCGTATCTGTGCAACCGAGGGCATCCGTCACGA
>JAULYI010000213.1:0-1992 GCA_032117915.1 Kapaibacterium sp. (SeqCode) | reverse complement strand
AAGATATGAATCTTCCAAACGCGCTCAAACCGGGCGCCGTGATTGGCATCATCGCGCCGGCATCTCCGCAACGGGATCGGAGCCGTCTTGAACGAGGGATCCGTTATCTGGAGACGCTGGGATATCGGATCGCGTTAGGGGCGAATCTGGAAAAGGTGCATGGAGCATATCTGGCGGGTACGGATGAGGAGCGACTGCAGGACTTGCACACCATGCTGGCAGACCGCAAGGTTGACGCCGTGTTCTGTGCACGGGGTGGCTACGGAACACCTCGGTTGCTGGACAACCTGGATTATCGGCTGATCCGGAGGCATCCCAAGATCATTGTTGGCTTCAGCGACATCACGGCGCTGCAGTTCGCGTTGTGGAAGCGACTCCAGTACGTCACGTTCAGCGGGATGTTGCCCAGCGTTGATTTCGCCGACGAGATCGACGGCGAAAGCGAGGAATGGTTCTGGAGAGTACTCACCAGTAGGCGTCCGCTGGGGACGCTGTTACAGTCGGAGCCGACGCAGACACTTCGTTCAGGCGATGTGACCGGTACGCTGTTACCCGGCAACCTGTCGATGGTTGCCACCCTTATCGGAACTCCATACATGCCCTCGTGGAAGGGGGCCGTGAGCATCCTTGAAGACGTTGGCGAAGAGACCTATCGGATCGACAGAATGCTGGCGCAGCTGCGCCTTGCGGGACTTTTACGCGATGCTGCAGGCGTCGGCTTTGGGGCCTTCACACAGAAAAGTCTGCGTGCATCATCCACACCGGCACGACCGGTCGCCGATGTCCTGCGTGAGTATGCGTCACGTGTGAGCGGACCGGTGATCGCAAACGTGATGTACGGGCATGAGCCGAAGAAACTCACCCTACCCGTTGGCGTTCGTGCAAGGATCTCAGGTCGTTTGAAAGGCATTCGTTTGCTCGACGCAGCGGTGGCATGACCACCGAGGCCGCCTGCGCTGGCACGTCAGATACCGCCGTGAAGAACGGCATTGGCCGCCGCGAGTACGTCATCGACCGACTCGAAGGCCATCGCATCGTGTCCAGCAAGGATCTGCCGTTCCACCGATCCAACCAAGAGCTGAGCTTTCCAGAGTGAGCCATACCGCACAACCAGCGGCTCTATCTCCTGATGGTGCCTGGTGATCGTACGCACGAGCGTCGTTAAGGCCTGCGCCGCCTCGCTGATGATCTCGGTCGCTGAAGCGTCGCCCTCTTCGGCATAGGTGAACACGGCGGGCGCAAGTCGTGACACACCGTCGATGGACGTGCTTCGCAATCGATTGGCAACAGCCGTCAGATCCTGACTGTCAACGCGCAGCCATGCCGCAACAGGCCTGATCAGATGCGTTGACGGACCCGTTCCGTCGATCATCCGTGCCACGGCACGTAATGCCTCGCGTCCAATCCAGAAGCCGCCGCCTGCATCATCAATGCGTGGCCCCCAACCGCCACACCTCACGGCATGACCGTTGGTGGTAACACCCAGCGCCATGGATCCGGTGCCGGCGATCAGGATGATACCTGATCGACCACGTAATGCGGCAACCTGCACGAGTTCGATATCGGCCAGGACAACGGCATGGGGAGCAGCGATTCCCAGATGCGTCTCCCAGTCGTTGCGCAGCGCTTCGGCGTACACGCGCTTTTCTTCCGCAGACCATACGCCGGCCATGCCGACGATCACGGAACGGATTGCCTCGGACGGTATCGCCGTTGCCGTCAACCATGTGGCCAGATGATGGCACAGCGCATCCGTTTGCAGGGAGTCCGACGTAGGACGATAGGGAGGCAGCGAGACGCGAGCTCGCTCGACGGTACCGTCAAAAACAGCAACGGCGGTGGATGTACCACCGCCGTCAATGATCAGTCGAAGTGATGTCATGAGGCTTTGGGTGGCTGCCACGAGCCACGCTTCCATTTGACGAGTTCAAGGCGGACAGCGCCGACATAGACGTTCATCTTGGCTACGATCGGTATGCGGGCATCATCGTC
>JAULYI010000212.1:0-3848 GCA_032117915.1 Kapaibacterium sp. (SeqCode) | reverse complement strand
AGGATGTAGATCAGCACGAGCAGAGCCGACAGCTGACCGGCGAGTCTCATCTTCTTGCCTGTTAGGAAGGCACCCCCCGCGGCCACTTGGGCTGCACCGGTAAAGTAGACCCAGAAGACGCCGCCCGGTACCCATGCGGGCACCATGCCGGCCATCTGGTCTGCACCCATGAAGTGCATCAGGCCAAAAACAAGAAATGGAATGGCAAGGAAGATCCTTCCAAGGAGTTGTGCAGGAACATTCACGACGAACCTCGACTGAATGGGTAAAAAAAAGACATGCATTGCATGTCCATTGTTGTCAGTCTGTGTAGATCTTCTCGCAAAGCGTCGACAGCGTCTTGGCTTCTGCCTCCGAAAGGTACATGGCCATTTCCTTTTCGTGAGCATCGATCTTCGGCTGCATACGCTTCAGCAACTGAAGGCCTGTCTTGGTGATGACCGTTACGGAAAGCCGTTTGTCTTCGGCACTGCGCGTTCGCTCGACCAGTCCGGCACGTTCTAGTCGGTCGATCAGCCGCGTCACATCCGGTGCTGCCTGAATCATCCGACCGATGATCTCGCAGCGAGGATGACCTTCGGGATGGACGCCGCGTAGAATGCGCAGCACGTTGTATTGCGCCGATGTGATCTCGTGGTCGTTGCACACCTCTTCGATGCGCCGCTGCAGGTAGTCTGCACAGACCAGGATGTTCAGCGTGGCCTCTTGGAAGGGCGACGAAAACGTCTGCTGCCGAAGTCGATCATGGAGGGAAGTCACCATGACCACAAAATAGAACAACGTCGATAAGTGTTGCAACACATAAAATCTAGAAACGCGTTAACGGCCGAGAAATGAGAGGGAAAGAAAAGGCAGGAGGAACCTTGCAGGTGGAACTACATCAAGACGCAGCGGCTGCGCGTTCGGCATGTTCGGCCACACGCAGGGCATCGATGATGCCGTCGAGCTGGCCGTCAACGATCTGCTCAAGCGGGTGGTTCTTCACGTCGCCCTCCAGACGGTGGTCGGTGACGCGGTTCTGCGGCCAGTTATACGTGCGGATCTTCTCGCTGCGGTCGCCGGACTTCACCATGCTCTTGCGTGCTCCCGCAATGGCGGCCTGCTGCTTTTCGAGCTCCATCTCGTACAGGCGGGCACGCAGGACCTTCATGGCCTTGTCCTTATTCTTAAGCTGCGAGCGTTCGTCCTGACATTGTACCACAATGCCCGAGGGGATGTGTACGAGGCGGACGGCAGTTTCAACCTTGTTTACGTTCTGTCCGCCCTTACCGCCGGAGCGGAAGATGTCAACCCGCAGGTCGTTCTCGTTGATCTCCACGTCGACCTCTTCGGCCTCGGGGAGCACGGCAACCGTAGCGGCAGAGGTGTGGATACGACCGCTTGCCTCGGTCTCCGGCACGCGCTGTACGCGGTGTACGCCGCTCTCATATTTCAGCACACCGAAAGCCTCGTCACCTTCAACGCCAAAGGTGATCTCCTTATAGCCCCCGCGCTCGCTCTCCGTAAAGTCGATCACATCCACGCGCCAGCCTTTCGTCTCGCAGTACCGTTGATACATCCGGAACAGATCGCCTGCGAACAGCGCCGCTTCGTCGCCACCGGTGCCGGCGCGGATCTCCACGATGCAGCTTTTATCGTCATTCGGATCGCGTGGGATCAGCTGGTCGCGCAGCTGCACCTCGAGTTCGGCGGCACGTTGCTCCAGGATGCGCGTATCCTCGTATGCCATATCGCGCATCTCGGCGTCGGTAGCCGGATCGTCGATCATCGCGCGGTTCGCTGTGATCTGCTGCTGCACATCCAGGTACGTGCGGATCGTGGCAACGACGGGGCCAAGTTGCTTGTACTCCCGCGACGCTTCGCGCAGCCGGCGTGCGTCGTTCGCAACAGTCGGGTCGTTCAAGGAGTGTTCGACCGCCGCATAGCGGTCAAGGATGGCGTGCAGGCGTTCTTGCATAGGGTGGAGCGCAAAAATATCGCAGATTGCCATTCGTTACGGGCATTCATTACCCAAGGCCATTCTACGCTGTGCAGCTCCGCCCTGTCTCCATCTATCTGATCGCCATCGCTCTCACGGTGGCGTCGTGTGCGAGCGAGGATCCGAACATTCTGGATCCGTCACCCTCGACCATGAAGATCAACATGCGATTCGTCAATATGGTGGCCGATGACGCCGCACGGCGATTACTGCTGGAACGAGGTGTGCAGACGTCCGAGGCAATGCCGGGTTCGTTTACGGCAACGGTCGGTTCACCGGCCGACTCCAGCCTGATCGAGATCGCAGCAGCAGGCACGACGGAGTTCAAGTCACTCCGCCGCGTCTCGTTCATCCGAAATGCCACGGCCAACGTGATCGCAACGGGTAGCGGTCCGGCAGATTCAGCTCTTGTGCAAACGGTGATCCTGCCGCTTACCGGCGCAACCGTCAGTGCTGTCAGGGTGACAAATCTGGTGCCCGATACGAACCTTACCTACGAGGTGCGTCGTGGCTGCCCAAGCGGTCCGAGTATCACTCCTACGCCACTGCGCTATCGCGGTACATCGCTCTATGCCGACGTCGTACCCGGCCTGAACGTCTTCAGCATCCTGGAGCGTAACGGACAATCGGAGCGCACGGTTGGCATCGTCGAGTGTACCCTTGCCCCTTACCGTCCACATAACATGATGATCTATCGGACAAGGGGCAATGCCGAACCTGTGCTGTTGCTGCTGGATGAATCCGATACGACCACGAATGCTACGCGATCGCTTTCGACGGTGACGGAACGCGTTGCAGAGGTACGGGTGGTGAACATGTCGTCGTCTGTCGCTACTGCTCGACTGGAGGCCTCCGGACAGGACCTGGCAACGAACATCGCCCCATCGTCGCTGAGCGCCTATACGACGGTTCCCACGTGCGTGTCGCTGGCGGCCGACAGAGTGACGCTTACGCTGGCTGATGGCCGTACCAGCACAGACAGTACGATCTTCAGCGTGCGACGCAGAACGTCGATCATTGTCGCCGATGATGCTGCCGGTGCACGGAGCATTATCGTGCCACCTGTCGAGGGAAGTATCCCTGCTGGTATGGCGCGTGTCCGCGTCGTACATGCCTTGGCCTCGGCTGAACGCGTTGTTGTTAGCGTTGGGGGCCGCTCCGAAGCCGGTGCACCGAACGGTGTAAGCGCCGGTACCACGCTGGCTCGAGGTCTGGGCTTTGCCGAAGTGTCGGCCCATGTAGATATCATGGCGGGGGCGTTACCGCTGTCGATCACGACGGCACGAACTCCCACGATGTTGCTGCATGTGACGAAGAGCGAGTTGGTGGCAGGTCAGGAATACTTGCTTGTTATAGGTTCGCAGAACGGCGCTCTTCGTACGTGGCTTGTGTCCGAACAGGCACAGGCAAGCCCCGTCACACCCACGGACAAAGCCGCATTACTTCGCTTTGTGAATGCCATTCCGGGTACGACGGCGCCGTCCATCGATATCGAACCGGCACTCCGCGGAGGCAAGATCTATTATCGCAACTCCGTTGCAACGAGCGTACCGCTCGGTGGTACGGAAGTACGGATCGACGGTATCGAGGAGAGTGTACCAACGGCCGACGGAGAGCGAACGCTGGTGGTGCTGACCGATAGCTCGGGAATCCGCGACCTGCTGGCAATCATGACGCCACCGCTTGCGATCGTGCCCAAGCAATCCGAACGCCGCGTACTGAATGCCACCAAGGATATTCCCTTTGTATCCGTGGGCTACGACTCCATCCCGAAGAACACTCCGCTGGCGCCGAAGCTGGCATCGCGTGTTGCATACGGTCAGCTTTCGCCTGTTGATCGTACGACGGTGGACCGGCGTGGTACCTTCTT
>JAULYI010000211.1:0-9177 GCA_032117915.1 Kapaibacterium sp. (SeqCode) | reverse complement strand
CCAGTAAACGAGTCGTGCGTCGTGCCGTGATTCGAAATCGCATCAAGCGTCTCTTGCGAGAGTCGCTTCGAAAAGCCGCACGGATCCATGGCGAGCTCTACGCTCAGGCGGGACTATCGACGATCGTCGCTATCTGGAGAACGGCTCCGTCCGCCAACGTGCGTATCCGACTTGCCGATGTTGAGCCTCATGTGCTCACGGTTCTGCAACAGGCTGCCACACGATCAACATCACGACCATCGAACGTCCCTCGATCATAGCGCGTACGGCAGAGGTGTTGATCCGCTTCTATCAGCGCGCCATCTCACCGCTCTTTCCGGCATCATGCCGTTTCACGCCCACGTGTTCAGAGTATGCACGCGTCGCCATTCTTACCCATGGCATCGGACGCGGAGGCCTGATGGCAGTCAAGCGCATTGGCCGTTGTCATCCGTTGCACCCCGGAGGCTATGATCCGGTGCCGGAATCATCACAGACCAAGAATCCAACCACGAAGCAGTAACGCCGTATGGACCGTAATTCCATCATTGGTATCATCCTCATCTCGGTCGTCGTCGGCCTGTGGGTGTTCTACCAGAGTAGCGTCAACACGCGTGACGTCACACCGCAGAAGACAAAGCAGGCCACAGAGCAGGCCGACTCGGTCCGCAGTGCCGTTGTAAAGGCCGCCAGCCCCGCCGCACCGGTCAAGCTCGTGAATCCGTCTTCGGAAGAGCGCACGGTTGTGATCGAAACGGATCTGCTTCGCGTAAACATCAGCAGCCTCGGTGGAACGGTCCGCAACTGGAAGCTCCGGAAGTACCATCCTTGGTATGGCACGGACTCTGCGACCATCGTCGATCTGGTCCATCCCGGTACCAAGGAATTGGGCTTTACGTTCCGTACGGTAACGGGTGCCAAGGTCGATGCACGAATGCTGAACTTCACGCTCGATGCACCGACCGACGTTGTGCGCGTGAAGGCCAATGATACCTTTACGCTGCGTGCGACGGCATCGATGGAGGGTGGGGGACAGATCGTTCGAACCTACACGTTTGGCGGCTCGTCCTACGGCGTGCGCACGTCGCTTATCCTCGATGGTCTCGAAAACATTATCCCGGCCACGAACCGATTCATCAACCTTGAGTGGTCACGCGGTATCGAGTATTCCGAGGGAAGCGCGGTCGATGAATCCACGAATGCCATTGCCATGATCTCCGCGGGTAAGACCATCGACGAACTTGAGGCAGAGAACTTCAATGCCGTCAATGAGCGTACGCAGACGGGAATGATCGACTTCGTGGCAACGCGCTCGAAGTACTTTGCTGTTGCTCTCATGCCCGAGACGTCGTTTGACGGTACGGCCTACATGCGGGGAACCAAGTTCGGTGCACCGAACGAGGGCGTGGTGGAGGAGTATTCCATCGGCTATCGGCTACCATATCGAGGTGGCAAGGTTGAACACGCGTTCACGCTGTTTGCAGGCCCGATGCAGTACGACACCCTGCAGCATTATGGGCTGACAGAGATCATGAACTTCGGTCTGAAATGGATCGTCAAGCCCATCGGCGAGTTGTTCATGTTGCCCACGCTCAGGCTCATCCAGTCCGGTACGGGCAACTATGGCGTGGCCATCATCATCTTTTCCATCCTGATCAAGCTACTGCTCTATCCGTTGTCCATCTCGCAGATGAAGTCTGCCCAGAAGATGCAACTCCTTGCCCCCTTGATGGCTACCATCCGGGAGAAGTACAAGGACGATCAGATGACGCAGAATCAGGAAATGATGAAGCTCTATTCTCAGTACGGAATCAATCCGGCGGGCGGCTGTCTGCCACTCTTGTTGCAGATGCCCTTCTTGTACGCCTTGTACTCCGTGCTGAACTTGAATATCGAGCTTCGTCAGGCTGCCTTCCTGCCCATGTGGTTGACGGACCTTTCTGTGCCCGACGTCATCCTGGCGCTACCGTTCAAGCTGCCACTCTTCAACATTGATAAGTTCTCCGGCCTGGCACTGCTCATGGGAGCGACGCTCTTCATACAGCAGAAGCAGACGATCTCGGATCCTCGGCAGAAGGCCATGGTGTACATGATGCCCGTGATGCTGACGCTCATGTTCTCTGCCTTGCCGTCCGGCCTTAACCTCTACTACTTCATGTTCAACGTCATGGGCATTGTCCAGCAGCTGTACATGACAAAGTGGTCCAAGAATCGCCTCACGCTCGAGCAGCTCAAATCGATGCCCCGCAAGGAGGGATGGCTGCAAAAGAAGATGCGTGAAGCGCAGGAGATCGCAGCCGCCCAGGGGAAGAGCATTCCCGGACAGCCCAACTCCGCCATGCAGCAACGCAAAGCCTCCACAAAGAAGTCTAAGGGGCGCTGAGGCACGGAAGACATGCCGTTGATGTAACAGAATCACTCGACGCGGGTCGTGCATGCAGGTTCCCTGAAGCACGGCCCGCACTGTTTTTCCCCACCCCCGGTACAAGCACGGTTTTCGGCTTGTTTACGACAGTGGGGACAGTATTTTAGGGGTCAGACTGAGCAAAATCACTCACTGTTAATTTCACTAGTTAGGAAAGAGGCTTTCATGAAGGCTCGCTTCTCCTTGTCAACGTTGCTTGCAGCGTTGGTCGCCATGATCGGCGTTACGTCGGTCAGCGCGCAAAACACCTATGACCGTCTTTCGGTCGTAGAGCAATTCACCAGCGCCACGTGCGGACCCTGCGTTGCTGCCGGTCCGGTCATGGCAAAGGTTATCTCCCTGGCCAACGGATCTGTTTCGATCCGCTACCACATGAACTTCCCGGCTCCCGGCGATCCGTGGAACGTGGCCAATCCTGCCGAGAATGCTTCGCGCCAGACGTACTATGCCGTGAATGGCATTCCTACGGCCCGCGTCAACGGTAAGGCAACGGTCGATCCGCGTAACGAAACGGCACTGGTTGCCGGTATCAACGCCGACAATGGTGCCAAGTCACCCGCACGCGTGACAGTAACGCAGACCGGTGCAACCGTCAAGGTCAAGGTTGAAACGAATGTCGATCTGAAGGCACACAAGCTTCACGTCGCACTCGTATCGCGCAAGACGGAGCTTCCGAATCTTGGTAGCCAGCTTGGTAACTGGAATGGCGAGACGGAATTCGGCGACGCCATGCTCAAGATGATGCCGAATGCAGCCGGTACGAACCTGCAGCTTGACGCTAACAGCTCCAAGGAGTTCGACTTTTCGTTCACGCCCGGCCAAGGTCAGCTCTGGCCCGAAGGTCAGCAGTACGTGGTCGCCTTCATCCAGGCGAACGCCAACAAGGAGATCATCCAAGGCGGATCGAACCTGAACGAACTCTTTGCTCGTCTGGAAATGTCATCAACGAAGTGGCAGTATATCACCAAGGGTGAGTCGAAGTCTGCCACGGTCACGGTATCGAACCCCGGCAAGAGTGATCTCGAAGTCGAGATGACCGTTGCAAATGCTGCTGACCTCACGCAAGCCGGCTGGAACGTAAGTCTGAGCAATGATGTCCTCGCCCTGCCTGCCGGTGGTAGCAAGACGGTCACCGTCAACGCTACGGCTCCGGGCCGCAGCAGCTTTGCTGGCATCATCGTCGAAGCAAAGCCGGTCAACGTCACGAGCGGTATCGCCCGTGCATCGTCGATTGAGCATGGTTATCTGACGGAAGGTGCACGCGTGGCAGTATGGGCTGGAGCATCGGAAGGTGCTGTGCTCTCCGCCATCGGCGCACTTGCCTCGTCACACGGTTCTGACGCTGTGTACATTCCCCTGGCGCAAGAGATCCTGGAAGCCTTTGATCCGACGGCATTTGACGCTGCGATCTTCCCGGCCGGTTTTGACGGTCGGTTCAACATGGTTGCGTTCACGCCAATCATGGAAGCAATGCAAAGCGCCGGTAAGGGTGTGTGGATGCAAGCGCCTGTAGGTCTCGCTGTTGCCTTCAACGCACAGAACCAGAGCAACCCCGGCTATCCGGAAACCAAGGCATGGTTCGAGCGCATGGGTCTGTCGCTCAAGGAAACGAAGGGTCGTTTGAACTCTGCTCAGACCAAAACACTTTCGTTCAAGACCGATGGTGTTGCCGGTGATGTGATCGGTGATAAGTGGACGGCAACGGTGAACCGCAGCCAGTTCGATGAGACGAGCCCGGTCAACTGGCCGTTCTACACCAGCGCCACGGACATCATGACCGTGAGCCCGACGGCTCCGACCGTTGGCTTTGCCTACTCTGACGGTCTGAAGCCGAACATCATTGGTGTTCGCAGCACGGTGAAGGGTAAGGCAGTATTCACGTCGTTCGGTCCCGAGCTTATCCCGGCAGAGGCAGAACGCAATACGCTCACGCAGAAGGTCCTTGACTGGTTGCTGCAAGGTAATGCTCCTGGTCTGGCGCTCTCGACCTCAACGATGAACTTCGGCGAGATCAAGGCAGAAAGCAAGAAGGACCTCACTTTGAAGATCACGAACCCTGGTTCCGCAACGCTTGAGATCTCGTCCGTAGCCGTCGCCGGTATCGATCCCGACGCCTTCGAGATCAAGAGCGGCGGTCCGTCCATGGGCACGATCAACGTCGAGCCCAAGGCTGATCACTCGATCGTCATCACGTTCAAGCCGAACTTTGAAGGCGATTTCAGCGCACGCCTCGAGATCGAGTCCAACGTCGGCTCCACATCGACGGTGTCGCTTGTTGGTAAGGCTTCGGCCCCCACGAGTGTCGAAACAGAGTCCACGACGGCTTCTGGCGCTCTGTCGCTCCGCCTTGTCGGATCCAACCCCGTTACGTCCTCGTCGGCCGTCGAAGTCATGGTCAACGGTGCCGGTACGGAAGATGTTACCCTCACGGTCGTTGATGTTGCCGGTCGCACGGTCGGTACGATCTTTGACGGCTCGATGGCAGCAGGCACGCAGCGTTTCAACCTGAATGCCGCTGAGCTTGGAAACGGCATGTACACGGTCGTTGCCACAACGGGCAGCGAGCGCGCCGCCATCACGGTGATCTCGAACCGCTAAGCGGAACGCCGGGCGGTACATCCGTCCACGTCGAAACCAACGAAGCCCCGCGGCCTGCGCCGCGGGGCTTCTTCGTTTTACAAGCATTCGTTGGAGCCGTCAAGGCCCTGATCATGCCTTACGGGCGATAGCGGTACTTCAGCCCGGGAGACAACAGGGTGCGCAGACGATAGTCGCCAAAGCCTGTGTTGTCGTCGAAGATGTAGGACATGTTGTTCGGATAGGTCCAGACGATGCGCTGTGCGTATCCGGTACGGAGGTTGAAGCGCTCTACGGCAGCAGGAGGACCCAGGATGATATAGACCATACCCATGTCCGTCAGCCAGCCTTCCGTGTATGACCGGTAGTTCTTGTTGGCGTGATCGATGCGCTGATAGTATTCTTCAAACGACTCATTACGAACAGTGCTTGGCGAGGGATCCTGCGTCTTCCAGAATGCCTCAAAACGCGCCTGGCGTTCTGCGGATGACGTACCCGCCTCGATGTTATCGATGTCGGACTGCTGCGCAACGTAGCGAAGCTGTCGGATGGCCTTGCCAAGGTCTGACAGTGCCTCGCTCAACGCCGTGCGGGGGATCGACAGGCCTCGCGTGCGTTCCGCCAGGGCCGACGCTGTGTCGACCACGCCCCCTGTTACGCCATGCATACGGATCCGCAGCGTGTACGAACCTGAAAGGGCCTGCTGTGGCAGGGCAAGGGGGATGAACTGTTGATTGGTTCTCTTCATGACAGAGTCGGGTTCCGTCAGGCCTTGCGCAAGCACGCTACCGTCTGATGTTGACACCCTCCACGAATACCCCAGGCGCATCGGAGCGTCCACATACGTCTCGAAGAAGGCAAAGAGCGTCATCTGCGGATCGTGGATCATATCGCCGACGTACGGCGAGACCTTATAGCGATCGCCGCGCTGTTCGATCTGGTCCAGAAACAGGATACTGCTCATGGACGGTAGCTGCACGGTGTGATCCGTCACGGTAAAATCACGCTGTGCCCTGAATTCCCGACGCGAGAACACATCCTTCGTCGTGATCTCCATGCGGTATCGTCCAGGCGCAAGCAGGAGCGTCCGCACGGTCCTGTCCGCCGCACCCGTTGCACCGCGGCTTACGCGGTAGTCCTTCTCGCTCACGCCCCGCTCATACGTCGTGTCGATCACCAGTCGCGAGCTGGAATCCCGGATGGCAATCGATACGCTGTATTTGGCCACATGGAGGTCCTTAGCGGCCTCGAACTGTAAGGCCTCGTAGGGCAAGGCCGCATAGACATCGACCCTTGCTCTGGGGTCGATCTCATTCGTTCTGGTCACCATCACATCTGTAGCTACGACAGATGGTAAGGGGCCTTGGCTAAACGCCCGAGCTGCCGCACCGAGAAGGACGGCTGCTGTGACGGAGCCAAGGCGATTGATGGCGTGGATCATCCTCGTACCCGCAGGTGTAGCACCTCACGTGCTTCGCGGGCAAGACGTTCACGATCGTCCGGATGGGCAATGCCGATGATGGCCTCGGCGCGCTCCCGAAGGCTGCGGCCATGCAGGTAGGCAACCCCATGCTCGGTCACCAGGTAATGCATGTGAGCACGAGAGGTGACGACGCCTGCACCGGGCTTGAGCAACGAGACGATGCGTGCGTGACCTTTCGACGTGCGGGATGGCAGGGCAATGATCGGACGTCCGCCTTTTGATAAGGCGGCACCGCGGACGAAGTCAACCTGGCCACCGACACCGCTGTACGGACGTGGACCGATAGAGTCGGCGCAGACCTGCCCTGTCACATCGACTTCGATAGCACTGTTGATGGCTGTCATCTTCGGATTGCGGGCGATCACACTTGGGTTGTTGACGTAGGCAACATCAAGCATGGCTACCATGGGGTTGTCATCGATAAAGTCATAGACCTTCCGCGTGCCCATGACGAACGTGGCCACGATCTTGCCCGGGTGGATGATCTTGCGTGAGCCGTTGACCACGCCACGCTCCACAAGCTGCACAAGACCATCGGAAAACATCTCCGTATGAACGCCGAGATCACGGTGTGATGACAGTTCTCTGAGCACAGCATCGGGGATGGCACCGATGCCCATCTGCAACGTAGCCCCGTCGTCAACCAGCGTAGCTACATGACGCCCAATGGCCTGCTCATCCGCCGTTAATGGCGGCAAGTGGACTTCCGGGATCGGATCGTTCACCTCGACCATGCAGGTGATCTTGGACCGGTGGACTAAGGCGTCACCGTGTGTCCTGGGCATGTTCGGATTCACCTGGGCTATCACCGTCTCTGCAGAATGCAGGGCTTCATGCGCTGCTTCTACGGTGGTGCCAAGCGAGCAGAAGCCGTGGGCATCCGGCGGCGATACGTGAATCAGGGCTACGTCGATGTCAAGGATGTCGTTCTTGAACAGGCCCGGGATGTCACTCAGAAACACCGGGGTGTAGTCACCACGTCCGTCCTGCACAGCAGCGCGCGTGTTACTGCCAACAAACAGACAGTTCACTCGGAATGAGTCCTGCATGCCCGGCTCCGCGTATGGTGCTGGCCCTTCGGTGTGGAGCTGGACGATCTCGACATCGCGAAGCTCACCGGCCCTACGAACCAGTGCTTGAAGGAGGCTCGTGGGCGCTGCGGCCACGCCGTGCAGAAAGATGCGATCGCCGGAGCGGACGTGACCAACGGCCTCGTCGGCCGATACGTATCTGGACATGAGGTTCCTGTTGAGAACGGATTGCAGTGCAGGGGCAAAAATAGGACGTCGAATCCCGTAGATTCGTGATGCATTTCCCGGAAGCATTATGACCATCGTAAACATCATCTTCGTTATCGTCCTCCTCGGAGCCATGTCGTTTTTTGCCATGAGCGCAAAACGACTCATCGCCTATCTGCGCGTCGGACGCCCCGACGTCCGCTGGGATCGCCTTGACGAGCGTCTGCGGACGACGCTGGTAGTCGGCTTTGGGCAGAGCAAGATCCTGCGAGACAAGGTGGCCGGTCCGATCCACGCCGGCATCTTCTGGGGCTTCCTTGTGCTGTTGTTCTCGGCTATCGAGATGGTGCTGGAAGGTCTGCACGAAGGTTGGTCGCTGAACTTCCTGGGGCCCATCTATAGCATCGTCACGATGCTCACCGATGTCTTCTGTCTGCTGATCATCGCCGGCACGATGATGTCGCTCTGGCGCCGCTACGTCACGAAGGTCAAGCGTCTCCAGGTCGAATCCGAAAAGGTCGAAGCAGGCATGATCCTGCTCACCATTTTTACGATCGTGACGTCGCTGCTCTTCCAGAATGCTCTGCGCCAGCACCTGTATGGCAGTGACTTCAGTTGGGCCGTCAGACCCGTAGCATGGCCCCTTGGCAACGCCCTCGCTTCCGTGATGGGCGACGGTACCGTATCGTTTGTGTTCCACGCTGCATGGTGGATGCATGCGGTGCTGATCCTTGCCTTCATGAACTATCTGCCGTTCTCGAAACACCTGCACGTGCTCACGTCCATCCCAAACGTCTTCTTTGGTCCAATCGGTCCGACGAACGGCCTCGAGAAGATCGACTTTGAAGCAGAAAACGTAGAGAAATTCGGCGTCACGGATATCGAGGATCTGTCGTGGAAGTCGCTTTTTGATGGGTACACCTGTACGCACTGCGGTCGCTGCACGAGCGTGTGTCCGGCGAATCAGACCGGTAAGGTGCTCGACCCGCGCGGTATCATCATTGCCATTCATGACCGCACCATGGACAAGGCTCCGCTCATCCTGAAGAAGGAACAGGGCGAAGAGCTGACAACAGCCGAGCAGGAAGTGTGGGATAAGAAGCTGATCGGCGACTATATCTCGCCTGACGCTCTTTGGGCATGCACGACCTGTGGAGCGTGTATGCAGGAATGTCCCGTTAACATCGAACACGTCCCGGCTATCGTCGGTATGCGCCGTTCGATGGTGCTGATGGAATCGTCATTCAATGACGAGTCGGCGCTGCTGCCGGACATCTACGGAAATATGGAAACGAATTCTGTACCGTGGGGCGGATTCGCCCAGGCTGACCGTGGAGATTGGGCCAACGGGCTTGGCATTAAGACGGCAGCCGAAGACGCGTCCATGGAAGTGCTGTTCTGGGTAGGCTGCGCCGGCAGTTATGACGAGCGCGCCAAGAAGGTCACCAAGGCCTTTGCCGAGCTGATGCAGATCG
>JAULYI010000210.1:0-3426 GCA_032117915.1 Kapaibacterium sp. (SeqCode) | reverse complement strand
TCAACCGTAACGTGTTCAATGGGCTCGATCAGGGTGCCGTTGGCATCACGACGGAAGAGGACTTCCGGACGTGACACTGCGAACTCAAAGCCCTCCCGACGCATGGTTTCGATCAGAATGGCCAGCTGCAATTCACCGCGAGCGCTCACCTTGAACACGTCCGGTGAATCAGTGTCCTCGACACGCATAGACACATTCGTGCGGAGTTCGCGGTACAGACGCTCACGGATCTTTGGCGTCGTTACGAACTTTCCTTCACGGCCGGCAAGGGGCGAGGTGTTCACCATGAAGAACATGGCAATGGTCGGCTCGTCGATGTTCACATAGGACAACGGCTCGGTGCGCGACTGATGCGCGATGGTCTCGCCGATGAAGACGTTCTCGAAGCCGGACAGAGCAATGATCTCGCCGGCTGATGCCGTCTGTACTTCCGGACGTCCAATGCCTTCGAAGACGTACATCTTGGTAACTCGCGAGAGTTCGCGCTCTCCGTTGGGCTTGATAAGCGCAACGGTGTCGCCCATGTTGACAGTGCCTTCGGTGATGCGACCGATCGCGATACGGCCAACATAGTCGCTCCAGTCTAGGGCACTGATGACCATGGCGAACGGCGTTTCTGCGTCAACGGTTGGCGGGGGAACATGCCTCAGGATGACGTCGAACAGCGGGTCAAGCCGCTCACTCGGATCATCGAGCGTCTTCTTGGCGATGCCTTTTTTACCGATGGCATAAACGATGGGGAAGTCAAGCTGCTCGTACGAAGCACCGAGATTAATAAACAGCTCCATGATCTCGTCGAGTACCTCTGCAGGGCGCGCATCGGCACGGTCGATCTTATTGATAACCACGATGGGCGCTAGCCCCATCTCGAAGGCCTTGCGCAGTACGAAGCGGGTCTGCGGAAGCGGGCCTTCCGCAGCGTCGACAAGGAGGAGCACGCCGTCAACCGTTGAGAGCACGCGTTCAACCTCGCCCCCAAAGTCCGAGTGGCCGGGGGTGTCAACGATATTGATCTTCACATCACCCCAACGCACTGCTGCATTTTTGGCCATGATCGTGATGCCCTTCTCGCGCTCCAGGTCATTGGAGTCCATGACGCGGTCAACGACCTGCTGATTCTCGCGGTACATGCCTGCTTGCTGCAGCATGTGATCGACGAGGGTGGTCTTGCCATGGTCAACGTGTGCGATGATGGCGATGTTGCGAATGTCTGTACGTGCCGATGAGGCCATAGGGGGATGCCGTTCGTTTCGTGAGTGCAAGCGACAAAAATACGGCAGATGGCGGTTCCAACGTGGTATGTATCTGTTTGGCAATGTTTCGACCGCAGTGAACGGTGTGATTTGCCGAGTTGTACGGATGCTTTGCGACAGGGCGTGCCCACATTTTTGTGATCCGACCGTACGCGTCGGCACCCATGTCACGAACACAACATTTTTAGGTACACGAGTCATGCCTACGTAGGCATGGCCGAGGAGGGTTTTATGCGGTCCATTGCACGCTTTGCGCTTATCGCCGTCTGTGCGATAGCTGCCCTGACAACGTCGTTACCGGCGCAGAACCGAACGATTCCACGCACGCTGAACTACCAGGGCGTGGTCCTGATGAACAACGGAGAGGCCGTCACAGACGGTACGTACGCGGTCACCATCCGCATGTTTGATGTTGCCTTGGGTGGCACACCGGTTTGGAGTGAGGCGCATCAGATCACAACGGTTGGTGGGGTGTTCGACATCTTTCTGGGGACGAATGTGCCGCTGAATGTGCCATTCGACCGTCAATACTGGCTGGAGTTTCAGCTGCAGGGTGACGAGGTGATGTCACCCCGTACTGCCCTGGTGGCCGTACCCTATGCGTTGACGGCTGAGCGTGCCTTGGTGGCCGACAGTCTCTCGTCGAACGCCACGGGCTTTGTACGAAGCATCAACGGAGAGGACGGTACCATCGTCATCGCAGGCGAAGGAGCAACGACGGTGAGTAAGTCGGGAACGACAATAACGATCTCGACGCCGGCTGCGCTGCTCGACGTGGCATCGACGGATGGTTCAATCGAGGTGACGAAGGTTGGTACGACGCTGGTTGACGTAGCCGTGAAGGCTGTTGATCCGTCGAAACTCAGTCGTGCCGGTGCTGCTGCCGGTGACGCCCTTGTCTGGGATGCGGTGCGCCAATCCTGGGTGCCTTCGCCTGTAGATGTGAATCTAGATCAGTACTTGCGCATCGGCGCTGCTGCCGGCGGTGACCTCACGGGCACCTATCCGGATCCACTGATCAGAGAGGGTGCTGTAACAACGCCAAAACTGGCGGACGGTGCCGCAACAACCGAGAAGATCGCGGATGGCGCTGTGTCGACTGCGAAGCTGCAGGACGGTGCCGTTTCGACCGAGAAGCTGCAGGATGAGGCCGTGACGACGCAGAAGATCCATCCCTATGCCGTCACCGAGACCCGCATTGCGACGAATGCCGTTTCAACGGCCAAGATCCAGAACGCTGCGATCACGACGGATAAGATCGGTGACGCTCAGGTGACGCCCGAGAAACTCTCCGACTCGCCGGTCTTGCCCGACGTCTACGGTAGCTCGACCCAAGTGCCGATCATCGTCGTCGATCAGAAGGGACGCCTGCTGAGCGTCGAGAATGTCGATATCACCGGTGGCAAGCCCGTCGGACCGGCCGGCGGCGATCTTATCGGCGAGTATCCCGATCCGTCCATCCGCTCAGGAGCGGTGACGAATCCAAAGTTGGCGGACAATGCGGTGACGTCGTCGAAGATCCAGGATCTGAGCGTCCAGACCCCCGACATTGCCAATGACGCAATCACGACTCCAAAGATCCTGGACTTTCAAGTGACCTCACAGAAGATGTCACGTACAGGCGTCGCTGCCGATACCTATGGAACGTCCAACCAGGTTCCCGTCGTGACCGTTGATGCAGCAGGTAGAATCACGGCAGCAACGACGATGATGATTTCCGGTGTCACGCCCGGCGGTCCTGCTGGTGGCGATCTCACAGGTTCGTATCCGAATCCCGAGATCGCTACCACAGCGACAGCCGGTTCACACGTTATTAGTGCGATCAACAATCAAGGCTCGACCGGACAGATCCAAGCCTCGAAGATCATATCACCTTCTACCAATGGCTCTAGTGACATCACGACTTCCGGCGACCTGTCAACCTTGAACCTCCAGATCAAGGCCAACACGATCAACAGCACGGAGTTGGTCAATACGACCGTGATTCCGGGAACGTACGGCAGCCAGCTGGTCTATCCCAGGCTGACGATCGACGAAGACGGACGTATCACGACGGCCACGACGATCAACCTGCAGGATGCTGTGCAAGACAGCGTGCAGGCAAGCGGTACGGGTGACGTGAACGTGACGGGTCCTGTCGGTGCGATGACGACGACCTTCGACGCAACGAAGG
>JAULYI010000209.1:0-2466 GCA_032117915.1 Kapaibacterium sp. (SeqCode) | reverse complement strand
CCGTAGGCTCGATCATGATCGTGCCGGGAACGGGGAAGCTGAGCGTCGGAGCATGGAACCCATAGTCCATCAAGCGCTTTGCAACGTCTTCGGCCTCGAGACCGCCACGTTGTTTGTATTCGCGCAGGTCGACGATCATTTCGTGGGCCACGCGACCGTGTTCACCAACGTAAAGGATCGTGTACGCGCCCTCAAGACGCGACTTGATGTAGTTCGCATTCAGGATGGCCAGCTTCGTGGCGTCTGTAAGCCCCTTACCACCCATCATGGCAATGTAGGCGTAGGAGATAAGAAGGATACTTGCCGATCCCCAGGGGGCAGCGCTGACCGCCGAGGCCGTGTGGCCGTTGTTGATGACGGTGTGGCCGGGCAGGTAGGGGGCGAGTTCGGACGTGACGCAAATGGGTCCCATTCCCGGACCGCCTCCGCCGTGGGGGATACAGAAGGTCTTGTGCAGGTTCAGGTGGCAGACGTCGGCACCGATGGCGCGGGGCGAGGTAAGACCAACTTGTGCATTCATGTTGGCGCCGTCCATGTATACGCGGCCACCATGCTCGTGCACGATGTCGCAGATCTCTCGGATGGCCTCTTCGAATACGCCGTGCGTCGAGGGATATGTCACCATCAACGCAGCCAGGTTGGCGCTGTACTGCTCGGCCTTGGCGCGCAGATCATCGACGTCGACAGTACCGTCGTCTTTGCTCTTGACCACGACGACTTTCATTCCGGCCATGACGGCCGAGGCGGGGTTGGTACCGTGGGCGCTGGACGGGATGAGTACGACGTCGCGGTGCGCGTTGCCGTTGGCACGGTGAAGCGCACGAATCACCAGCAGTCCTGCATACTCGCCTTGGGCTCCGGCATTGGGCTGCAGCGAGCAGGCGTCGAAGCCGGTGACTTCGTTCAACCACATCGACAATCGATCGAAGATCTCGGTATAGCCGGCCGCTTGTTCACGCGGCGCAAAGGGATGCAGCTTGTTGAATTCCGGCCATGTAATGGGCATCATCTCGGCCGTTGCATTCAGCTTCATGGTGCACGAGCCAAGCGGAATCATCGAGTGGGCAAGTGACAGGTCCTTGTTTTCAAGACGCTTGATGTAGCGCAGCATCTCGTGTTCGGCATGGTAGCTGTTGAACACCGGATGCGTCAGGAAGTCGCTGGTGCGCTGGTGCGACGCGGGAATGCCCGTTTCTTGTCCGCCAACAAAGGCATTGGACTCCACACCAAAGCAGGCCAATACATCGCGCAGGTCGGAAGGCGTCGTGGTCTCGTCGAATGATACGCTTACGGTACCATCACCGTAGGCGAAGTTGATGTGTCGGGATTCGGCGCGTGCGCGCACGGCGTCTACGTCGGCGACAACGGTCACGGTGTCGAACCATGCCGAGTTTGCCACGTTCAGTCCTGCCGAGCGGAGGCCTGCAACAAGGTCTGACGTCAGCGCATGCACGCGCGAGGCGATACCACGCAGTCCCTTGGGGCCGTGGTAGACGGCATACATAGCGGCCACGTTGGCAAGCAGTGCCTGTGCCGTGCAGATGTTGGATGTGGCCTTATCGCGACGGATGTGCTGTTCGCGGGTTTGCAGGGCCATGCGTAGGGCAACGTTGCCTTGGGCGTCGACACTCACACCGATGATACGACCGGGCATCGAGCGCTTGTACTGTTCTTTTGTAGCCATGAATGCTGCATGAGGGCCACCGTATCCCAGCGGCACACCAAAGCGCTGTGCCGAGCCCACCACAACGTCGGCGCCCCATTCGCCCGGAGGCGTTAGCATGGTCAGTGCCAGCAGGTCCGCACCAACGGTCACCATCGACCCGTTCGCATGGGCTTGGTTGCACAGTGCCGCATAGTCGCGCACGTCACCGTTGGCTGCGGGATATTGCACGTAGGCACCAAAGACCGTGCTGTCGAAGGTAAAGTCCTTCCAATCGGCAACGCGCACCTCGATACCGAGCGGCTCAGCACGCGTTACGATCACGTCCAGCGTCTGGGGATACACATTCGAATCCACCAGTAGCACGTTCGCATTCTTTAGTGCTGCCGGCTTGCAGGCATCCATAAGGTGCATGGCTTCGGCAGCGGCCGTTGCTTCGTCCAGCAGGGAAGCATTCGAAATCTCCATCTTGGTCAGGTCGATCACCATCGTCTGGAAATTCAGCAACGACTCCAGACGTCCTTGGGCGATCTCGGCCTGATAGGGCGTGTACTGCGTATACCAGCCCGGATTCTCCACAATGTTGCGTAGGATCACAGGCGGCGTCAGCGTGTCATAGTAGCCCTGTCCGATGTAGCTGCGCCACACCTGATTCTTGCTCCCTACGGCTTTCAGGTGCGCAAGAAGTTCGTGCTCCGTCATCTCCCAATCAATGTCAAGGGGCTTTGTAAGACGGATGCCTGCCGGCACCGTTTGCGCGATGAGCTCATCCAGCGAGTCGGCACCGACGGTAGAGAGCATTG
>JAULYI010000208.1:0-4582 GCA_032117915.1 Kapaibacterium sp. (SeqCode) | reverse complement strand
GAATCTGCGTTCGACCGGAACGCGCTTCACCGGTTCGTACCGCCAGATCGGCCCCGGCTATCGCAGTCTTGGTGTGCCGAATCTGCGTACGGATCTGCTTCGCTATGATGTTCGTCTAGACCAGTCGTCATGGAAGCGTCAGGTAACGGGTAGCGTCTTCTACCGTCGTGATCACGACAACCTCATCCCGTGGAAGCGCAGCACCACCAGCGTCACCAGCCTGGGTGTGTCCCTAGGGTTGAACATCCGCAAGCTTCCATTCCTGCGACTTACCTATGCCCCCTACGTCCAAGAGAACAGTTCGGTTGATACCGCATTGCAGTTCCGCAACACCACGTCACAGGTGATGGGGGCCATGGGGTACAGTTACCGGCTTGGCTCAATGGGGGCCTCGTCGAGTCTGAACGTGGCGCGACAGTGGACGAATACGAAGAACCAGCAGGCCGATAACAGCGTGCAGAGCATCAACGTCACGCAGTCCCTTAGCTGGCAATTTCCGCTTACGGTCTCCGGAGGACTGGGGCTGATCCAGCAGGAGGCGACAGGGGCCGCTTCAACGACGATCACGATGGTCGACGTTTCAGCGAGCTACGTCATTGCCGATCTGCTGACAGCGTCGGGTGGTCTGACGTTAGCCTTTGAGTCGGAGGCAAGTACCCGCTCTGGATTCTACCTGAACGCCAACATGGCGCTGTGGGATGCGGCCGTCATCGACCTCCGTGCGGAGCGTACGTTGTTTGATGAGCGTCGGATCCCGCCAATCCTGGGCGGATCGTATAACGAGACGTTGGTACGACTGACGATCAGCAAGTACTGGTAACGGGTACGCGCAGTAAGGGGGCCGGCGGGAAGGTCAGTCCCGATACTCCCAGTACAACGTCTTGCGCAGGTGCTGCAGCCACTCGAATTCGAGACGCTGGCGCTTGTCGTATGCGGCCATCTGCTCGATCATCTTGTAGTCGGACTCAACCGTGGGCGTGTGCTCTGTGGTGGCACTCTTACGCCAGATGATGTGAAAGCCGGGCTTGGTCGGATCTGCGGCATAGGGGAGCGGGTCGCTCACTGCGCCGTCCTTTAGTTCGGCTACGATGCCGCGCATGTCTTCGGGCAGGCGTGACGGCTCAAGCTGTCCCATCGCACCGCCAAAGCCCTGCGTTTCCTTCTCCTCGCTAAACTCACGGGCAAGAGCTTCGAAGTCTGCACCTTCGGTCACACGACGCTTCAGGTCGAGCAGGTATTCCTTCGTGCGCTGCTTGTCATCGTCGGACTGACCCACCTTCAGGAGGATGTGCCGGCAGTTGATGCTTGTGGCCTTCTTGTCGATAAGCTGGATGACATGATAGCCGAAGGGAGACTCGACGGGTTGTGAGATCTCGTTGGGCTGGAGCGAGAATGCGGCTGTTTCGAAGGCTGGGACAAGCTTGCCTTTTTCGATCGGCCCAAGGTCGCCGCCTGCGGCTGCCGAGATGGGGTCCTGACTGTAGGCCCGCGCCATGGTGGCAAATGTTGCCTGACCCTTAAGGATGCTGTCGCGGATGGCAAGGGCCCGCTGATAGGTCTCCTTGCGCTGCTCATCGGTCGGCTTGATATAGCGGACGATGTGGTAAAGGTCGACGCGTGCCGGTACAGGAGGCATGGAGTCGCGGTAGCGCTCATAGAATGCCTCGACGTCGGAGCGGGATGCCTTGGTCTCGCCAAACTTCATTTCGCGCATGCGGGCGGCCAGCAGCTGCTTGCGTATCTCGTCGCGGAACTCGCGGCGGATCTTGGCCATCGACATGCCGTAGAGCTGCTCGATGCGCGACTCGGAGCCGAACTGCTGCGTAAGCTGCTGCAGCTGCATATCCATGCGCTGCGTGATCTCGTCGTCAGTCACTTCGACAGAATCTTCGATAGCCTTTGCAACGATCAGTCGCTCGTTGATCAGCATGTCGAGCACTTGCTTGCGCAGTTCCGGGTCGCTCTTGCTGATCTTCGGATTGCGCTGGGCAAGTACTTCAACCTGTCCGTCGACATCGCTCTTCAGCACAATGTCGTTGCCCACGATGGCCAGAATGCGCTCCATTGCCCCCTGCTGCGCTGTGGCAACAACAGTACTCAGCATGAGCAGGCATGATACGATGGCAAGAAGGCGACGGGTCATAGGCTGGCGATGGTTATCGTTTGGTAACGTAGAGCTTGTTGATGACGTCCATGTTCAGCGTTACCGGATGCTTCACGCGAACCTTACTGAGCCATGCTTCCTGCAGGCGCTTTTGCAACGCGTCCTGATATAGCGGAGCAAGGTCCGGCAGCGCCTCTTCAAAGGTCTTCTTCCGGGGAAGCTCGATGTTGTCGACGCGGACGATACTATTGCCGAATTCGTAACTGAAGGGGCCGTAGATGCTTCCGACCTTCGGATTCAGGTCGCGAACCTTGGCGGCGAGCTTGTTCTTCGCCGGGTCTACCAGGCCATGGTTGCCGCGCTTGTCGCGCATGCCGGTACGCTCCGTGAACTGCGCTGCAAGTTCCGCGATGTCCTCGCCGGCGTCAACGCGTTGGCGAAGGGCCTTGGCCATGGAGTCCTTGGTAACGAAGATCTCGGTGAAGGCGTATCTGGCCGGCGTCATTGGCGCAGCGGCCATCGTATCGAAGTACGTGCGAGCTTCGACCGTGTCAAAACGCAGCTTGCTCCATACTTCCTGCTCTTCGACCTTGAACAGCAGGATGCCGTCGCTGAACTCCTGGATCAATGCCTTGAAATCAGGGTACTGCTGTTCGAGGTTGGCCGTGGCCTTGTCAAGCAACGTCTGGTCGGTCATCTTTACAACAGCACGGTCAAAGCCGGCACGGTTCAGCGTGAGTGCACGCATGTCCGCACGGCGACGCAGCGAATCGGCAAAGGCGCCGACGGTGTAGCCGCCATCGGTGCCAAGGCGGTACAGCGTCTCCGAACGCATCGATGCGTCGAGTCCGGCCGTCCACGAGGTATCCGTCGTATTCTTTGTTGTGTCGATAGAAGCGAACGTACGGGCCAGGACGGTTTCATTCCATCCCCAGTTCCACGCACTACGCAGGGAATCGAGCAGGATCCGCTTGTCTTCTTCGTAGTAGAGTCTACGGTATACACGCTTGGCGCTCTCGCGCTCGACGGCTTGGTCGGGGATGCGGGTACTGTCGCGACGGATGATGTGCACGCCGTAGAGCGTGCGGACCTTCTGTGACAGTTCGCCGTCGTTCAGCGAGAACATGGCGTCTTCAAATGCCGGTACCAGACGGTTGCTGCTTGCCTCAAGACCGCCGGAGCGGGAGTAGAACGATCCAAGATCGCCGCCCTTTTCGGCAGAGGCCTTGTCATCCGAAAACTTCTTCGCCAGGATCGCAAACAGGTCAGCATTGTTGCCGCTTGCCTTGAGTACCTTGATCAGGGAGTCGGCCCGGGCATCAACACCTGCAGAATCCAATTCGCCTTGATTGCCGATCAGGATATGGCGGGCACGGACAAGGGAGCGTGGCTGAGACCGGAAGAGCTTGATGATGAAGAAGCCGAAGCGTGACTCGACGGGAGCAGCAGAGAACTGACCGTCCTTGAGACCATAGGCGGCATCTTCGACGGCCTTGATCATGCTGCCGCCAGTGATGAACGGCAGGCGGCCACCCTTGGCCGACGTCTCACGGTCGTCCGATGAGTCTTTCGCCAGTTGCTCGAAGTCGGCGCCCTTGCGCATCGCGGCGATCAGGCGTTCTGCCTTGGCCTTGCTTGCCGCGGAATCGACGTTGCGCGTTGCCGGGTCACTGATGGAGCAGAGAATGATGCCGATCTCGAGCTCTCTTGTGCGACGATCCATCAGCTGAGCGATGCGTCCGTCAGCTACCTTCTTGTCGAAGAAGAAGGTCTCTGAGAGTAGCCGGCGATTCGAGAGAATGTCGTTCCTGACGGCATCGTCCTGGTCAATACCACGGTCTTTGGCATCGTGGACCTTCAGACGATAGTTCGTGTACAGGCGCAGAAACTCCAGTGCCGTATCACGCGGAACATCGACCAACCTCGTGTCGCGGCGATTCATGTTCTTGCGGAATGCACGGTCCACATCGCTGTACAGGATCTGCTCCGAGCCGACCGTGGCAAGAACCTGCGTATCGATGGAGGCCGATGCAGCGGGCTTGGACTTCTTTGAAGTCTTGGACTTTGATGGTGATGACTGTGCAGATGCGACCAGCGAGCCACTCACAAGGAGGACCAGCAGAAGGGCCGATGTGCGAAAGACGCTTGTGGCGTTCGACATTACGCAGAACTCCGGACGAAAATGGTTGTACAGACCGCGCGAATGACGGCAGGGTCGCAAAATTAGTGAATTGCCGTCGGCCAAGCGGCCCTAACAATGGTCCCATCCGGGCTGAGCCGTCTTGGCTACCCCGCCATGAGGCGCGGTGCCACGCGGGAAATGTTACCAGCTCCCATGGTCAGCACAAGATCGCCGGGCTTGAGTAGCCCCTTCAGGGCCTGCGGAAGGTCGTCGACGTGTTCGACGTAATGTACGTCCCTATGGCCGGTCGCTCGGGCCGCATCGGCAATGAGTTTACCGTTGACGCCTTCGATGGG
>JAULYI010000207.1:0-4819 GCA_032117915.1 Kapaibacterium sp. (SeqCode) | reverse complement strand
AATGGCAGATCAGCACGGACGGTGGCACGAACTGGACGACCATCAGTGGCGCCACGTCGACGACCTATGACGAAGGCACACTGACGGCCGATGCGAAGTACCGCCGGGTGACAACGAGCACACTCAACAGCATTGCCTGTACGGCAACATCGAGTGTCATAACGGTCACGGTGAATAATCTGACAGCTGGTGTAATCGCAGGCTCGCAGACGATCTGTTACAACGGTGATCCTGTCGCCTTCACTGTCGCAACAGCCTCGACTGGTGACGGAACATTAAGCTATCGTTGGGAGTATAGCACAACGAGTACAACAACTGGCTATTCAGCAATTGCAGATGAAGTAAGTGCGACGTACGATGTGCCGTCTGGTCTTACAACAACGACACATTATCGTCGAGTCACGTTTAGTACACTCAATAGTGTAGTCTGTGAATCCGGGGCATCGAACGTGATTACCATAACCGTTCCCGGTGCCGCTCTCAGCGCTACCACCGGGAGTACGAATGTTACATGCCACGGTGCCGCTAACGGTACGATTACGGTGAGCGCTCCGCTTGGTGGATATGGAACATTTGAAACTTCGATCAACGGAACCAACTGGTTTGACGTGTCAACTGCTACCAGTAAGACATTCTCAAACTTGGATATCGGTACGTATTCAGTGCAATTGCGTGATAAGTCTCTGACTACATGTGTGACAACTCTCGCATCGATCACCATCACCCAGCCAACAGCCATCTCCATCACCGCAACGCCTTCAAGTACGTCGACTGAGAGGAATTTCATCCCTGACACGTTGGTTGGTACCTCGGGCGGTGCCCAGGCATACATCAAGGTTCGTACAGGTGAGAACTTCACCCTAACGGCCTCGGCAACGGGTGGAACAGGGTCGCTGAGCTACGCTTGGACGACGAACGCCTCGGATCAAGTCTCTGACTCCGACGGCAGTGATCTCGTATGGACCGTCTCCTCGGCAAACGTTACGCACGCAGGCACGTATACGATCACGGTTACCGATGGTAATCTGTGTACGTCCTCGCTGAACGTCGACGTTACCGTCTATGACAATGAAGTATGGGTGGCAACAACAGGTAGCGACAACAATGCCGGTACGCTTTCTTCACCGCTGCTTACGATCCAGAAGGGTATCGACGCAACGGGCAATAACGACACGATTAATGTGGCTACCGGTACATACAGCGAGTCGCCGGTTCTGGTCGGTCCGCGTCTGATCGTTGGTACGGGTTCACCCCTTGTGCAAGGTGTGAGCGGCACGAACCAGTACTTCAAGTATGCCTATACGACGTACGCTGCTGCAAGTGCAGTCTCTGACAGTATCACCGGATTCAATGCGAATTCGTTCGATACCGTGGGGACGACGACAACAGCCGGCATCTCCAAGGCCATCGACCGCGTGTCGTCAACCGGTACGGTTTATATCGATGCCGGTACGTACACCATCTCGTCGACCCTGGCCCTGTACAACGGTATCACCGTTGCAGGTCCGTCACAAGAGTCGTCACTGACCACGTCATGCGATCTGGTTCCGACGGTCACGATCAGCGGTACCGGTACAACGGGACTCAAGCTGTTCACGACATATGGTAGTACCAACAAGACGCTGAAGGACCTCACGCTTCGCAATAGCGATGCAACGGGTCGCTACCTCGAAGTGGCTTCGGGATCGAACGGTAACGTTGCTACCGAGCGCATGGTCTTCTTGAACGATGCGGGCACGCAGCTGTTCGGTACGATGAATACCGACCGTTCGGCCGGTGCAGTGAATGACGTGGCCAAGCTGGTGAATGATGGCGGTGACTTTGGCTTCGGTACAGGTACCGTCAACTACGGTAAGTATGCACCGCTTGTACAAGGTAACGTTGTTGGCGGCTGGAAGGCTGAAGACGCCGGTACGAACACCGACAACACGCAGACACGCTATCTCTACGGTTACGCAGGTGGCACGCTCGCTTCGGGTGTGTCCACATCTACACGTCCAACCTTCCGCAAGTCGCAAGGCACAGGCGTCTACAACAATCGTGGATACCTGAACTTCGACGGCACGACGGACTACCTTGATGCGAACACCAGTACCGACATTAATGGTGGCGCAGCGAAGTCGGTCTTCGTGGTCTTCCGCACAAATACGCGTACGGCAGACATGGTTATCTACAAGCATGGTAACCAAGTCAACGGTCTGAGTCTGAACATCGAAGACGGTGGCAACATTGAAATGAACATCTATAACACCGGTGCAACAACTCGCACGTACTCGACGGCGGGCTCGGATGGAACGGTGTATATCGCTCAGATGTATTTCGATGGTGCAAGCACCGCTCAGCGCGTTGGTATGTCACTCGATGCAGCGTCCGGACAGGTAGGAGAGCAAATCTTCACATCTGCGGATTTCGCTGTTACGACGCTTACAACACCCGCTGTCGACAATACAAGCAAGATCGGTGTTGGCTCTCGCTCCGGTTCGATGTACATCGACGGTGGTACGATAACGACCACGACTCGCGATGCCTACTTCAACGGTTCGATCGCCGAGATTATCGTGATGAACACGGCCGATAAGGGTATTCGCGACGCCACGTACTGCTACCTGCGTAACAAGTACTTCAACGGCGACCAGGATGTCGAGAATGCACTCGATCGTGATCAAGACGGTATCGCCGGTGAACCGATCGTCCTTGAACAAGAGCTGTTTGCCTTCCCGAATCCGGCAGACGAAGTCCTTGACATCGAGGCAATCATTCCGGCTGGTGGGTACGTTCGCGTGTCGCTGCACGATGCTATCGGTCGCGAAGTCATGAGCATCTTCGAAGGCAACGTCCCGAATAACGCTCAACTGCCCCTCCAGGCTAACGTGCGTGATCTGCCCTCGGGCGCCTACCTGCTTCGCGTTGTCGGATCCAACGACCAGTACATGCAAACACCGGTTGTGATCCGTCACTGATAGTACCACGGACAGTCTTCTGTCCATACGACCATAGACCATTATATCACGGGCGTGCTTCGGCACGCCCGTTGTCGTTTACCCAAGACTCACCACGGCATACGGCGTTGGTCATGGCCCCATCAGACGCCCAAAAATCATGATTGCTTGACAATTGTACATTTTACATAATCATGACACAAACAGCATACATCGTGATAGAATACTCGTAACTTGCGCTTCCTTTTTTGTGAATAAGTCCGCCACAAGCATGGATTGTGGAAAACACGTGGACGGGTTTATGATTAGAGAGGGGCATTGTGGGACGCAGGGCCAGACGTTGCCTTGACGCGCTCTCTTCGTGGCGTGGTTTGATGGAATGGTCTACCACACCACAATGCACATGTATCGAGAAACAACTACTGCTTTACATCATTACCATGGTGAACCCATGATCTCACGTTTACTATTGTCGTTGCTGACCCTGCTCGTCGCAACGTCGATGTATGCCCAAACGACGCTCTATGTGCGCGTTGGGGGCATTGATATTAATGACGGTTTGACGCCCGATAATCCCAAGGGGACGATCCAACAGGCCGTCAATGCCGCCGCCAATGGCGACTACATCGATGTGGGGCCGGGCTACTTCTACGGTGCCTTGGTTGATGTGAATGTGACCATCCTGGGTGCCAACGCCAATGACCCGATGGGTGCATGGGTTGGAGAACCGACACAAATTCTTTCGCCATTTTTCGTAAGTGAAGACAACGTTTCGCTCACGCTTGGCGGAGTAACGCAGCAGGCCCTTACAGGTTTCCGGCTCGTAGAAGTTTGGAACAGCGGGGCAGTCGTCACCATCTCGAACTGTCGTGTTATTGGCGGCATGGCAATAACCACGGCGAACCAGAACTGGGCAAGTTTGACCGTCAACGAATGTGAGTTTGTAGGTGGTGGCGAGGGTCCCAATGCACTGGTGATCGGTACGTCGGAAAACGGTGTTGATCGAACAGCCGTGACCATCTCCGGTTCGGTGTTCAACGACTTCACCAGTGCAGCGATCAGCGTGACGGGCAACCCTTCCGGGGTTTCGATCACCAACAACGAATTCAAGAATAACAACAGCAACGGCTCGGCAACGCAGGCAGCGATCGCCATGACGTTGACGAATGTCGGCGGAGCGACCATCATCAAGGAAAACTATTTCCATGAGTGGGCCTTTGCCAACAACGGCTGTGTGTACATTGAAGGCACATCGGCTTCGACGGTCGAGATCAAGCGCAACCGGTTTGGTGATGTTGCAGAAGGATTCCCCTATCTGAAGCGGACGACGGCAGCTACGTACATCGATGCCACGTGTAACTACTTCGGCACTACTTCGGGTGTTGCCTCGCCAGCCCATATTCGTAGCAACGTCTCCGGACGGTTCACCATTGCCCCCTACAACTCGGGTGGCGCTGATAGTGACGAAGGGCTGATCGGCTTTATTCCCTATGAAGCCGAGGCCTGCGGAACGGAAGGTCCGGTAAAGACCAGCACGGATATGACGAAGGGATACTTCTGGATCCAGGACGCCATTGACGTCTCCGCTGCCGGTGCAACGGTCTATGCCGAAAAGGGCACATACACCGAGAACCTCTCGATCAGCAAGAGCATCACCCTGAACGGCAGCTACGACCCCTGGCAGAAGGTTGGTGGCGACTACACCTTTGCCGGCGACCAGTCGGATGCCCGTATGAAGTCCTCGGACGATAACGCCTGGACGATCGTCAACGGTACCATCAATACAACGGCCGGTGCCACAACCCTTGCCATCAATGGCGTAAAGGTACAGAGCGCAACGGCGACGAAGTTGCTGACGCTCAACCAGTCTATTTCGGCCA
>JAULYI010000206.1:0-2412 GCA_032117915.1 Kapaibacterium sp. (SeqCode) | reverse complement strand
GAATGCCTTACACAGAGCGTCGAAGCGCTCCCATGCCTCCATCGCATCCTGCCAGTCCGCTTCAGGCACACCCGGCGCATCACCTTCCGGAAACCCCTGGAAGAATCCGTCGAACTCGTAGCGGGTGCCGTCGTACACGAGGACACTCCTGCCGGTTGCGGGCGAGGGATATCGACGCAGACCATATTCATCCAGCAGAGCCAGGAATCGCGTCTGCGTGGGCCCCACCCACTGTCCACCTCGATCGATCCACTGTCCAGACGGTAACGACTCGCGGTGCATTCTGCCGCCTATGCGGTCTCTGGCCTCAAGAACGACAACGCTTAGTCCTGCGCGGTACAAGTTCCTGGCAGCGAGCAGTCCGGCTAATCCGCCCCCTACAACAACACAGTCAACGGTAGTGTGTGGTGATCTCGACATGATGGTGCGTTCCCCCAATGATTGAATGTCCGGCACCATCGCGGTGCTATGTATGAAACTTACGACGTCCCGTTTTCTCAAACGCACGCTTCATGTCAAACGAACCGTGTTTTGTGGATTCGTTGACGAAGCTCCGAACGGACCGGCCTTACAGATCAACGACAGTTCTAAAATCAAAAAGTCCTGATACCGGAACGGTATCAGGACTTTTATGTTCTCGCATCACAACGGGTTAGAATGTATTTGCCCTGTGATGGTTGTAGTCCCGAGCAGATTCGAACTGCTGACTTTCAGCTTCGGAGGCTGACGTTCTATCCAGCTGAACTACGGGACCGTGAGGTGCAAAGATACGCGATGTGTGCAGAAGTATGGCGGTTTGCTCGAGCTTATGCCCGTTTCTGGCGAAGACGGCGCAGCAGGATGCGCCAGCGGACGCGTACGTGACGCCATAGGTGCTTTACGCCGTCACGACCGATGAAGATCGCAGCAAAGAACCACAGGACTTCCGGAAGTCCGAAGGAGAACAAGGCCGTAAGCGTGGCTGCAAGCCAACCGTCGATGCCGGCCATATAGATCAGTGGGATGAAGCCCGGCAACACCGTTCCTAGTGCAAACAGGGTGATGCCCGTGCGCCGACGCCAGGGAGCAATGCCACGCAGGGTACTCATGTGCTTCGTCGCAGACGCGCCCAGTACAGTCCATCTGTGCCGTCGTGGAATGGGTCGGACTGACGCTGCGCCTCGAGAGCAAACATGGGGTGGTCGGCAAGGAAGCGTTCAACCACGTCTTCATTCTCCGTAGGCAGGATGCTGCACGTGGCATACACCAGCGCGCCGCCTTCCGCCACATGGTCGGCCTGCTGCACAAGGATCCGAAGCTGTTTCGTTGCATGACGTTCAGCTTGCTCCGGTGTGAGCCGCCACTTCACCATCGGCATCCGTCGTACCGTGCCCATGCCGCTACAGGGAGCGTCCACCAGCACAATGTCGAAAGGGGCAGTGCGCGACCGCGGCGTGCCGTCGCGGATATGTTCGACCGTGATGCTTCGCACGCCTGCGCGCTGCGCGCGCGGGCGGATCTCCTTCAGGCGGTTCCATTCGATGTCACGCGCAAGGATCTCCCCACGGTCCTGCATGATGTCGGCCAGATGCAAGGCCTTGCCGCCCGCACCTGCACAGGCGTCCAGCACGCGCATGCCGGGATGAGCGTCGCAGGCAAGACCGATCAGCTGACTGCCTTCGTCCTGGACGTCGACAAGACCGCTTGTGTACAGGCCGTGCTGAAGCAGGTTCACTCGATCGTGGATTACCACGGCTGCCGGCGCATGACGTCCTTCCTCGGCGTACACGCCTTCGGCGCGGAGCGCGCGCAGCACGTCGCTCCGCGACGTGCGACGTAGGTTCACGCGCAGACACAACGGAGCAGGCTGCATCATGGATGTCCAGACGTCGACGGCATCGTTAGACCATCGACGTCGTGTGGCATCGAGCAGCCATTCCTGCGTGCAGCAGCGTACATCATCCGGCGCGGCATCAAGCCACGCCATGTCCACCACCTCGCCCTCACGCAGGGCGTAGGCCGCGTGGACGACGTCGTCGTAGCCGCCGTGCTGCATCAGGAGCTCGCATCGCGAAAGCGTGCGTAGGGTGTCGAAGACGATCGACGAGATGAAGCGTCGGTCCGACGCACCGATATACTTTTTCGACCGCATATATTCCGATGCCAGGGCATCGGCGGGCTGCGGACTCTTGCGAATGATCCGCACTAGTTCGGCGGCATGACCCAGAAGTGACGGAACGGTCATTGCATCGTGATCACGATCTTGCCAAACTGATCGGAGGTGGCGATCAGGTCAAAGCCCCGCACGGCGTCAAGGAACGGGACCTCGCAATCGACAACCGGAACGATGTTGTGTCGATTCACAAGGTCGAGCATCTGCCGGAAATCACGTGCACTACCCATGGTCGAACCCATGATGGTGAGCTGCTTCCA
>JAULYI010000205.1:0-10763 GCA_032117915.1 Kapaibacterium sp. (SeqCode) | reverse complement strand
AGTTCGTCGTTCCCTCTTCCGTGATCGGCGTCTGAATCTCGACCTGCACCGTACGGTTGAAGAAACGGCCTTCGGGAAGGTCATTCGTGTACAGTGGCTCTTCTTCGCCCGTACCACGTGCCTCGAGTGCAGCGAACTTGCCGCCTGTGGCACGCTCAACACCGGTGCGAACCGTCTTGGCGCGATTTTCGGAGAGACGCTTATTGTGATCGAACATACCGACAACGTCCGTGTGTCCGTCAACCTTGATGATTGAGTTGTCCTTCACGCGACCGAACACGTATTCCTTCAGGATGCGCTCGTTCATCGGACCTGCATCATAGCGGTCGAATGGGAAGAGGATCAGGTTGTACTTCTCGAGCGTCTTATTATCGCCACGAACGATTGAGCGATCGCGCGACGAGACGAACTTGACGGGGATGCTGACCGGGTCAGACTTACACTCCGTGCCGTTCTTCGAGGTAACAACAAGCTGTGCCGTGTATGCCGGCATGTTGAAGTTTGTCTTGGTTGCGTCCGAACGATCAGGCTCAGGATACTGGTCACCGTCAGCATTCGTCCAGTCCCACTCCTTGCTCGGATCCGTTAAACCGACATCGCTGATCGTCTTCCATGGCTTGCCGTTATGTAGCACTTCGATGCGACGTGAGGCAACAATGGCATCGTCGATACCGTTCTTCAGAGCGTAGGCAACGGTAGCAGGCGAAGGGAAGATCGAGGGGTCATTGTCGAGGATCGGACGGGCAACTTGCCATACCTCTTCATCGTCACCCGAGAAGCGGATCTCTGTGCGGCGGTTCTCAACGACACCGAATGTATCGTTCGGGTTCGAACGAACTTCCGGCCAGCCACGAGCCGTGATCTTCATACGGGTTTCTTCGATACCCCAAACGTCACGCAGGTAGTTGTACACGGCCTGGGCGCGTTCCTTGGGCAGCGGCGAATTCTTGTTCTCGTTGTTCTCATCCACGCAGCCTACAAGTTCCACCTTGACGGTCGGATGCTTCTTCAGGCGATAGCCGTAGATGTTCATGGTGTGGTAGTACTTCTCGAACGTACCGCCGGGGATGCGCTCGTCGCTGAAGCCGGACGTCTGGCCCTTGCCAGCAAACTTGATGTAGCGAGAAGGGATGCTCGATGAGTTCAGATCGAAGAAGATGTAGGGCAGCAGCGGGAAGAGCGTGATCGTGGCCTTTTCTTCGAGGACCTGACCCTTGAAGGGGTCGTTCACGCGCTTGGCCCAGTCGGACGGAGCGGCATTCCATGCGATCTGCGGACGCTGACCGACCATAATGGTCTTGCGGATCTCGGTGGGCTTGGACGTTTCGGATTGCTCCGTCGTCTGGCCCGGATCTTCGACGTCGATCGTGATCTGACGCTGTCCGTACACAGGAGACGTGGCCGTGGCGATCCACTGGATCTTCTCGGAACGGCTACCCTTCTGGCCGTAGTCGTCGTTGGTGACCAGGAAGTTCGACGTTGTGCGATCGACGGTCACACTGTCGTTTACCGTACGGCTCGTCTTTGCGTTGCGGAATGTGAGCGTTGCCGGAACATTCTGTCCCGTGCACTCGTCAACAACATTCACAAAGACGTTCACTGCGCGGAAGAACGTGGGGATGAAGGCCATAAAGACGTCAAGGTCGCCTTGGAATCCGGGAATGTCCTGACGGCGCGACGAGAAGTAGGCAACATCACCGGACGCAGGCAGCGTAATGAACTGCTCGTCTTCGGCCGTGTTGATCGGTGCAGGAAGCTGCTTGACCTTGCCCCAGCGGTCGCGACCTGAGCGGTCCTTTTCACCTGTCTTCTGCGTACGGTAGAAATCAAGACCGCCCATGTTCGGCAGGTGGCCGTTGGAGGCAAAGAACAGCGTCTGGTTATCGGCGGCAATGAAGGGGGACACTTCTTGCTTGGGCGTGTTGATATCCGGGCCAAGGTTCTTGGCCGGGCCCCACTCTTCCATGTCACGGTCGAATTCCGTGAACCAGATATCCGTGTCCTCTTGGCCTTCGCCATCGGGATTCGTCGGCGAGGGACGGTTCGAGACGTAGTACAGACGCAGACCGTCACTCGAGATGGCCGGCTGTGAGTCCCAGTATTCGGAGTTCACGTTACGACCTAGGTTGACCGGCTTATTCCAGCGGTCACCCATGATCTCGGCAACGTAGATGTCACAGTCACCAAGACCGTCGGGACGGTTGCAACCAGTGAAGTACAGCTTCTGGCCGTCCGGGGCGATCGAAGCCACACCTTCGTTGAACACGGTGTTAACACCGGCATCGAGCGTGTCGATGTTGTACGGCGCAAAGAAGTTCGTGTCGAGGTTGTTCTCCTTCTTTGCGGCCCAGAAGTCGTGCGAGAAGTCACCATCGCGCGTGATGCGCGAGCCCTTGCGGTCGGACACAAAGTACAGGGTCTTACCGTCGGCACTGACCGTCGGACCGTAGTCCAGGCCGGGGTGATTGATCACCTTGCCGAGGTTGATGATGCGGATCTTATTCGGCTGATCAAGCACACCTTGGGGGATGTCCTCCTCAGACGTAGCAGACTCGATCGTCAGCCCGTACAGCACGAGATCGTCCGAAACCACGGCTGCTTGACCTTGCCATACAAGGACCAGCAGTCCGAGACAGATCATCACAAGGCGCTGCATCATACTCGTTCCATTCCAAGATTGAAGTGGCGTTCTCAATGTTCGTCCCAATGAAAGGGCCGCTGCCCGTAAGCAACGGACCGAAAAAATAGACAATTGCCGTTGAGGCACAAAATAGAATCCTTCGTCAGAGGATAAACCTTGCCTCAAGTTGCAACTGCAAAGCCCGCACCGTGAAGGCGTCTCCTCGGTCCGAGATCGTTGTCACGGGCTGAATATACTGAAGCAAGGGCGTCAGAAAGAGCTTTTTTGTCGGACGGAACTCGACACCAACAGCAGCACTGATCGAGACTTGCAGCTGGTTCAGATCCGGAATGGTGCCGTCTTCGAGCACGATGCTGTTTCCTTGCTGTCCCGGAAGCCGCACCGTAGCTATCTCGCCGCCGGGTAGCGGCACCGTTTCTGAGACGAGTTCTTTGGTGTGGCGTATGTTGGCGTCAAGGATGTAGGAGAAGGCCGGACCAACGCGCACCATCAGGGTCTTGAAGAAGGAATACTTCATGTACGGCGTGAGCGTCAGGTACTGTAATGATGATTCGCCGATGTGCCGGAATGTCACGGGGACCGTATATGTGCGGCCCGACGTGGGCGATTGCTGCTCGAGGCCCTCTCGCTCCTGGAAGCGCGATTCGATGCTTCGGTTATCGTAGGCCAGCGAGACACCCCACGACAGCGTGGTCCGCGAAAAGTACTCATACATCAGACCGCCGGTGAATCCCGTCCCCGCACCGCCCGTGAAGGTGCAGTTGCAATTCGTGGTAAAGGTACCGCCCTGACTGTTGAAGCTCGGGCCCACAAACGCACCAAGTTGGTCATAGACCACACGTACGCGCATTCGCAGCGGGTCGCTCTCAAGAACGTTGCGCTGGGCCACCATCGCCCCATGCAACACTATCATGGCAATGATGCAAAGGACCGGGCGGAGCTGGTTGTGTTGGAGGCGTGTAAGGGGCATGGCATATCCGTGAACGAGCGTGAAACTATCAGAACAATGGTACTTCCGCAAGGAGTTCATTTCCTTATACTTGCACTCTATGACCGATAACGCACCTCAACCCGCATCGTCGGGTACCGCCAACCAGCAACAAGGGGCGGGGCAGGCCGACAAGAGTGTCTTCGAAAGCGCTCGCGGAACGGCTGTCAAACTCCTCAGTCGCTACGAAAGCAGTGACTCCTTCATTGATAAACTCTTGGAAGGCGAGCTGCGCCGCAGCGAGCTCTCTCCGGCTGACAAAGCACTGGTGACAGAGTTGGTCAATGGCTGCGTCCGCTGGCAATCCCGACTCGATTGGATCCTGACCGGCTTCTACCACGGCGAGTTCACGAAGTGTCTCCCGCTGGTTAGGAATGCCATGCGCATCGCGCTGTACCAAATGCTCTTCCTATCGAAGATCCCGCCTCCGGCGGCGATCAACGAGTCGGTGGACCTGGTAAAAAAGGTCAAAGGTGACCGTCATGCGGGCATCGTGAATGGCGTTCTGCGGAACATCCTGCGGAACATCACGAACATCCGCTATCCGGTGAAGGAGGAGAATGTGGTGCTGTATGACAGCATCGTCTATGCTCACCCGCAATGGATGGTTCGTCGCTACCACGAACGCTTTGGCGCTCAACAGGCCGAACAGCTGCTGCAAGCCAATAACCAGCGACCGATGCTCACGCTCCGCGTGAATACGCTGGCAACAGACCGCGCAACGGTTGAGCGGGAGCTTACCGAGGCCGACATCAAATTCGAACAGTCGCCGATCCACCCGAACAGCCTGCTGATCAATTCGCTACGCGAGATCCGCAATCTGCCGCTGTTCGAGGAAGGACACGTGTCGGTGCAGGATGCAAGTGCATCCCTTGCGGTGCAACTGGCCGCCCCACAACCGGGGATGATGGTGTATGATCTGTGCTCCGCGCCCGGCGGCAAGGCGATCTATGCGGCAGAGTTGATGCAGAATAAGGGGTCGATCACGGCACTCGAGATGTATGAGTCCAAGCTGCGCTTCATCAACGAAAACGCTCAGCGCTGCAAGGTGTCGATCATCAAGCCAGTTCACGGCGATGCCCGAGAGTTCACGCCAGACCACGAGGCAGACCTTGTGATGGTCGATGCTCCGTGCTCCGGCCTTGGCACGGTATCGAAGAAGCCCGACGTAAAATGGCGGCGGTCACTCGATGACGTACGCAAGTTGTCGGCAAAGCAGAAGGAGATCCTTAGTCACGCAGCCCTGTTGGTGAAGAAGGGTGGCGTGCTGCTGTATTCTACGTGTACGATCGAGCCCGAGGAGAATGGCGAAGTCGTACGCTGGTTCCTGTCGGAACATCCGGAGTTTGTCCTGGACGATGCGGCGAACTATGTCGATGCCGGCGCCGTGCTCGACGGCTTTGTGCAGACGTTCCCGCACAAGCACCGCTCCGACGGAGCGTTCGCGGCGCGATTGGTGCGCCGTTCATGACAGGTCCATGAGAAGTTGTTCATCCGGCGAAATGACGGCAATACGCGCCATTCGTCAGCGTCCGCTGCAATCAACCCATTCATTCATATTTGTTACGAACACGAGGAGGTCACGATGACACGCATGATGCTCGCTAGCATGGCCGCGGCTACGCTGATGGCCGTTGGCTGCTCCACCAAGGAAGAAGTCAAGCAGGCTCCTGCCGAGGCTCCGGCTCCGGTCGAAGCTCCTGCAGCCCCTGTCGTTGACAGCGCAGCGATCAAGGACTCCATCGCCAAGGCCGAGGCCGCCGCGAAGGAAGCCGCCGAAGCCGAGGAGAAGGCTGCCAAGAAGAAGGCCGCTCCTAAGAAGAAGGCCGTCGAGGAGCCGAAGGCAGAAGCTGCAAAGCCTGCCGAGGTGAAGAAGGAAGCCGCTCCCACGCAGCAGATCCGCAAGAGCCGCTGATCCTGCCACACCGTACCGAACGGTACAGCTGATCCGAAATGCAAAACGGGCGTCCAGATGGACGCCCGTTTTCGTTTATCAACGCATGGTTGCGTGTTCAGCAGTCGATCAGTCCTTGGCCGGCGTACGCGGCGTCGAACGCGCATTACGCATCAGCTCGTCAAACTTGGCCTTGACGGCATACGGCACGTCCTTGACGGTCTGATACGAGATCATGACTTCGACGTAGGACGAAGCGCCGGTGCCTTGGATGTAGGTGCCGTTGTTCTGCTTCTTGAGCATGACCTTGGCGAAGTTGTACTTCTTGTCGGTCTCGTCTCGCGTACCAAGCACAAACGCTACGCCGTCCGTGCTCTCGGGAATGGCATTGATAGGGAACATCTTCTCGCCATTCTCGTTGGGCAGTGTCAGCGCCGATGACTCATAGATGTCGTCAAGGCTGGTCACGTTCGTGTAGATGACGTCATTGATATAGACCGTCTTCGACTGCTGGCCATTGGGGAACTCATAGGTCGAGTCGTTGACGTACCGGCTCTGTCCCGGCGATCCGATCTTGGGATTGTTCGACTCCTTGTCATCAAAGCAGAGATCCCACTCACCGCCGCTCGAGATCGTGAGCACGGCCGGAGCGCCTACCGCACGGAAGATGCCAAGACCCGAACCCTGCGAGGCATTGGCCGAGGAATACAGACGGTACACGCCTTCGCCGCGGCGGGCAGGTGACCACTGGACCTTGGGGGAAGCGACGGACTTGACGGTGTCGTTCACGGTATAGACCACGAATTCATAGATCGTGCCCTCGGTAAGGCCGGCAACCGTTGCCGTATTTGCCGTGGATCCACTCACGGGCAGCGTGATCTTCGTGGCACTGCCAACAGCGTTATACTCGACAAGGAAGCCCGTGGGCGTTACGGTGTCACCCGTGGCTGCCGTCCAGCGCAGACCGATCGATGTTTCGTTGTTCGACTTTGCTTCGAGCTTGGTCGGTGCCTTCGGCGTCGGCAACGGCGTATCCGTTGGCTCCGTTGTTGTCTCACAGCCGATCATGGCGACCGCTGCAAGGGCTATCATCAGCATATTGATGTTCAGCCAATTCTTCATGTGTTCCTCCAATGTGGTACAGAATGGTGGGTGTTACGTTGATGCTCTACGATGTGGCAGCACAATGCTACGCGATGGGCGGACACCGCCCGTTGCGCGTTCCTACGTGAAGTTAGCTGCCGCTACGCCACGGCACATCCGGTACGGATGCCGCATGATTGGCGGCGCGTGCTGCAGTGAACAGGTAGTCGGAAAGACGATTCAAATAGTGTACGACGTGGTCGCCAACATCTTCTCGGCGGGCCAGCGCGACCGTGCAGCGTTCTGCACGTCGGCAGACGGTGCGGGCAAGGTGCAGATAGGCAGCGGCAGGTGTACCGCCTGGCAGAATAAAGGCCTTCAAGGGCTCCAGTACCTCGTCATGAGCATCGATCAGGCGCTCGAGCGCTGTCACGTGGTCCACGCCAATGCGCGGAATCGCGTACGCCGGCGGCGGGTCCAGTGGCGTCGCCAGGTCGGCGCCGAGCGTGAACAGCGTCGACGAGATCGCGGTAAGCTCCTCCCGAACATTGTCCGGTAGTGTTGCCGTGAGCGTGATGCCGATGACGGCGTTGAGTTCATCGACGGTTCCGTAGGATTCGATGCGGAGATCGTCCTTCTGCACCCGTGTGCCGCCGAACAATCCCGTCGTGCCGTCGTCACCGGTCTTCGTGTAGATGCGGAATGCCATAGGCCGCAAAACTACGACACTGCGCGCCGTTACGGCCACCTTGGGCATGAACACTTCGTATCTTTGCCACGTGCCACGCGAACTACGCCTTCTGTTTATCGGTGACGTCGTGGGCCATGTCGGCCTGCGCGAGCTGATCCGTCAACTACCTACACTGCACGAACGGTACCGTCCCGACTGTACGATCGTCAACGGCGAGAACATCGTCGATGGCAAGGGTCTGTCCGAGGTGGAGGCCAAAGAACTGTTCGACGCAGGCGTCCACGTTATCACCACCGGTAACCACATCTGGGAGAACTGGAAGGCTCGGCCTCTGCTGGCCTCTACCCCGAATGTGCTGCGCCCCCTGAACTATCCCTCCGAAAACCCCGGACGAGGATGGTATGTGGTGACACTCCCCGATCAGCGAACGGTGGGCGTGCTCCAGGTTCAAGGTCGCGTCTATATGCAGTCCATCGACTGTCCGTTCAAGGCCACGGATGCTGCCCTGGCAAAGATGCAGGCTCAGACACGGAACATCCTGATCGATTTTCATGCCGAAGCAACAGCGGAGAAGATCGCTCTTGGCTGGTATGTGGACGGACGCGCCAGTGCGGTGATCGGTACACATACCCACATTCAAACAAACGACGCAACGATCCTGCCCAAGGGTACGGCCCTCCTTACGGACGTGGGAATGACGGGGCCGTACGACTCCGTGCTGGGCATGCAGAAGGATATCGCTCTAAAACGCTTCCTGACGCAGACAGCGCACAAGTATCAGACCGCAACGGATGATGTGCGCGTAAGCGGTGTGCTTGTCGTCCTGGACGATGCCACCGGACGCGCTCTGCACATCGAGCCGTTTATGTCACCCGAACCTCGACGATCCGTCACCCAACCTTCATAACGGAACAGTACCCATGGCCACCCTGCACTCGACCCTGCATCATAAGACGAAGATCCTGTGCACAATGGGACCCGCCATCGCCACGCAGCAGAAGATCGAACAGCTCATCAGAGCCGGTGCTAATGCGTTTCGCCTGAATATGTCGCATGGCAACTACGACGCACATGCGCACTACGCGAACATCATCCGCAAAGGCGAGGAACGCACCGGCCTGCACGTGCCCATCATCGCCGACCTGCAAGGACCGAAGATCCGTGTAGCCAACTTCGCGGATGTGGAGTTTATGACGCTGGTAACGGGACAGGAAGTGCTGATGGCTGATGTGAGCACGATCCGCAATAAGAAACTCGGCACGTCCGCAACGCTCATTCCCGTTCACTACCCTACCCTGGGAAGCGATGTGAAAGGGGGCGATGTGCTGCTGTTTGATGACGGACTGATGCAGGTACAGGTGATCGCAACGGACGGCGAAGTGGTGCGGGCCCTGGTGACCAATGGTGGCAAACTGAAGCCACGTAAGGGCATCAACCTGCCGAACATCAACGTCTCGCAGCCGTCGATCACAGCGAAAGACCGTGCCGATATCCGCTTCGCGATCGAACAGGGCGTTGACTATATCGCCGTGTCGTTTGTACGTCGTGCAGCAGACGTCGAAAACGTCAAGCGCTACATCGCCAAACACGGCGGCAAGCAGCTGGTGATCGCCAAGATCGAGAAGCCGGAAGCCCTTGCCTGCATCGAGCAGATCATCGAAGTGTCGGATGCCATCATGGTGGCACGCGGAGACCTGGGCGTCGAGATCCCAGCCCAGTCTGTACCGATCGCCCAGAAGCGCATCATTAAACTGTGCAACATTGCCGCCAAGCCGGTGATCACCGCTACGCAGATGCTGGAGTCGATGATCCAGAATCCTCGGCCCACGCGGGCCGAAGCCAGTGATGTGGCAAATGCCGTACTCGACGGAACCGATGCTGTCATGCTGAGTGCCGAAACCTCGGTCGGGGCCTATCCTGTCGAAGCCGTACACTACATGCGCACGATCTGTACCGAGGCCGAACGCGAGCTTATCGACGACGGTCTGCTGCACGAATCGCCGGTAACGCATCTGGCCGACAGTACGAACACGGATTCCATCGCCATGGCCGCAGCACGCATCGCCGAAGAACACCGCGTCGCAGGTATCATTTCGCTGAGCTACTCCGGCCGCACGGCCCGCCTGATCTCGAACCGACGTCCACGCACGCCTATCCTGGCCGTTACTACCGACCGCCACGTGGCCCGACACACCAACTTGAACTGGGGTGTCATCGGCATGGTTGTCGAGAAGACCGAATCGACCGACGAAACCATCGAACGCATCAAGCAGCAGCTTGTAAAAACCAAGGTCTTCGCCGCAGGCAGCATCGTGATCTTCACCATCGGCCGGCCACTTGTAGGCCGCGCTAAGACGAACATGCTGTCGATCGAGACACTGTAAAACGCGTCGTCTGCCCTTGTAGAAGCCCACGCTGAAGCGTGGGCCCATCCCGAACGTCGACCTGAACCCAAAACAACGCGAGCCCACGGTGTACACTGTGGGCTCGTTGGTATTGCATTGTGGAGCCTAAGCCCCCAAATGTATTCGGGGCTTATTCCGGCTTCAGAACGAACGTTGCGACGTTCTTCGAGGGCAGGAGCTTCTTGGCCATGTCCTGGACTTGCTTGGCGGTGAGCTTGGCGATGAGTTCGTCGCGCAGGGCGATGGTGCTGTACGGTTCGTTGTTCACCAGGGAACCGCGGAGGGCATTCATCCAGAAGCGGTTCGTCTTTTTACCGACTTCGCGCTCCTTCACCTGGATCTCCTTGACCTTTTGGATATACGAGTCGTCCACAAGGTTGTTCTGCATGTAGTCAAACTCCTTCTGGACGGTCTCTAGCAGCTCTTCGATCCGGTCGGGAGCGCAACCGAAATAGACAACCACGCCGGCTCTCTCATCGGGGAACTTGGTGATCTGCGGCTGGACGGATACGCCGTAAACGCCACCCTTTTCTTCGCGGAGCTGCTCACGCAGACGGATACTGAGAACCTCGCTCATGGCGATCATTGCATAGCGGTTTTCCGGAGTGAAGGCATACGGAATCGTTACCATGCGGATGACGGTCGCCTTCGGCTCTTTGCCCTTACTTACCGTACGCGTGACCGTTCCGTCAGCCGGACGAACGCCGTCATCGATGTACTTCTCGGACGTGCCCTTGGCAGGCAGACTGGCAATGTAGGTCGCGGCATAGGCCTTGAGTGAGTCGGCATCGACGTTGCCAACAAACATGTACGTGAAGTCGGCAGGATTGGAAAACCGCTCCTGATAGATCTGGAAGGCACGGTCTAGGTTGATCTCGGCCATCCGCTCGACCGACATGGGCTGACGACGCGGGTTGTTGTCGTACATGGCTACAGTGACCGTATCCATGAGTGCCAATTCAGGGTTTGCTGACTTGTTCTCGAGCTGCGTCTTCATCTTCTGCATGGCCGACGTGAAGGCATCCTTGTCCTTACGCGGCGCCGTGAAGTACAGGTGCAGC
>JAULYI010000204.1:0-5044 GCA_032117915.1 Kapaibacterium sp. (SeqCode) | reverse complement strand
GCTCGACCTGTTCGACCATGGTCTCGCAGAGATCGCGCATGCGTTTGGCATTGGCATGGCCATCGGCACCCATAAAGACCTGCACGGAGCGTCCACGCATGGTCGACGCATTCCGTAGGATGGTCTCAATGCTGCCGGCCACCTTGGGCTGGGCCGACGTCTTGACCTCGGCATCGACGTCACCCAGAGGGTTGATCGTAAGGATGCGCCATGGTGCGAACGTCTCGATCGACCAGTCCGAATCGCGCTGATGCATCTCTGAAGCGATCGCCTCGGGTTCGATCACGGCCACGACGGCATCGTCGGGGATGTGATCTGTCAGCGAGGACTCGAGCGTTGGATCGTCGTCATGATAGACCCTACCGAGGAAGGCCGCCGTGTCGATCTCGCGGATGGACCGCTGGGACAGCGGTTCGAACTCGCGGATCGACTCGATGGTATCGCCCCAGAACTCCAGACGTAGGGGATTATCCCAGCCGCCCGGATAGATGTCCACGATACCGCCTCGCACGGCGATATCACCGGGCTGGGCCACGAAGTCCTGTCGTTCAAAGCCATTCGTCAGCAGCGTCGTCACCAGATCGTTGAACCGTACGTCCTGGCCTTTGTGCAGCTGCATCGTTGACGTACCAAGGTCGTCACTCGACGGAATACGCAGGGCGAAGGCCGGAGCCGAGATCACCATGATGCGGGCAAGACCTTGCTTCAGGCGCGTGAGCGCATCCACCTGATCGTGTTGCAGAGCTGTGGTGCCGCCGACGGCGCTCACGCGCACCTCGGCGTGCACTGCTGCAACACTGTCTGCACCGACGAAGGCCCGCAGGTCGTGCGCCAGATCGTCGCAGGTTTTGTCGTCAGGCACCACCACGGCAAACGGCAATGCCCCCTGACGCCATAAGGCGGCGATGAAGGCGGCGCGTGCCGAGCCGTGAAGGGTGCGGATGGAGGAGCGGCCGCGGGATACGGTCAGTGCGGCCGCTGCGCGGACGGAGGCATCGGTGCTGCCGATGGCGTCGAGCAGACGTGCATAGTCGGTTTTGATGGGATGCATGGAACTGCAAAGCTACGAGGCAGGGTTTGTTTGGCGTTCCATTGTCTGCATAGATTCGCCGCCCATGCTCTACCGCATTCAGTACCTTCTTGGCGCGATGCTCGGCATCTTCAGCCTTGTCTACCTGCTCTTTGGCATCGTGGGCTGGGTGGATGGAGAAGCGTCGTTCCAGGACCTGCTGACGTGTTTCGTCCTTGCAAGCATTCACATCGTCGCATCGGCCTACCTGTTCATTGCCAGCGTGCGATCGTTTCGACGGGAGCGCGCCCGGTTGGAGGCCGTGATCGGTGTGCTTGCAGAACGGAATGCGGGGAGGGTGACCGTGATGGACGTAGCCGCACTTGCCGAGGTCTCGGAGGATGATGCGCGTGAGTACCTGGCCAAGCGTGCAAAGACACATGCCACCGTGATCACCGAGGGCCGGAACGGCAAGGACACCTACTTTTTTGGTCAGCAATACTGGAATAACTGAGCATCATGACGAATCAGACGCAGCGGTCATCGATCAGCAAGTACGTCCCGGCCATCCTTGCCGGCGTCTTTATCGTGGTGTTCTACGTGCTGATCTTTCAGGGGGGATTCTGCGAACGCTACGAACGCAAGATGCTTCGCCGCGAACTGATGCAGCAGCAGCTCGACGAGATGCGCCGTTAGGCCGGCGTGCGGAAGGCGATAGCTGCCCACTCGCTCTCGAAGAGCGTCTCTTCGGCTGTGCACCCTAGGGCGAGGAACGGAGCTGCCACTTCATCGACGTCGTACTTCAGGATGCCTGACACGCAGATGATGCCGCCGGGGCGGACTGCCTCGACGAAGGCCTTGGCATAGGGGATGACCAGGTGACGATAGAGGTTGGCAGCCAGACCGTCACAACGGTCCAGCATGGTCTCCTGCAGCTCGCATTGCTCCAACGTGATACGGTCGGCCACACCATTGCGCTGAATATTCTCTTCCGAGTTGATGATCGACCACTCGCTGTTATCGAAGGCATAGACGTGTGACGCACCCAGACGGGCTGCCAGGATGGCGAGTACGCCCGTTCCTGTTCCAACGTCGATCCACTTCGAGTCCTGCTCGATCCGCGTCTCCATCAGTCGGCACATCATGCGTGTTGTTGCGTGGTGTCCGGTGCCGAACGACATCTTCGGCGTTATCACAAGCAGCAGGGGAGTATCAGCATAATCTGCCGCGCGCCATTCCGGGGCGATCACGATACGCTCGTTTACGATCACCGGTTCGATCGACGCTTCCCACTCCGCATTCCAGTTCTGGTCTTCCTCGGTACCAACCAAGGTTACGGCAGCCGGTACGCCTTGCTGCTGCAGCTCATCGATGATGGACTGGGCATAGTGATCCTGCCAGTCGTTCTGTTCGAAGCATACGGTAATGCAGTCGATTCCTTCTTCGATGCCCACCATGGGATACGTACTAAGGACGCCGCTCGCCATATCGAACTGTTCCTCGGGAAGGGTGATCGTGAGAAGTACGTACCTGGTTTTCATGATGTTGGCGTGTTGATTGCTTGTAGTTTCGCTGTGTAAATCTACGGGAAATGCATGACAGCCTTGCGGCAGGACGAACTCATCGAGCGTGCAACGCGCATTCAGCTTGTTGTGATGGATGTGGATGGCACCCTTACGGACGGTGCCATGTACTATTCGCCGCAAGGCGAAGCCATGAAGCGGTTTACGACGCGTGACGGTATGGGCATCACCCTTGCCCATCGCGCAGGAATACGTACGGCCATCATCACCAGTGAAGTGTCCGATATTGTTGTTGAGCGAGCAAAAAAACTCAAGATCACGGAGGTCTTGCTTGGATCGCACGACAAGACGACGGCACTACACGACATGACCGCTCGTCTATCCGTGCCGCTGCACGCGGTTGCGTATATTGGCGACGATGTCAATGACCTGCATGTGATGCAGCGATGCGGACTCTCGGCATGTCCGAATGATGCCGTCGAAGCCATCCGCACCGTCGCGATGATGCGTTGTGCGGCGAACGGCGGACACGGAGCCGTCCGGGAGTTCATCGAATTCATCCTGACGTCACAAGGTCTCCCCATCACATTACCAGAACAGTGGTAGCATCCACGGAGGACATCATGGAAACGAATAATCAACAAGGCAGCTATGCCCGCGGCTTTTTGATCGGAGCTGTTGTAGGGGGCGCTGTCGGCGCTGCGGTCGCGCTGCTGTTTGCGCCCAAGGCTGGTCGTGAGCTTCGTCAGGACATTGCCGACAAGGGGCAGGACCTGTACGATAAGGCCACGGGTATGCTGAAGAAGGGCGAGTCAGAAGTTGAAGACGTCGTGAACGAAGGTCGTGTTGCCGCCGAGCGCATCGTCACCAACGCCCGTACTCAGGCCGAAGCCCTGATGTCGAATGCCGAGCAGGTGCTGCGCGATGCGCGCAACCGTGCGCAGGCCGTCAAAGAATCCGTACAGACCGGAGCGCACAAGGTTTCCGACGCCGCAAGGGCCGGTGCCGATGCCTTCCGTGAAGAGATCTCCTAACAACCGACGCCCATGGACAGTACCCTTGTTGCCATCGCGACGATCGTCGCCCTGATCGCCTTCACCATTCTGTGCTTCGTGGCGGTGAGCGTCCTGCTGCATGCTCGACGTCAGCTTGACCGTATGGTCATGACAGCCGAGCGCTCGTCGAACGACCTGCATGAGTTACGAACGCGGCTTACGCCTGTGCTGGTGCGGAGCGAGGAGTTGCTTCAGCAGCTGCACTCGACGGTGCAGCGCGCCGATCAGCAGATCGATAAGATATCCCGAGGTGCCGACGCTTTTGCGTCGATCGCCCAAGACGTCAAGGACTTCGAGGTTGGCATCATGAATCGCATCAGGCCGTCCGTCGAAGACGTTGTCAGCCTGATCGCCGGCGCCACAAAGGGTGCTACGACCTTCATCAAAACGTTGATGAATCGATAGGTTCACCCGTCGCAGGTGCGCCGCAGGCGCGGTTGCGTCACTCCCGAAGGGCTTCCTCAACGTCCACCGAATAGGTCGTGACGAGCCGTCGCATGGCCTCGTAGTCAGCATCGGTTGCCGGTGCCAAGCCTTCTACGCTGGCGATATCCATCAGACTTGCCTTGCCCCTTGCCGTTCCAGCATAGGCGAGCAGGGCTTCAATGATACGCTGCTCTACGTCGGCAGGGAAGTCTGCCCGAAAGACCACAGGGTCATTCGGAATAGGTTCCGTGAGTTCAAGGATCTTGATCTTCTCAAACACGTCCGGGAACTGCGCCTTTACACGGGCGCGGGCGTCGAGCTGTTCGCCCGTCTTCTTATCGGCGGGGGAGAAGTAGGTGGCACCGGCATCCACCTGACCCTGATAGATCATCGTGACCACATTGTCATGCTTGTTGGCGAACACCTCTTCGCCCGTCGAGATGCCTCGCTGTTGCAACAGTGCCTTTGGATAGATATAGCCGGATGTTGATGACGGATCGACGTAGGCCATGCGCCGACCGCGCAGATCTTCGAGCGAATTGATGTCCGACCCGGCCCGGGCGATGATCTGGCCGCGATACGACATTTCGCCGTCACGGCGCACCACCTTCAGCGACGCATGGGCATTGTACTTCGCCTTTGCCAGCAGGTACGAAAACGTATTCATGATGGCGATGTCAGCTTTGTCGGCCCCAAACGCCTCGACCACGGCGATGAAGTTCGTGGGTACGGACGACCGGAAATGCAGTCCCGTCTGCTCATGCAGGTAGGCCATCAGCGAGTCACCACTCATAGATATCCGCTGGGCATCGACGGACGGCGTCAGCATCACGACGATCGGCTGGTACTTGCTACCCAGGGATCGATCCTCGAAGAGCGGCCGGATGGTAAACCACGTCAGAGCGAGTACAAGGACGACAAGGTAGAACGGTGCGTAGCGCATGGATGCGTGAGACGTTTTGTGGGCGGTCGGTTCTTCGTAGTTTTGCGCCTCATCAGCGCGATGCAGCTCGCGCTGCGGTACGGCGCAT
>JAULYI010000203.1:0-20139 GCA_032117915.1 Kapaibacterium sp. (SeqCode) | reverse complement strand
CACTCGCTGCTGCGCGCGAGGCCCTCATCCAGCGCATTGCGCTGTGGGATGCAATTGTTTCCTCTTAAAACAACAACGCCCCCTTCCAGCACTCGGATGAAAGGGGGCGATGAACATTCTGGGGTTGTTATCGCTGTACGGCGAACGTGAGTCTGTTGACCACTGATCCGGCCTGCACTTCGATGGCGTACGCCGCAGGCGAGCAGTCGCGTGTAGACACATAAACAACCTGTACACCGGCAGGCATGACGCCGGACTGTTGGCTGACGATGGTCTGTCCTTGCATGTCGATGATACGAACCGTCACAGCCGATGTGTTGGCAAGGTTCAAACGAAGCGCAATGCGGTCATCTGCCGGGTTGGGGCCAATGACGGAAGCCCATGTGGCTGCGGATGATGCATCCTCATCGACACTCGTGATCTCATTGATGGAAACCGTTGCCGTAGCGGACGTGATCGTTCCGCACTGGCTAATGATGTCGCAGCTGTATTCACCGGCGTCTGCCTTGGTGGCATTCGCAACTGCATACTCGGCTTTCGTGGCACCGCTGATGGCTACGCCGTCCTTCTTCCACTGATAGGTGATGCCGGTACCCGTGGCAACGACCTTGAGGGTGAATGACTGCTTTTCTTCGATGGTCACGTTGGAGGGTTGCTGCGTAATGGCAGCGCCCGGCGTAACGACGACCGTTGCTGCTATTGACGTGGCGGACGGGTTGCAACCACCCGAGACGATGCAGTCGTACGAGCCCGCGTTTTCCGTTGTGAGGTTGCCAAGCGTAAGCTCAGCCTGTGTTGCATCGGTGATGGGCTGGCCGGCCTTGCGCCACTGATAGGCAAGGTTCACACCGCTGGCTTCGACCTTCAGCGTCACATTGCCCCCAACACATCCGTTAGCATTGGCCGGCTGCTTCGTAATGGAAGGCTTGGTAGAGACGAAGATCGGAGCGGCTACGATGCTCTCGTGGCCATTTATGGTGGTGATGCGGAGATTGTACTGGCCAAGCGGAAGGTTCGCCGGTACTTTCCAAGAGTAGTTACGACCCGATGCGGCCTTCATAATGTCCGTCCACGTTTCCGTACCCACCGGAGCGTACTGTATGCGGTACTTCGTGGTGTCATTCACGCCTGCCGCAGACCATGTGATAGGATGCGTACCGCCTGCGCAGAACGTCTCGCCGCCCTTGGGGGATACCATTGCCATGATGCCGAAGGCATGTTTGGCCACGTAGGCGTGGGATTCACCGGTTGGTGTTTTGGCAAATGAGGTGCCGTGTGTCGGCAGATCGTTCGATGTGGACGACATCACGTAGAAAGCGTCATTTCGAATGTCGGGAGTGATGTCAACGATCGTGTCTTCACCCACGCCACCGGCCAAGGATACAAATTCCGGAACACCGGCGTTGAGCACGGCGAGCAAACCGTCCGTTAGACCGTCGCGTTCACCCTTGGCACCGTCACCCACAACGGCAAGATCGACAGAGTTTGTCGTGCCTGCGATCATGTATCGGTTGCTGCCATTTGCGAATTGTGCAGCACGAGCGTCGTCATCGCCGGATCCGCCGAAGTAGGAACCGCCAGAAAGGGCACCACCAACAGCATCGAGGCGCGCATAGTACACATCCTGCTTTCCTGCGTGGGGTAGCCCCGAGCCTTCAACAGGCAGGTTGGTCGAGGTCGAGTTAAGAATCGCATAGACCAGGTTGCGTTCGTCAAGCTGGAGTGCCCGCACTTCTTCGACACCATCACCACCAAGGAGTGTTGAGAAGGTGATGCCATCAGATTGCGAGAATGTCAAGCTGCTGGACGTTTTCAGCACAAACGCATCGGACGCACCGCCGTTATACGAAGCATCGTAGGCCACACGACCGTTCCAAGCGTTGTTCCGAGCCGGCGTAGCCTCGAAGGTCTGCGATGTTGTTGTGCCGCCTAGGTAGATGTATCCGGCACCGTCAACGTGGATGTACGTGAAGCGCTCATTGCCCTCGCGGCCGTAATACCGTGCTTGGCTTACACCGCCGTAATCCGTAAACACAACAACGAAACCGTCCGTTAAGCCCATGTTGGTGCGACCATTTGAGAGCGGTACCGTATGATTCGTCGGACGTCCGCGGTTGTCAAATGTCGTCCAAGTCAGATTCGTCGTCTGCGGCGTCGTTACCGTCATACCCGAGGTTGACGTTGTGTATCCACATAGGTAGATATTATAGACTTTGTCAACTGCAAGACACGTAGGAATGTCATCCTTGTTTCCGCCGTGATACAGGCCCACCAGGAGCTTCGTGAGCGTGGAGTCGAGCTTTACCACGAAGGCGTCTAGCTCGGCCTTGTAGATCTTGCTGCTTGCCGAGCTTGAAACGGGGATGTCAGACGACTTCGTCTCGCCACAGATATAGACATTATTCTTATCGTCAATGATGATATCGCGAAGCCGGTCATACATGGTACCGCCGATGTACGTCAACGCCTTCACGGTGCTCAGAGTTGGGTCGCAGCGCATAACGTAGCCGTCGAGCTCGCCCTTGATGTTCTTAGCGTATCCACCGATCGTTCCCGGGAACGTCATGGCCGTGGTCGACCCGGCGATCACAACGTCGCCACTTGACATGTAACGCACACCGGCGGCATAGTCTTCATTATTGCCGCCCAGGTACGCACCAAAGACGGTCGAAGGTGAAGGGGCACTGCTTTGCACGTTGTCGCCTTTACCCAAGCGCGTGACTTCCGTCATTGTCGACAGCTGAATGCGACCGTCACTGAACGTCTCCCGAACAACGCGTCCGTACGAGTCAATGGCATAGGCCATCGAAACGCCCGGCGCGACGTCGCGAAGCACCACGCTCTTATACGCTTGCGCTGTGACCCACGTATTGGCGTTGCCCCGCATGAACGACACCGTACCGGCAGGCACACCGGGCTCGATCGAACCAGGGCCGGATGGTGCGGCGTTTGACAGGTCCTGGGCATAGACGCGGCCCGTCCGAACATCGCCCGACTGCGTGTACTCATCCACGACCAAACCTGTACGCGTGATCCAGATGTCAGCCGAGGTAGACCGTACACCGAAGAGCACGTGCGAGGGCCATTGCCCCATGTTCGCAATGAATGTGCGGTGCTGTGGAAAGCTTGGGCTGGAGGTGGCTAGAGAGAGGGTCAGGCAGAGGGCTGCGGTCAGACCAAAAAGGCGTTGCACTGTGTGCATAGTCGCTGCTGGATGTTGAACAATGGGCGGCGAAAATACGCCGCTTGAGCCATGCAGACGGATGAATAATGACCAGCCTGCTGATGGTTGTTGTGCCAACGCATAAAAACCCTTAGCGCATGAATTGGTTACACCTTAGAATTTGCTTATGCTTGAGCACATAACCTTGTGTCAGTATCATCACCGTCCCTGTTTCGATGCGTGTACCCCCCAGGACAATCCTGATCACCGGTGCCAGAGCTCCTGTTGCTCTGGAGCTTGTCCGTGCTCTAAAACACAGGGGGTGTCGAGTGATCCTGGCCGATACCTTTGGCGTACCGCTCGCACGTTGGAGCAGATCCGTGGACCACTTCGAGCGCCTGCCTGCTCCTGTCAACGGACTAGAGCAATTCGGGCAGGCCATAGCCCACATGGTAGCGCGTTATGGGATCGACGATGTGATCCCCACGTGCGAGGAGACCTTTTACGTAGCAATGGTCCGTGACCGCATTCGATGTCAGGTGTGGGCACCAGACATTGATCTGCTCCGCACACTTCACGACAAATGGTTGTTTTCCAGTCACGCGATCACTCGTGGACATGTCCCCGAGACAGTTCTCGTTTCGGACATGTCCGACTGGAGGCGAAATACGGACTATGTGTTTAAGCCACGCTTCTCGCGATTTGCTTCGCAGACCATTATCGGCCGACAGATGACGTACGCTGATTTTACGGCGCCATCGGAGTGGATCGCACAACGTCGCATCCACGGTACGGAGCTGTGCGTGTATTCAGTCTGGAATCAGGGGCAAATGACGGCCATCGCCATCTACCATCCCCGGTTTCGGGCCGGACAAGGGGCCGGGATCTACCTCGAGGCAGCACAGCATCAGGAGATCACCTCGATCGTTGAACAGATGGGCCGGTCGCTGGCATACCACGGACAGCTCAGCTTCGATGTCATCCTTGAGCACAGTACTGGCAGACCCTACGTCATCGAGTGCAATCCGAGAACAACAAGCGGCGCCCATCTCCTGGGCACATCCGTAGCCGATGCATTCACCGGTAACGGTTTCCATCAGCCGGTGCCCGGAGCGCGGTGCGCTATTTGGTATGCCATGGCTATGTACCATCCACGCATCCTGCTGCAGCGTACGTATCGAGACGCTCCCGATGTCGTGTACCACCGAACCGATCCACTACCGTCCATCCTACAGGGCCTGAGTGCCCTGTACTTCGTGGCGTCGGCATGGCGCAACCATTGCAGTGTGCTTGAAGCAACAACACTGGATATCGAATGGAACGGGTAACCACGAACCGCGAACTCCCACTCCTGCTTGTTACCGGTGCCGGTGGATTTCTGGGCAAACGCCTGGCCAAGCACCTGTGTACGCTGCATTCACATCGTGTGCGCGTTACCGTGCGCCAAGTGCAGCATGCAGCGATGCTGCACGAGACTGGTTGCGACGTGCACGTTGGCGACCTTACAGATCCGGAGTTCTGTGCTCAGGTGACGTCAGGGGTTGACAGCGTCATCCACTGCGCCGCCCTGTCGCGCCCCTCTGGACCCTACGATGACTTCCACGCGGCAAATGTCATTGCCACACAGACGCTGGTGCATGCCGCGATAGCTGCCGGTTGCAGACAGTGGGTGAACATCGGCACACCCTCGATCTACGCATCAACCGTCGATCGATACCGCGTAACGGAGGCCGATCCGCTGCCTGAGCGAATGATCAACCACTATGCTGCCACGAAGTATCAGGCTGAGTCGCACATTCTGCAGCTCAACGGCAAGGGCATCAGAACGATCTCGCTTCGTCCACGAGCGATCATCGGCGGTGGAGACACGGTGATCATGCCTCGGCTGCTGGCTGCCCAGAAGGTGGGGCGCTTGCGCGTGATTGGCAGCGGAACCAACGTGGTCGATCTCACGAACGTTCGCAACGTGATCGAAGCAGTCATGTGCGCTCTGCATGCGCCCGATGATGCTTGGGGAGCACCGTATAACATCACGAACGGCGAACCGGTCGTGCTATGGCAGGCAATCCGGGAAGTCTTGCTAGGGCTTGGTCTGCAACCCTCAACACGCAGGATACCCCGAGTCGTGGCACATACAGCTGCGACGGCATTCGAGTTGCTCCATGGATTGCTCAAGCGTCCCGGTGAACCCATCCTAACCCGCTACGGTGTATACGTGCTTGCATCATCCATGACGCTAGATATCACGGCCGCCCGGACCAAACTGGGTTATCAGCCGGTACAAAACACGGCTGAAGGGATACAGGAGTTCTGTTCGTGGTATGCCGCGGAGGTCCAGTGACGATTGACGTTGCCGTCATGGTCTCGGGGTATTGCACCGCCCATCGCCGTGTCGAAGACCCGACCGGCCCCGGTGGCCACCGCCGATTCTACGCCACCTGGCTGGTGATTAGGCATCCCAAGCTAGGCATTGTGCTGTTCGACACGGGCTATAGCGACCATGTGTTCCGCGCGGCACGACACCTACCCGACAGAGCACACCTATGGGTAACGCCGGTGACCGTTGCACCGCAGGAAACAGCTGTAGCCAGGCTAGCGGCTATGGGTATCACTGTGGACGACGTAAAGCATGTTATCATCTCGCACTTTCATGTTGACCACATCGGTGGGCTGCGCGATTTCCCTGCGGCAACCATCTATGCAACAGCGGCGGCCTACGGCCAGGTACGACAGGTACAAGGTGTTGCCGCCGTGCGTAGAGGTGTCCTGCGCGGGCTCTTGCCCGACGATCTGCAGGAACGCATCGTAATGGTCGAGGATGTAGCAGAGGCAATGGCTGATCCTGATAGTGATCTTACCATGTATCGGACCTTCATGGGCCAGCAGGAACTCGTGCCTGTGCTCCTCCCCGGCCACGCTCGCGGCATGCTGGGTTTGTACATCCCGTCGCAACGGATGCTATTCGCTACCGATGCGGCTTGGAGCAGCGATACGTTCCGTCGCGGTGTATTGCCGAGGCAGGTCGTACGATTGTTCTTCGACTCGTGGAGCGGATTTGTGCAGACGCAGCAACAGCTGCGGGCATTCATCCGGGCGAATCCGGATGTCAACCTGCTGTTCACGCATTGTCCCGACACCATGCAGTTCGTCGCTCATGCATAAGCTGCGCATCCTGTGGTATCTGATGGCAGGTCTTGTGCGAGGACCGCTGCGAACCCGCGACGAACTTGATGCATGGCAGCGAAAGCGCCTGCGGCTGTTCGCGCGGAGGGTACTGAAGCGTTCGCCGTTCTACCGCAGGTACGTCATCGACGGCGAGGTTGACTGGTCAACGATTCCCGTCATGACAAAGGCGGACTACGTAGAACATTTTTCCGAGATCAACACCTGTGCCATCGATCGTGACCATGCTATGGCACTGGCACTCGAGGCGGAGCGCAGCCGTGACTTCAGCGCAACGATCCGTGATATCACCGTTGGACTCTCAACGGGCACCAGCGGCAAACGCAGCCTGTTCCTGGTATCGCCCAGCGAGCGCGCCCGCTGGGCGGCACGCATCGTGAGACGCCTGCTGCTGCGGCGGCTGCCCCGCATCACGCGCATCGCGTTCTTCCTGCGGGCGAACAGCGGGTTGTACGAATCCGTTGGCTCTGTGCTATTCCGGTTTACGTTCTTCGACCTCACGTTGCCGTTCGACGGTCTTGGTAAACGGGTCGAAGCCCTTGCCCCTCACGTTCTGGCAGCGCCCCCAAGCATCCTTGTGCGACTTGCTCGTGCTCGGGAGCAGGGTGCATTACAGTTGCAGCCCACTATTGTTGTGTCGTTCGCAGAAGTGCTGCACGACGACGACAGGCGTTTCATTGCCAGGGTCTTCGGTGTGGAACCGGTGAACGTGTATCAGTGTACGGAGGGCTTCATAGGAATGACGTGCGAGCATGGAACGATGCATCTCCAAGAAGACATCATGCACGTCGAACTCGAGCCGGTTGATGCGACACATGTGAGACCGATCATCACGGATTTTACACGGACATCTGTTCCGATCGTTCGATATCGGATGACGGACGTGCTTGCAATGCGCACGACGGCATGTCCCTGTGGGTCTCCGCTGCGTGCCGTTGAACGGATCGTTGGGCGCGACGATGATGTACTGTTGTTCTATGATGAAGGCGGCCGTGTCGTGCCTGTGTATCCTGATGTGCTCTCGCGACGAATAGCCGTTGCGACGGATACATTCCGTGCCTATCGGATCCGACAAGACACCAGCAACACGGTGCGACTGCAGCTCGATTGTGATGCATCTGTTTATGACGAGACATTCGCCACGATAGAGCGGGCTATCGCGGCCGTGTGTGCAGACCAAGGAATCCGGGGTATATCGATCGTCGAAGAGCCCTATGCCGAGATCCCCTCGGCCGTAAAAACGCGCCGAATTCAGCGTACCTTTAACGCAATGGTGGAGGACAGGAAGCTATGAACATCAAGATCTTGGGTATGGCCAAGCAGCTGCCGCGGACGGTGGTGAGCTCGCGCGATCTTGACGACCGAACGGGGCAGCCGTACGGTAGTATCGAAAAGTCGACGGGTGTTTCGTCACGCCACTGGGTTGCGGACGACGAAACCGTGACATCCCTTGGCTCGGCCGCATTCATGCGTGCGCTGGGGCAGGCTTCGCTCGATCTCCGGGAGATAGACCTGCTGATCACGGCCGGTGCAGCCTTCGATATGGCCGTACCCCATGGATCAGTCTTGCTCAAGGCGGCGCTTCCCGATCTAGAGCCTGACTTCCCGTGCTTTCACGTCCACAGCACCTGCCTGAGCTTCTTGAACGCCCTTGACGTTGCTCATGCTATGCTGGAATCAGGCCGCCATTGCACGATCGCCATCGTCTGTGCCGAGATCTCGAGCCCAATGCTCACGCATACCGACCCCAAGACCTACGGTCTTTTCGGTGATGCCGGTGTGGCCATGATCATCCAGCGCTCGGATGTCGGCGGCTACGTCTGCCGGGGCAGCCGTTTCGAAAACTATCCTGCGGGCGCTGAGCTGGCACGACTGCGTATCGGCGGCCGCTCCAACCGTGGCCGTACGTCGGATCCCGATGATCGTGGGTACTTCTTTGAAATGGAGAGCCATGCCATCATCAGAGCGACACTTGATCCGCTGGAGCCGTTCTTGCAGAAGCTCCAGTCGCAGACGGGCTGCTCCATTCACGAGATGGACGCTGCGGTCTGCCATCAGACGAGCAAGTTTGGTAACACCTACATGCAGCGGCGATATGGTCTGAATGAAGAACAGTTTATCGACACGCTGCATGACCACGGGAACTGTATATCGGCCTCCATACCGCTGGGTCTTGAGAAGCTGTACAGCTCCGGCCCACTCGAAGGTAAGCGGGTGATGCTCCTTGGATCAGGTGCCGGCGTTTCTCTTGGAGGCATGGTGCTTGAGTTCTCGCACTGACGCCTTCATGCACTCGGACGGCTTTCGCATATTGTGGCTGAATCATTCATTGGAGAACGTCATGAAGATTATGAACGCGATTGTCCAAACGCTGTCCATCGGGTTGCTGACAGCCGTCATGACCCTTAGCAGCATGTCAGCCGCCGATAGTCAGCAGGCCTGTCAGCAGTTCGACGATCAGGTTGAACGCCTGGACGTCAGCGGGGCAGCATCGACGCTGAAGGCGGCGTTCGCCACGGCCCCCACCGACTACGAGGTCTTGTACCGCATGGCGCGACTGCACGTGCTGTTGGGTAATGACGAGACGAGTAAGGACAAGCAACTGGCCCTGTACGAGAAGGCCGTTGACTACGGCAACAAAGCCATTGCCGCCAATGGCAAGGGCATGGGTGGCTATGTGTATCGTGCTGCCGCGAATGGGAAGATCGCCCTGTTCAAAGGCATCTTTAGCGTTTCGGACGTTGTAGCCAAGGTCCGTGATGATTCCTGGTATGCCATCAAACTCGGGAACGGCGCACCCAATATGATGGCTGCGGCACATTACATCCTAGGACGCGCACACTTGTCGCTAGCAGCCAAACCCAAGCTCTTCCGTTCGCCGTTGGGGTTGGGATGGGGCAATGTGGACGAGGCCTACACGCATCTAAAGAAAGCCCGCGAGCTGCGTCCCGGCTTTGTGATGTACGAACTGGAGTATGCCAAATGTCTGGCCGAGATGGACAAGGAGCACGATGCCCTTACCGTGGCTCGGAAGATCGCCGGTCTGAAGAACATCGAACCGGGCGACCCTCAGCGCAAGAACGAAGCAAAGGATCTGATCGCTGACCTGGAGTGAGCGGGGAAACGTCCTGGTAACGGCATCATCACGCCACGTACGTGGATTTACGTACTCGTAACGTGGCATTCACACCCATATAACACGGCTGCCGTAATCTGGCAGCATGATGAATGCCACTGTTACTCATGCTGATGCTACGACAGCAAGTCCGGTGCTTCGGACGGATGTCGTGGACTCGTCAACGTTCCTTTCCTCGGCCGACCTTGCGCGCCTCCTGGGACTTCACCGGTGGAATCCGGTCGTACCGGTCCTCGCTTCGGTACTGCGATTACGCAAGCTCAATGCCCTCTATACCGCCATCGCGAGCATGTCAGATCGGCCGTTCCTGGAGGCCTTTTTCGAGCAGACGCAGATACGGGTCGAGGTTGGCGGAGTAGGGGGCAGTGCCATACCGGCCGAGGGGCCGGTGGTGATCGTGGCCAATCACCCCTTTGGCGCGGTCGATGGTCTAGCACTGCTGTGGGCCGTGCAGCGCATACGTCCGGATGTGCGGGTGATGGCCAATCGTATGCTGGGGCTGGTAACACCGCTCCGCGACAAATGGATCGAAGTCGACCCGCTGCGCACGTCAGCTGCGCCCGCAGCGAATACCCGCGGATTCCGCGAGTGCATGCGGCACCTGCAGGACGGTCGTGCACTGATCGTATTCCCGGCAGGCGAAGTCTCGGCCCACCACGAGGGTCCTACCACACCGGTAGACAAGCCCTGGGACACCTCGGTGATGAAGCTCATCCAGCGCGTTGGCGCTGCGGTTGTACCTGTGCACATTCCCGGCACGAACTCATCTATGTTCTATCGGCTTGGACAGGTGCATCCGCGGCTGCGCACGTTGGCATTACCGTCTGAACTGCTCAACAAGGGCGGTACCACCATCAACCTTACCTTCGGTAACGCCATTCCGTGGTCAGACCTTGCCGGGATCAACGAGCCCGTGATGCTTGCACGACATCTGCGGTCAAGGGTCTATGCCTTGGGTGCACCATCGGCTGCGCCTGTGGCAGCGGCAGACCTTCCGGCCATTGCAGCCGGTTTTGCGCCTTCGGCCGTTGCCGCCGAGATCGGCCTGTTTCGTGACGCCTGCATGTGCGGTCAGGGCGAGTTTGACGTTTACCTGATACCGGGCGATGCTGCGCCTGCTGTCTTACACGAGGTGGGACGTCGGCGCGAGATCACCTTCCGCGCCGTGGGCGAGGGAACGGGTACGGCATTGGACATCGATGATATTGACCGTTGGTACGAACATCTTGTGCTCTGGCACCGTCCCACACAGCAGATCGCCGGCGCCTACCGTCTTGGCCATGGCGGCCGCATAGCGCACGACCGCGGTGTTGACGGACTATACACCACAACACTCTTTGCGTTTGATGCACATGCACGTACGCTGTTGGCGTCCAGCTTAGAGCTGGGCAGATCCTTCGTGATACCCGAGTTCCAGCGGCACCGTCTGCCGCTGTTCCTGCTATGGCAGGGCATCCTGACCTACCTGGAGCGCCATCCCGAGCTTCGGCGCGTGATCGGTCCGGTTTCGATCAGTGCCGACTACTCCACGGTCTCCAAACAGTTGATGGCAGCGTTCTTTCAAGGCCAGTCCGACACTTCAGCGTTTGCCGGACGTGTCGAACCGCATTGCCCCTTACCACCACCGGCAGTGGGCATCGATCTCGATGCCTTGCTGGCACCGGTTGGCAACGACTTGCGGGCACTGGACAAGCTGGTGCGCGGCATCGAGGGTGGGGCAGCAGGAGTGCCGGTGCTTGTACGGAAGTACGCTCAGCAGCATGCAATGATCGTTGCCTTCAGTCAGGACCCGGCCTTCTGCAATTCGCTCGACGGCTTCATGGTGCTGGAGGTCAGCGATATCCCGGAACAGCTTCGGGCGATGGCCGCAGTGTAAGTGGAACGTCAACTAAACGCACAAACGCCGCACCACGAATTCGTGATGCGGCGTTTGCGTTGGTAGCGGACCCGTAGGGATTCGAACCCCAAACCTTCTGATCCGTAGTCAGATGCTCTATCCAGTTGAGCTACGGGTCCGTTTGTGTTGCGTTGGTTAGGCGCCCAGCTTGCGGACGTGCGCAGCGAGCGAGCTCTTGCGGTTGGCAGCAGCGTTCTTCTTGATGATGCCCTTGGCGGCCGTACGGTCAAGAATGCTGAATGCCTTGTTCAGAAGCTCCTTGGCAGTGTCGGGTGACGTTGCCGTACGCACAGCCTTAATGACTTCGCGCAGTTGCTTCATGTTGCCGCGGTTGTACAGACGACGCGTGCGTGTCTGACGGATGCGCTTGAGTGCTGACTTATGATGTGCCATGGTGGACTTGCCGTCGTGTTCTGAATTACAAGGATCGCAAATATACGAGCTGTCGGCATTTCTGCAAGTGCTCCCGTATCTTCGTGGCTTATGACGCTATTTGAGCAACTGGCTGCGCTGACGACGGAGCATGTGAATCCGGGTACGGCGGACATCGATCTGGTGGATACGCAGACCCTGGTGGCCCTGCTAAACCGCGAGGATCAGATGGTCGCCGAAGCCGTTGCCACCCAGTCGGAATCCATCGCTACCGCGATCGACGCGATCGCCGCCGCATTCCGACGTGGTGGCCGCCTTGTTTATGTCGGTGCCGGCACGTCAGGACGTCTCGGCGTTGTCGATGCCTCGGAATGTCCGCCAACCTACGGCACCCATCCTGCCTTGGTGCAGGGTGTCATTGCCGGCGGGAAGGGGGCCGTGTTTGCCAGTGTCGAGGGAGCTGAAGATGACCCGGAGGCGGGCGCCGCTGCAATCCGTGACCTGCCAACCGTCGAAGGTGAGCTTCGAGGGGTCGGCGGCGAGGATGTTGTCTGCGGCATTACGGCCAGCGGGCGGACGCCTTACGTCATTGGCGCTCTTGCCGAGGCCGAGCGTCGTGGGGCCGCTACCATTCTGGTAAGTACCAACCCGCTCGACGTCGTGTCGGCCATCGCCCCCTTCGTTACCATCCACATCTGTCCGGTTGTTGGCCCCGAACCAATTTCCGGATCGACGCGCATGAAGAGTGGCACTGCGCAAAAAATGGTGCTGAACATGCTCACTACGGGAGCCATGGTGCGGATCGGCAAAACGTTTGGCAACGTTATGGTCGATCTGCAGCGTACCAATGCCAAGCTGCAAGAACGAGCCAAGCATATCGTCATGCGCATCACTGGTGCAACGCATGATCATGCCGAATCGCTGCTGGAAGCTTCCGAAGGCAGTGTCAAGGTCGCGATCGTGATGGGGCTTCACGAGTGTTCTGCCGAGACGGCAAGGGCGCTGCTGGCCGAGGCTGATGGAACAATCCGCGGCATCAAGCGCTCTTGATATACGCACCACACGCACGCGACAATTCTCACCACGAAGATCACATGACAACGAACTCCTTCCATGCCTTTGTTGAGCGGGCTGCTGCCCGAGTTGAGGCCAACGATGAGGCCGATCCGATGACGCCGTATCGGCCGCTGAATCTCACGCGAATGAAGCGTCTGATGTCAACGTATGAGCCATCAAAGGCTATGAAGACGGCCATGACCGCCGTACACGAGCCGCTGACATGGCTGGTGATCACTGAGGATTGGTGTGGAGACTCGGCGCAGACGCTACCCATCCTGGCGGCCATTGCTGCCTTGAATCCAATGATCGACTTCTCGATCATTGATCGCGACACCAATCCCGGCATCATGGACCGGTATCTGACAAATGGCTCCCGGTCGGTCCCGATCCTCGTCTGCCGTGATGGACAGGGTAATGACCGTTGGACGTGGGGACCACGTCCCGAAGCCATGCTGGCCTTGATCGAAGAATGGAAGGCGGCCGGCCGTCCGAAAGAGGATTGGTACATGGACCTGCATACGTGGTATGCCGCTGACAAGGGCCTGTCGACCGAGGCAGACATTATCAAGCGAATCTCATCGGAGCCATCGGTATGATGGAGTGGATCACCGCACTTGTCGACTTCATCCTGCACATAGACGTGCACCTAGCCTCGATCACAGCCTCGTACGGCGTTTGGGCCTACGTCGTTCTCGCTCTGATCGTCTTTGCCGAGACCGGCCTGGTCGTTACGCCCTTCCTGCCGGGGGACTCTCTGCTGTTCGCTGCCGGTGCGATCTGTGCCTTGGGTACGCTAAATGTTTGGATTCTCATCGGCTTACTGATCGTTGCAGCAATCGCCGGCGACGCTGTGAACTATAGCATTGGGCGGAACATTGGCCACCAGTTATTGCGTAGCAGGCTGCAACGATTCATCAAGCGGGAACATATCGACAAGACGCATGCGTTTTACGAACAGCATGGCGGAAAGACCATCATTCTGGCTCGATTCATGCCCATTGTGCGGACGTTTGCGCCGTTCGTGGCGGGTATTGGCGAGATGACCTATGGTCGGTTCGCCGTGTACAACGTTACCGGTGCCATCGTCTGGGTGGTCAGCTTTACGCTTCTAGGCTACTTCTTCGGAGGCCAGCCATTTGTCAAAAAGAACTTTACCCTCGTCATTGGAGTCATCATCCTCATTAGCGTGATGCCGGCCGTCATCGAACTGCTACGGCATCGCCTCGGTAAACGAAATGCTGGGTGATGGCCTGCTGACGAACGTGGACACCGAAAACCGTTAAATTGATACGACCCCGTGCGGAAGACCCGTACGGACAGGCTTGGATGGCGAAATTGGCAGACGCACGAGACTTAAAATCTCGTGTCCTTCGGGACGTGCGGGTTCAAGCCCCGCTCCAAGCACACTCTTTGTTTCGACGCACCCCCCCAACCACGCCATGCGATACTCCCAGAGCATACTACGTCGGTCAACCACGATCCTGTGCACGATACTCGGGCTGCTGTCATGCGCTACGGTTGCCACTGCGCAGAACGCCGTTCAGCGTACTCGTCCCTCGAAGCCGCTGTTCGAGCTGTTGGACAGCACGCGAACGAACGTGCGGTTTGGAGACATCTTCCTTCGAATGCCAAAAGACTCCATCGATAATGGGGCCCTGAGTATCATGGTGCAGGCCGGTGGAATTGGCATTGGCGATATCGACGGCGACACGCTGCCTGACCTTGTCATGACGACCTACCTTGAAGGACTGCGTATCTATCGGAACCTAGGGGACTTTCGCTTCGAGGACGTAACGGCAGCTACGGGGGTGCTCAACTACGATAATTCCCGTCCAACGGGCGTTACGCTGGGTGACGTTGACGGAGATGGAGATCTTGATCTGTTCGTCACACGCTGGGAACGTCCAAATCGACTCTTCATCAATGATGGCAAGGGTCGCTTCACGGATAACGCCGCTGCAAGTAAGCTAGATTACAACCTTGAGACCGTGCAGGGATCGTTGTTTGATGCTGATGGTGATGGAGACCTTGACCTGTACGTTGTGCACTACGGTCAGATGTCTAAGATGATGCGCCAGTTGGAGAAAATGGACTCCACGTCTAAGGCCATGAATGCTAATGGTCAATTGGCTGAGCCTATGCTTCCGGCTTTTAGTAATGACAGCGTCTTTGCCCTGAACACGCAGGTTGGAATGCAGAACTTCAACAACCTTTCAGGTCCGCGTAACGAGAATCGTCACTCGGGCGAACCCGATATGTTCTTCCTGAACAACGGAGACGGGACGTTCACCGAAGCTACCTATCAAGCTTGGATGTTTGATAAGGGGATGGGGCTTAGCTGCACGGCGGGGGATCTGAACAACGATGGCCATACTGACCTGTACATCACGAACGACTTCGCAGCAAGGGACATTGTGTATTTGAACAACGGCGATGCCACGTTTGCGAACAAGAGCCGGGACATGATCGACCACTCAGCGGTCTTTTCCATGGGTTCGGATGTTGCAGATTTCAACAACGACGGTCTGCTTGACATTGTAAGCGACGATATGTATCCTGAGACGCACTACCGTCGTATCACCCGGATGGGCCCGAGTGGTGACTTTTCTGAGTATAATCCGGATTATGATTCGAATCAAGTGATGCGGAACTCGCTGCAGCTGAATCGCGGCGACGGAACATTCTCGGAGATCGCCCTCATGGCTGGTGTCGTGGGTACCGACTGGTCGTGGGCCTCATTGTTCTTCGACGCCGATCTTGACGGCTGGAAGGACCTCCTGATAGCCAATGGATATCTCTACGATATCTCCGACCAGGATTACGTGAACAACCTGCGTGGAGAATCCAATCAGAAGCTCAAGAAGATGAACATGCTTCGAGAGCCTACCTTCCTGTTCCGCAACAACGGCGATCTCACGTTCTCCGACAGTAGTAATGCATGGGGTGTCGATGCTGTTGCGGCATCCATGGGAGCCTCGTATGGTGACCTGGATCTGGACGGCGACCTTGACCTCATCGTTGTCAACATCGATACACCGGTCGAGATCTACCGCAACATGGCGCGTGAGTACGGTCGAGGTAACTACATTCAGTTTGTTCTTGACGGTAGGCCATCGTCCAACACGCGAGGTGTCGGCAGCAGAGTCTACGTGACTGCCGGTGGTGTTACCCAGATGCAGGAGTTGTTTCCTGTCCGCGGCTTTATGTCCAGTGTCGAGCCTGCCCTCACCTTTGGTCTGGGTAACGCAACATCGATCGACAGTGTCGTCATCTACTGGCATGGCGGCGGCAAGCAGGTCATCGAACAACCGCAGATCAATATGCGGCATACCTTGCGTAGGACGGAGGCCATGGTGGGACGGTTCAGCTATGCCACAGCAACGAACAACCCGCTGCTGCGAATGGTCGATCGCCGGACTAACCCTTTCCCGTACGTCCACACAGAGAATCGCTTCGACGACTTCAAGCGCGAGCGTTTGATACCCACGCGTGTGTCCTGGGATGGCCCCGGCAGTGCGTCGGGTGACGTCGATGGCGACGGACGCGACGATGTGTTTGTTGGTGGTGCTCAGGGGCGTCCTGGCATCTTCATGATGCAGCAGCCTAACGGCACGTTCGTACAGCGTATCGACCCCGTGGTCGCGCGCGATAGTGCCCACGAGGATCTGGGATCGATCCTATTCGACGTGGATAAGGATGGCGACCTTGACCTGTATGTGACCAGTGGTGGCCTGGAGGCAGAGATTGAGGACGATGAAAACCAGGATCGCCTGTACCTGAACGATGGAAAGGGCAGGTTCTCCTCGGCTACTGACCGACTCCCGCGTATGCAGAGCAATGCTGCGTCCGTAACAGCCGCAGACATCGACGGAGACGGAGATCTTGACATCTTCAGTGGCGGGCGCATCGTGCCCGGAGCCTATCCCTACAGCCCGCTCAGCTGTCTGCTGCGTAATGACGGCGGAACATTCACCGATATCACCAAGGAAGCAGCACCGGGCTTATCAGAGGCCGGTCTCGTTCGCTCGGCCGTGTTCAGCGACGTTAACAATGATGGCCGTATGGACCTGCTCGTTGCTACAGAGTGGGGCCCGATTCGCGTATTCACCAACAAGGGTGGCACCTTTGTTGAGACAACCGAAACGGCGGGTCTGGCATCGGCTCACGGTATGTGGTGTTCTATCACTCCCGGCGACGTCGATAACGATGGCGACATGGACTACGTCGCGGGTAATATTGGTTGGAACACTCGCTTCAAGCGGCCCACACCTGCGTTGCCGATCCGCATTCACACGGCAGACTTTGACGACAATGGTAGCCTCGATCCGATCATCACCTATATCTACCAGGGTGTTGAGTGGGTCATGCGTGACCGAGCTACGGTCTATGGTCACATGCCTACGCTCCAGCGCAAGTACAATACCTATGAGCAGTTCGCTGCCGCCCCCTTCGCAACGATGTTCGACAAGGACATTCAGGACACCATGCTGACCAGGCAGGTCACGACTACGACGAGCTGCGTGTTGATCAACAATGGCAGTGGCGTGTTTACGGTCCGAGACCTGCCAAACGATGCGCAGATAGCCCCAATGATGGGTACATGCCTTCTTGATATCAATGATGATGGTAACCTCGACATCCTGACCGTAGGAAACATGTACGGTGCTGACCGCGAGATCGTCAAGTATGACGCCGGAAAAGGGCTCTTGATGCTTGGTAACGGTACGGGCGGCTTTACGGCTCTGACGCCGGCCGAGAGCGGGTTCAGCATCGATGCGGATGCTCGATCCATGGTAGTTGTGGGCTCCGTACCAGAGAAAAGCCGACAGCTGGTCGTCTTCGCAAATCAAAGCGCATCATACCTTTACGCAATTCCAGGTATAGGCGAGCTCGTGCCGGGAACGGACAAGGGTGGCTTTATGGTTTTGGCAAACGGCAGAACGAGAAAATTCGAATGCAATTATGGCGGAAGCTACATCTCCGATCAGCCAAAGTGGATCTACAAGACGTCGAGTGTGCAACGTTTCGTAAACGCTCAATCGGTCCCCACCACTGGGGGGCGATGATCCGCATACTTTTCGGTTGACACATACCTTGTGATTCAGTAGTTTACGAGCCTGAAATGGGTAGTGGGGAGTACTCTGGTGCTCCTTGCCTCTCCTGTTGCCCCGTCTTTTGTCAGGAATTGGACTCCGGACGAGAGGCGCCGACAATGAAAACGATTGATAGCAAGCATGATTACTACATTTCAACATTTCCGGAGTAGAACAATGATACAACGGTACCTTTTGTCGGCAGTGACGCGAGCCGTGGGGGCGATGATCCTCATTGCCGCGTTTGCGGTCACAGACGCTACTGCTCAGTATTGCACGCCCACGGTGCCCGCTGGGTGGGGAAACTACGGCTCACTGCAACGTGTAGTGGTGGGTGGCATGGATTACACGGCTCCACCGTGTGCCAACTGTGTTGAGTTCACAGGAGCCAATGTCGACCTATTGCGTCAGGTGCCCACGGCCTTCCGCATCGAACCACAAAACGGTTCGACGACAACGTTCCTTTGCCAGATTTTTATCGACATCAATCAGGATGGAATTTGGCAAGATCCGGCGGAACGGTTCGCTCAAGGCTTCGCTACCGCCAATTTCGTCTACGACGGTGTTGGCTTTGTCTGGCAGAACAATCCCTTCACGGGTACGCTTTCGCTACCGTGTACGGCTCTTCTCGGCCAGACACGGATGCGCGTTCGCATGAACTATTCTGTTGGCGGTATCACGGGTAACGGTCCCTGCGACCCGTTCCTTGGATCGATCTGGGACTTCAATGCCACCGTCGGTGGTGATATTGTTTCCTCGTTCCCCGATGATGTATCTGACGCCACAGCTCTTCTTGAGAAGGTCCTGTACGATGGTGTGACGAATGTCAACCGTCCCCGCGTGACGATGCGCGTAGGTGCATCCGGTCAGCGTTTTAACGTGACGTATCGCATCACGGGTCCGTTGCCGTTGACAAACGTCGTGTATCAGGGGCATGCCGTTGGTAGTCCTGCACAAACGACCTTTTCGGTTCTTGGCCCCACCGGCGGTACATACCCTCGTACCTTCGTCTTCGATATCCCTGCTGCATCGGGTTCGCTCGCGCTACCTGATGGTTCTCTCGACGCACGTAACGCTCTTGGTGGTGAATACACCCTTGCCGTTACAGCGCAGAGCACGGCTGGCTGCTTCAGCGAATGGTTCAAGCCCTTCAACATTGCAGAGCAGCGCGACATGTCGGCTCGTCAGATCCGCTCGCCGCGTGACAACAAGCCGCCGTCCCGCTTCAAGTACCCGAACACGGTCGGTATTCCGATCGAAGGCATCTTCCAGAACACAGGTCTGGATGACGTAAATGAGTTCAACGCGATCGCTGAGATCACAGCACCCGATGGTACGATCACGTACCGCGACACGGTGAACCTGGTTGAGTTGCTTGAACCCCGCCAGCGCTCCACGGTCACGTTCCGTAACTACACGGCTACGGGCGCCGTTGGTCATCAGGTTGGTCTGCACAAGCTCAAGATCTGCGCTCAACTGATCGATCCCACGCCTGACATGGCTGCCTTTAATGATTGCTCGCCCCGTGCCACGGAGCCTGCATACGAGTTTGAAGTGGGCTATAACGAAGAAGCTGGTGTCGAAAGCGTCAGCGTGCCCGCACAGAATGCGACACTCATCGCAGGACGCCCGTTCCGTCCCGAGGGTATCTTCTTCAACGGCGGTATCCAAGATCTTACGAACGTCCCTGTTCGCCTTGTCATTAAGAAGCTTCCTGCCGGTAATATCGTGTACAACCGCACGGGCGTCATTCCGGACATCGGTGCAGGACAGTTCAACAAGGCTGTGTGGGTGTTCGATGCCTTCACGCCGGCAGACGGTGGCGACTACCAATTCTGCTTCTCCGTTGAATACCCGGGCGATCCCCAGGCATTTAACAATGAGATCTGCGTTGTTCGCAATGTGATCGGCAACCTGAACGGCACGTACTCCATCGGTACGACGCGTGCTGGAAACGCCCGCAACTTCCCCACGTGGCAAGCTGCTCTCGATTCGCTGTACTTCGCCGGTGTATCGGGTCCGGTCGTGTTCGAACTGACGGATGCCAACTACACCGTAGAATCAACGATCGCAACGGCCCCTGCCATCGACCTTTCCTCGCGCATTCTAGGCGTATCGGCAACGAATACGCTTACCTTCAAGCCCAGCCTTGAGCGTTCGCTCTCGCGCTCGAGCGTGACGGTGCGCATGCGCTCCGGAAGCGGCGTTGGTGTGCTGTTCGGTCAGAACGCTACGC
>JAULYI010000202.1:0-2724 GCA_032117915.1 Kapaibacterium sp. (SeqCode) | reverse complement strand
GCGCTGCTACTTCGGTGCTGGCAGCTGCAAGCGACTGCATGGTTGGCACGGCCAAGAGTTTCGGAGCTCCGGAAAAACAGAGCCCCTTTGCGAATGATGCTCCGATGCGCAGACCGGTGAAGGAACCCGGGCCGGACGAGACCGCTACCACGTCGATATCCGCAATGCCTACGCCGGCCTCGGCCATAGCCTGATTCGCGATCCTGGCCAGAGCTCCGTCGTGGACGTTCGGGATGAGCACTTCGATGGCCGACAGCAGGGCATAGCCATTGCCGGTGATGCGGCCAATGGCCGCACCACAGACCGACCCTGAGGTTTCGATGGAAAGGAAGGTCATGAAGCCTCCATGGCCGCGGCCGCGATGGTCTGGGCATACTCGCGAAGCACGCCTACGGCGTCATCGCGACGGTCAAGATCGATGTGGATGAACAGACGCTTGGGCTGCTGCACGAACTTGGTGTTGCGCATGGTGGTCACCAGCGGTAGGATGCGCTGGAAGGCCTGCTCGTACCAGACAACGTAGGAGTCCGGAGGCAACTCCAGCAGCAGACGTGTGCCGCGCAGGTTCACACGAACGAAGCCCGTTGGCATGGCTGCGATCCGCAGGCGGACGGCATAGAGCAGCTCTTCGGCCTCTGCAGGCAGCGTACCGTAACGGTCGCGCAGATCGGCAAAGACGGCGTCGACCTCGGCATCGTCATGGGCGTTGTACAACCGCTTGTACGCTTCGTAGCGCTCGGTATCGGTCGGAATGAACGACTTCGGAAGCAGGGCATCCGTGTCGAGCTCGATGGCGATATCCTCGTTGACGAAGCGCTTGGCATCGTCGCCGGGTGACGAGAACAGATCGGCAAACTCGTCGTGACGGAGTTCGGACACGGCCTCGTCGAGGATCTTCTGATACAGCTCGAACCCCATGTCGATGATGAAGCCGCTCTGTTCACCGCCTAGCAGGTTGCCCGCCCCGCGGATCTCCAGGTCGCGCATGGCCAGCTGGAAGCCCGAGCCCAGGTCGGTGTGCTCTTCGAGGGCCTGCAGACGTCGGAGCGACAGGCGTGACAGCGAGTGCGGCGGGGGGATCACGAGATAGCAGTAGGCCTGGATGTTCGACCGGCCAACCCGGCCGCGCAGCTGATACAGTTCTGCCAGACCGAAGTTCTCGGCATGGACGATGATCATCGTGTTGGCATTGGGAATGTCCAGACCGCTTTCGATGATCTTCGTGGCGATCAGCACGTCGTACTTCCGCTCCAGGAAGCCTTCCATGACGTCTTCGAGGTGTTCCGTATCGAGCTGACCATGGGCGATGGCAACCTTGACCGAAGGAACGAGCATCTTGATCTTCATGCTCAGCTGTTCCATGTCGTGAATCCGGTCGTTCACCACGAAGAGCTGTCCACCGCGATCCAGCTCGCGCAGAATGGCCGTGCGCAGTACGTCGTCGTGCCACTGCAGGATCTCTGTCTTGACAGGCAGTCGGTTGCGCGGCGGTGTCTCGATCACGCTCAGGTCGCGAGCTCCCATGAGCGAGAAGTTCAGCGTTCGTGGGATGGGCGTCGCCGTCAGCGTCAGCGTATCGACATTGGCACGGAGCTGCCGCAGTTTCTCCTTGGCGGATACTCCGAACCGGTGTTCCTCGTCGATGATCAGCAGGCCGAGATTCTTGAAGTTCACGTCCTTCGAGAGCAGTCTGTGTGTACCGATCACGATATCGACCTTGCCGTTCTGCATGTCCGCCAGAACCTCTTTCTGTTCGGCGCGGCTGCGGAAGCGCGAGAGCACTTCGACCCGTACGGGATAGCGCGACAGTCGGTCGCGGAACGTCACAAAGTGTTGCTGGGCAAGGATCGTTGTTGGTACGAGCACGGCCACCTGACGTCCGGCCTGCGCGGCCTTAAAGGCAGCACGGATGGCCACCTCTGTTTTGCCGAAGCCCACGTCGCCGCACACGAGTCTGTCCATGGGCGTGGGAGATTCCATGTCGAACTTGACCTCGGACGTTGCCCTGGCCTGATCGGGGGTATCCTCGTACTGGAAGGCTGCCTCGAACTCCTTCTGCCAGACGGTGTCGGCCGGATAGGCGAACCCTGCCTGGGACTTCCGCTGCGCGTAGAGCTTGATCAGGTCGCGCGCAATATCCTTGATGCGTTTCTTGGCCTTGGCCTTACGGCGTTCCCATTCGGCGCTGCCGAGCTTGCTCAGGCTGGGGACGGAGCCCTCTTCGGCGGCATACTTGCTGAGTTTATGGACGTAGTTCAGGTGGACGTACAGGACGTCTTCACCGGAGTAGATAAGGCGAACGCACTCCTGCTGGCTACCGCCGATGGTGATCGTCTGCAGACCGTCAAAGCGTCCGATGCCTTTGTCTTCGTGCACGACGTAATCGCCTTTGTGCAGCTGCCGCAGGTCGCGGAGCGAGATGCCGCCCTCACTGCGTTTCGTGCGGGCCTGTGCGCGCTGACGTCCGAAGACCTGATGTTCCGTCCAGCAGGCCACCGCCGCATCATCCCACGTGAAGCCCTCCGTGACGGCCGTGCTCATCCAGCGAAGGTGATCGAGCGTTAGCTGCAGTGCCTCGCCAAGGTCCGGATCATCATGCTCGACCTGTTCGACCATGGTCTCGCAGAGATCGCGCATGCGTTTGGCATTGGCATGGCCATCGGCACCCATAAAGACCTGCACGGAGCGTCCACGCATGGTCGACGCATTCCGTAGGATGGTCTC
>JAULYI010000201.1:0-5464 GCA_032117915.1 Kapaibacterium sp. (SeqCode) | reverse complement strand
GTGCACCACCTTCCGTGAGTTCGACGTCAAATTCCGTCTTCTCTTCGGCAGCTGCAGCAGCACCGGCGGCCGGGGCACCAGCAGCCATCATGACAGGGGCGGCAGCCGTAACACCAAACTTATCTTCAAGGGCCTTCTTGAGTTCAGCGGCTTCGACGAGGGTCAGCGCGCCAATCTTCTCAACGAGTTCTTCAACGATTGCGGACATGTTGTTCTCCGTATGAAAAAGTGTTGTCGATATGATGAATGATCAGGCTGCCTTCTTCTTGGCAACCTCTTCGATGAGACCTGCAACGTCGCGCATAACGGCGTTGAGGCTTCCCACGATCCCGGAGATAGGAGCATGAATGCTGCCCACGATTCCGGCGATCATGTCTTCGCGCGTCGGAAGTTCCGACACTGCCTTGAGCTGTGAGCCATCGAACATCTGGCCTTCGACGAACGCCACCTTGAGTTTGGGCTTTTCACCCTTATCAAAGAATTGGCGGATCACCTTGGCAGGTGCGATGGGGTCACTGGCACCGGCGATAACGCCCGTCTGCCCGAAGAGCTTCTTTGCATCGATCTCGTAGCCGCCGATTTCAGCCAGCGCACGTAGGATAAGGGTGTTCTTTGCTACCCTCATCGTTACGCCCTTCTCGCGAAGCTGTGCACGGAAGTTTCTGTCTTCCGTCACAGACATTCGTGTGAAGTCCACGAAGTACAAGCCTGAAGCTCCGCTCATGAACTGAACCAGTTCGGCGACGGTCGCTTGCTTTTGTTCCTTCGTTACCATAACTCCGTTTGACAATGTGATGCCGCTCGGTCAACCCGCAGAACGGGGTAGAAGCAGACCGATTGGCGTGCGTAATAACCGTGAATTAGTTGTCGGCACCCACCGAGTACTCGTCGACCTGGACCGACGGACCCATCGTGGAGCTGAAGCTGACGCTCTTGACGTACTTGCCCTTGGCCGTTGCCGGCTTCGCGCGGAGAACCGTCTGGATGAACGTCTGAAGGTTTTCGGCAAGCTTGTCTGCTCCGAAGCTGCACTTGCCTACCGAAGCATGGATGTTGCCTGCCTTGTCAACACGGAACTCGATCTTGCCAGCCTTGACCTCCGAGACGGCCTTGGCAACGTCAAACGTCACCGTGCCGCTCTTAGGATTCGGCATGAGACCGCGGGGACCAAGCACGCGACCCAACTTGCCAAGCTCTCCCATAACGTCGGGCGTAGCAATGATGATATCGATGTCGGCCCAGCCGCCCTGAAGCTTCTCCAGGTACTCCGTGAAGCCGGCATAGTCGGCTCCGGCCTCGAGTGCTTCCTTGTCCTTCGGCGCTTTTGCCACAACAAGAACGCGTACGGTCTTGCCGGTGCCGTGAGGCAGGGAGACCGTACCACGAACGAGCTGGTCAGCCTTACGGGGGTCGACACCCAGATTCATTGCAACATCGAACGACTCGTCAAACTTTGCCGTTGCGTTACCCTTGACCAGGTCGATGGCCTTCTTAAAATCATAGACAGCGTTGCGATCATAGCTCTTCGCTGCCTTCACATAGCGCTTGCCTTGTGCCATTGCGCAGTATCCTTTGTTTCGTTGTGCAAACGGCCATGCCGACCCCTACAGGCCGACACTACGCCTCCAACGGTGGTAGAATTATCCTTCGACGTTGATTCCCATGGAACGTGCCGTACCAGCGATCATGCTGACAGCGCTTTCCATGGTCGTGCAGTTGAGGTCGGCCATCTTGATCTTCGCGATCTCTTCAAGCTGAGCCTTGGTGACCTTGCCAACCTTCGACTTGTTCGGCGCAGCCGAACCCTTGTCGATTCCGGCCGCCTTGATTAGCAGCACCGGTGCCGGCGGCGACTTTACCTCGAACGTGAAGCTCTTGTCGCTGTAGAATGTCACGACCACGGGCAGGATCGTGCCCGTCTGCTTGGCCGTCTTTGCGTTAAACTGCTTTACAAACTCCATACCGGGGAGACCACGCTGGCCGAATGCCGGACCTACCGGCGGAGCCATCGTTGCCTCTCCAGCCTTCAGCTGGAGTTTGAAGGAGCCCATTACCTTCTTTGCCATTGCAACTACCTAAAGTGTGATCGGATTACGGTGCGATCGTCGAACCCGTGGCCGAAGCCGTGGTTTGACTCCCGGATCCCGTCAGTGATTCTCGTGTTCAACTTGATTGAAGTCAAGCTCGATCGGAGTCTTACGACCCAGAATGCCAACCTCAACTTTCAACTTCTGCTTCTCGACGTTGACTTCCTTGACCGTTCCGGTAAAGGTCGAGAACGGTCCGTCAATGACCTTGACAGGATCGCCCTCGCGGAACGTCGTTTCCACGGTCGTTACGTCCTTACGCTCTTCGACACGTCCAAGAATGCGCGCGACCTCATCGCTCTGCAGCGGCTGCGGACCCGAACGCGTACCAACAATGCTTACCACCGACGGTAGCGACTGAATGATGTCGCGCAGACGGCGATCATACAGCACCTCGACAAGAATATATCCCGGAAGGAAGTTTTTGACCACTGTGCGGCGCTTTCCGTTGCGCACCTCGTACACGGTCTCCTGGGGGATCACAAGACTCTTGACGCGGTCCTGCATGCTAAGACGCACCATTTCGTCCGTGATCGAAGCCACAACCTTGGCCTCGTGTCCCGTAAACGTCCTGATCGCATACCATCGGTACTCGATCGCGGGTGCTGCTGGTGCCTGATTCGGATTCATGACAGCAGTATCAGTAAATGAACTTCGTGACGTACGTCATGCCCTGGTCGATCACAAACACAATGGCCGTGATGATCAAGGTGGTCACGATGACGACCATCGTGCTCTCGCGAAGCTGCTCCTGGGTTGGCCAAGAGACCTTCTTCATTTCCTTCGACACTTCCGTGAAGAAGTTTTTCGTCAGTCCGAACATCTTATACCTCTCGAAGTTCGTTGTTTTTAGCACGGGCGGCAGGAATCGAACCCGCAGCCTGCGGTTTTGGAGACCGCTGCTCTACCAGTTGAGCTACACCCGTATGTTGGAGCTGATGACCGGGATTGAACCGGTGACCTCCACCTTACCAAGGTGGTGCTCTACCAACTGAGCTACATCAGCGTTCTCACAATCCTGACCGTCGTTAGACAAGCCACCCCTTCGGCCAACAGCGCCAAAGCGCCACCAGCGTCAGGGTCCTTTGCTGAGCGGGAGACGGGACTCGAACCCGCGACCAACAGCTTGGAAGGCTGTGACTCTACCAACTGAGTTACTCCCGCGTGCTCGTTGATACGGGCACGACTCCCGTCGTCGTGGGCAGGGAAGGATTCGAACCTCCGAAGGCGTAGCCAGCAGATTTACAGTCTGCCCTCGTTGACCGCTTGAGTACCTGCCCAGGTACCAGAGCCGACAAATATAGGGGTCTTGGATATACCCTGCAAACGGAGAGTGATTGGCGGCTTACGCGGCAACGCCGGCCATGAGGTCCGTAAACTGTCGGAACAGGTAGTCGGAGTCGTGCGGACCGGGCGATGCTTCAGGGTGATACTGGACGGCAAACGCCGGCGCGTCGGTGAGCGCGATCCCGGAACAGGTCTGGTCGTTGAGGTTCACATGCGTGACCCTGGCATTCGCGGGGAGGCTCGCCGGGTCTACGGCAAAGCCGTGGTTCTGCGAGGTGATCTCGATAGCGCCGGTGTCCAGATTCTTGACCGGATGATTGGCACCCCGATGCCCGAAGGTCAGCTTATACGTTCGCGCACCGACGGCAAGTGCCAGGATCTGATGACCAAGACAGATACCGAAGATCGGACGCGTTCCGATGAGGTCTCGGACGGTGGCAATGGCCTGCGTCACGGCCGCAGGGTCACCCGGGCCGTTCGACAGAAAGATGCCTTCAGGCTCCGTAGCAAGAACGTCGGCAGCCGTGGCCGTTGCCGGCATGACGGTAACGTCGCACCCATAGGCAGCAAGCTGGCGCAGGATATTACGCTTTATGCCAAAGTCGATGGCCGTAACCTTGTAACGACGTCCATCGCCCGAAGGGTTCGCATAGCCCCATGCATTCCCCTCTTCCTGCTGATAGTGATAGGGGGCATTGGTGGTGACAAGCGGCGTCAGGTCGAGACCGTTCATGTCCGGCACCGCGCGCGCGCTTTCGACGAGCGCAGCATGGTCAAGCCCCTCGCCGTGCGCAATGACGCAGCGCATTGCACCTTCGCTGCGCAGGATGCGGACTATACGACGGGTGTCGACACCGTCGATACCGGCGACGCCGGCCTCCTCGAGATAGGACTGCAGAGAGCGCGATGCACGCCAGTTCGACGTGGTGCGCGAGAGCTCATGCACAACCAAGCCGGAGGCCTGGATACGGTCGCTCTCGACGTCCTCCGGGTTGACACCGTAGTTGCCGATGTGCGGATAGGTGAAGGTGACGATCTGGCCCTTGTAGGAAGGGTCGGTCAGCACCTCCTGATATCCCGTCATCGCCGTGTTGAAGACCAGCTCGCCAGATGCCTCGGCACCAATGGCACCAATGGCGTGGCCCGTAACTGTTACGCCGTTTTCGAGAGCTAGGACTGCTGGGACTCGCTGCATGGAGGGTGCCGTGGATAATCAAATGGTGAAGGGCAGGCGAAAATACACCCTCTGACGCTATATTCTGGCTGCCGAAAGGAGAACAGCCTTCGACACAGCAACGATCGCATTGGCCGGCATCACAGCCCCGCCCATCCACGCGGGTCGGCAGGTCTCGCTCAATACGCGAGTCCTGGTGCTCAATCAGTCCTTCGAACCCGTAAGCGTCTGCAGCACCAAAAAGGCAATGCTGCTTGTCGTTCTGGCTAAGGCGGAGATCATCGAGGAACGATCGGACGTGCATATCCGAACAGTAAGCACACGATTCCCATTCCCATCGGTGATCCGTCTGTCAGCCTACATCCGCGTTCCGCACAAGAAGATCGACCTGTCACGCAAGAACGTACTTCGACGGGACAACCATCACTGCCAGTACTGCGGGACGTCGTCGCCGCCTCTGACGGTGGATCACGTGATACCACGCTCCCGCGGCGGCGCAGACCAATGGGAAAATCTCGTCTGTGCATGCCTGTCATGCAACAACCGCAAGCGCAACCGGACACCGGAAGAGGCGAACATGCGCCTGCTGTCGACGCCAAAGCGACCGCATCACGTGGCGTTCCTGAAGCAGTACATCGGCACTGCCGACGATGGCTGGCGCCCCTATCTCTTCCTGGACTAGGATGCTATCAGCTGGCTCAGGTCGGATAGCTTGGATGCTTACCGTACATGCAGGATAGGCAAGGTACCCACACCGGCGGCCATGTGAGCGCGAACGTAGTACACACCGGATGCAAGTTCGGCAAGTTCAACAGCCTCCGTACCACCCGTACGCTCCGACGTCCGTATCACGGTGCCGTCGACACCGACAATGTCGATGCGCCGCACGTCCTCCGAGACCACGCGCACGCGACGG
>JAULYI010000200.1:0-16035 GCA_032117915.1 Kapaibacterium sp. (SeqCode) | reverse complement strand
CGGCCATCACGGCCTCGCGTGTGTGGATCCGTGCCGTTGATAACGACGGCTCTGGTGCTGCCGACACCACACTTGCTCCGCATTCCATCGTCTCCCCGCTGTCGCTTACAGAGCCGAAGGGCGGCGAGCGTATCGGACAGGGAAGTGCTGTGACGATCAAGTGGATACGCCAGCCCTTCATCACGGCCGTCAACCTCGAGTTTGCACCGAACGGTGATGACTGGACAAGCCTTGCCACGAATGTTGCGGCAACGACGTTTGACTGGACGGCACCGTCGATAACGACAGAGAAAGCCCGAATCCGCGTTTCGTCGTCCACCAATCCCACGATCGTGTCCGTCGGCGGCGAATTCGCCATCGGCGCTCCGCGCTTCGAGCTGGTGATCCCCGAGCCGGGTGCAACGATCTGCAGCAATCAGAACAATCAGTACCGCTGGAATGGCGATTTCATCGATCGTGTTCGCATTCAGTACTCCACGGATGCCGGTGCAACGTGGCGTACAGCCACACAGGCAGCTTCGGTCGATGTGGTCGATTGGCAGATCTTCTCGCGTGCCGGCAGCCTTGGCAGCATCCCGGATAACACGCCGTGCGTCGTTCGCGTCATCAACAACGCCACAAGCGAAGAACTCGATCGGGTAGAGAACCTCACCATCAAGCAGTGCGATGCACCGGTATCCGTGCAAGAGGGTGGCGATGTTCCCACGGATGTACACATCCGCATGGTCACGCCCAATCCGGCGCGTACGCAGGCAACGCTGACGCTGGCGGCCGATCGCCAGATGGCTGTTGACGTAGAACTCGTAAGCGTCGATGGATCCGTCACGCAGCTGCAGCAGGGCGTCACGGTCGATGCCGGCTCCGACTCGCGTATTGTGCTGGCACTCGACGCCGTGGCAAGCGGCATCTATCAGCTTGTCGTGCGCTCCGGTTCGATGCGTATGGCTGTTCCGTTCACGGTGGTGCGATAATCGCGGAACGGAGCGTCTGACGTGCAACTGTTCAATCGACTGGTCGTAGCCGCCCTGCCGGCGGTTCCGAAGAGTATCGTCAAAGTCGTCGCAAAGCGCTACATCGCAGGCTCCGAGCTTAGCGACGCCGTGCGTGTGACGCAGACCCTGATGTCCAAGGGCATCGGTTCTACCATCGATGTACTTGGCGAGTTCGTGACGGAGCGCGATCGTGCGCTGCACGAAACATCAATGTCGAGTCTTGTCGTTGACGCCATCAACGGTAATGCACTGGACAGCTACCTGAGCATTAAGCCGACGTCGCTCGGCCTTGGCATCGACTTCGACTTTGCCTATCAGAATATCAGTGGCGTCGTTGCCGCCGCGCGCGAGCGCGGCGTCTTCGTCCGTATGGACATGGAGAATACGCCCTACACGGATGCCACACTAGAGACCTATCGGCGCCTGCGCCACGATGGATATGACAACGTAGGCGTCGTCATCCAGGCCTATCTGCGCAGGTCCGAGCAGGACATCCGCTCCCTTCTTGACTATGCTCCGTCAGTGCGCCTCTGCAAAGGCATCTACGTCGAAGACGCATCGGTTGCCTTTAAGGATGCCGACGAGATCCGCGCCAGCTACCGCGGGTTGCTGCGCCTGCTCATCGACGGTGGCGCACGGCCCCATATCGCTACCCATGACGAGGCGTTGATCAAGGATGCTGAAGGGGTGGTGCGTGAACGTGGGCTGGACCCCAAGCAGTATGAGTTTCAGATGCTGCTGGGTGTGCGCGAAGACCGTCGTGACGAGCTTGTGCGACAAGGACACCGCATGCGGATCTACGTACCCTTCGGCGAAGATTGGTATGGGTATTCAACGCGCCGCCTGAAGGAGAATCCGCAGGTTGCAGGCTACGTTGCAAAAGCAATGCTCACAGGTCGTTAATGGTACGCAAATCCCTGCTTACGCCATTGCTTGCAGGCGCGCTCCTAGTGGGCTGTGCCACAAACCGCACGGCGCCTGATGGAACCGTGTCCGTTGGGACGTTCAACATGGAATGGTTGGGAGACGGTGCCGGCGACAGGAAGCAGCGGAGTGATGCCGACTATCTGCGGATCGCCGATATCGTGATCAAGAGCGGCGCTGATGTGCTTGGTGTGCAGGAGGTCGAGAACGAAGCCGCACTTCGTAAGGTCCTTCGATACTGTCCTGACTTTGACGGCATGGTCCTGCAAGGGGAGACCGATCAGAACGTAGGCGTGATCTGGCGTAAGACCGTGAAGGTTGATTCCGTGGGGCCGTTTGACGGCCTTGTCGTGCAGCCGAAGCGCAGCCGACCGGGACTCGTCGTGCGCTGTCGCTACGAAGGCTTTGACTGGCTGATGATGGTCGTGCACCTGAAGAGCACGTCTCGATACGACAGTACGAATCAACTGCGCGAGCTCTCGCGAGAGATCCGCGCGAAACAGGCAGAGGCACTACGCCGGTGGACGGATTCGGTGGTTGCAGCAGGAGCCGAGAAGGATGTGATGATCGTTGGTGACTTCAACGATGCACCCATGCGTAAGACGATGCCTACGCTGACCGCTCTGGTAGAGTCACCCTCGGTGCGATTCCTGACGCGTGACCTGAAAAGCTGTGGCCGTGGGGACAGACCGGCGATCGATCACGTGCTTACGTCAACGCAGGCAGCAGAACGGGCCATCGAAAGTTCCGTTCGGGTAGAAGATTTTCATGAGTTCCTGGACGACGCAGAGGCCGACAAGGTCAGCGACCATTGCCCCGTACTCGTCCGGTTCCGGTCTGCCCAGGCTGATAACGACTGAGCATCCGCTCAGGCGAAGACCGTTACCTTATTTCCCTGCTCTTCCGAGATGCGCAGCACATGGAAGGCGTTGTCCAGCAGCGTCTCCCACGAGTCCTGTGGGTCTGCCTCTGCCACGCCGATCGACACGGTGACCGAGAAGCGACGTCCTTGCAGGGAGATCACGCTGCTGGCGATCTCGCGACGCATACGCTCGGCCCATATCTGTGCCTGTTGGTCACGCGAGCTCACAAGGCCGATGGCGATCAGGCCGTTGTCGATGCGGCCTACAAGGTCGTAGGTCCGCAGTTCGTCGCGTAGGTGGTCCAGAACATGGCGAAGCACGTAGGCGTGTTCGTCGGGCGTTCCTTGCGGGAAGGGGTAGTTGTCAATCTGGACCAGGCACAGCGTGAACGGTGTCTGGTAGTCTACGCTACGCGCGAATTCTTCGTTGAGCCGTGCCTGGAATCCCTGACGATTCATCGTTGCTGTTGTCTCGTCGAGAACAGCATTCGTCTGGATCGTCTCTGTCGTATAGATCTGCTCAAGGTACGAGCCTGCGTGCTCGGCGAGTGCTTCGAGTACCTCGATGTCCTGATGTGTCAGCACGGCAGAATCATTCTCGACAAACAGTGCCCCATAGACGTTTGTGAGCGACATCACGGGGACGGCAACGAACTGATATTCTTGGAGCTGCGGTTCGGCCGATGCCACGCGAACGATGCCGGCTTCACTGTAGGCAACAACGGATGATGCCTTGGCGATGGCCTGGCCGACGCATGCGTTGTCGAGCGACACCGGTACACCACGCAGGTTCGCATAGATGTCATGAACGGAACGCGCCTCATTCACGGCCCACTGCTGTTGAGCGCTGTCATACAACACCACACCAATGGTGGAGATGTCCATTGTCTGCACGGCTGCCTGCATCAGGCTTTTTACAAAGCCGGCCGGCGTAGCGCCGCGCTCGCGAAGGCTGTGGCGGAAGGCGTTGATAGCATCGAGCGTACGGGCGGACTGCAGCAGGTCATACTTGCCGGTATAGGATTGGATCAGTCCGGAGATGAGCTTCGTGAATGTTCCAAAGAAGCCCACGGTGATAAGGTCGTATGCGTCCTCTTCGATGGAGTCTGCACACAGAACACCAACGACGGATCCGCCGAAGTACACGGGTACGCCGATGAACGACGATGTGGCCGCACGTGCCGTATAGTACGGTAGCAGGTCGAGCTCTGCCGTTGGCCGGATCGACGTAAGGATCTCGGGTCGACCCAAGAGCGCGATCTGGCTTACCACGTCATCGCCGAGTGCAAGCTTGCGGTCCGGCGTGAATCTGTCGGATGCATCGGTGATGGTTGCTTCCACGACAAGCTGGCGCTTGTCCATGTTCACCCAGAAGAACGTCGCCGTGCGGGCGTTGACCATGGAGCGAATGACCTGCAGCACCCGGTTCAGCAGCGCGTCGAATTCCTTCCGTGGCTCTGTCTGGTCGATCAGTTCTGCATCATCATCGTCGTGTTGTACCGTGATCGGTATGCTGCGCGCGGGTGCATGCGGTATCGACGACTGCGGTTCTGTGACATGGTGTGATGTGTCTGCCGGTCTAGCCGGCTCTTCGGTGGTTGGCAGTGCTGCTGGTATGTCGGAGGTGTCTGCATCGTCGTGCAGCACGTCCCCGAGCTCCGGCACTTCGTCGGCAACCACGTCCTCACGGTTCGGCAGGTCGGCACCTGGCGGTGTCGATGCCGTCGAAGCATCGGCCGAAGTCGGCGTGGGATCTGCCGGCTGTTCGGTGGAACGGCGCTTCGGCCGTACGATGACATCCTCTGAAAGGTGCGTCTCTTCCGTGATCTCGCCGATGGGGTTGTCAACGCCTGTCACAAAGGCCCGATCGCTTGATGCGTATTCGCTGGGCGTCGGCTTGGGCGCTTCGTCGCGAAGTCTTGCCGGCGCGCTACGCTGCGGAGTGGTCGGCATGTCGTCCTCGGCATCCTTGGTGCTGACGGCAGGGCCGCGGGCGGCGCGCGTACTGATCAGCGGTTGCGGGGCACGTCCGGCAGCAGATCCAACCTTGCGAACGCCAACGATACGAATGCCCGTGTCTCTGTCGCCGATCTCCTTGCCGATCAGGGATTCGGCTTCGTCGTCGGTCGGGGTCGCTGCGACGGGCTTTGCCCGGCGTTCCACGAAGTTGTTCAGATCATCGAAGAGCAGGCCCTGGCGTTCGTCGATCGCTACAGCATCCTGGCCTTCATCGGAACCGAACGACTGCCGATATTCCTCTGGTCTGAACTGAATACGCACACCGGTCGCATCCTGCGTGGTATCCGAGCTCATGTCCGGAGGTGCGCTTACGCGACGCCGCTTCGACTGCTCAATGGAAAGCTCGGCAATACGCGGAGAGATGATCATAAACAAGGCAACACCGCCCAAGATGGCGATGCAGACGCCGATAAGGCGTACAGCCATTTCGTCAAGAAAGAGGGCTACAAACAAGCCAATGAAAATGACGATGAAGGCCGTGGCGTCACTCGGCTGCAGGATCTTTCGGAGGTCGACCTTACGCGTGGGCATTCGCGAATCTAGCGAATGAGCTGCACTGTCGTACGCATTGATGTGCGCTGTGCCATATTCTGCGACTGATTGGTAGCGGTATTTGTCACCGTTGCCTGTAGATCTGTCGTCAGTTCCGTGGTCTTCAAGATCGTATATCCTTGCTCGACATCGACGATGGTGTTGCCATTGCCGATGATCTCTGACTTGCCCATGGTGACACGAAGGCTCGCGTTCTTGGGAATGGCACCCGTTGTGACCGTGCCGCTGAGCGTGGCCGACACGTCGGCGATCCGACGCCCCTTTACCTTCTTCACTCCGGCTATCGTGTACCGTGCCGTGCTAGAAGCGGTGAAGATATTATTCAGGATCGGAGCCGTGCTAGATGTGGACCACCCGCCCGTGGAATCCAGTCCGGTGGCGGGGAATCGGAGGTATTCCTGCTCCACAAAGGAGGCGTAGGCGGCCATCTCGATCTGTCGGGCAAACTGCGCGCGGGCTTCTTCGGGTACGATTTGATTGCCGATGATCTTGTTCACGATCGATGATACGCCGCTGATCTCTTGGATCGTCGCATTCGGACGAAGAATGATGGTGACCTCTTCGCCGATCAGCGCTCCGAATTGGGAAAATGCAGGGTCGTTTCGCTGTGCGGAATCGGCCGACGTGAAATGCTGCTCCTGGATCACCTGACCGGTACGCTTGTTGGTTGCTTTCACATCGACCATGATCGTGTCGAAGGTCATGCCGATCTCGAAGGTGCCATCGCCGCGCACGTTCCGCACACGCTTCGTGTAGATGTGCATGGAGCGCTGCTCCATAAAGGCAGTGTCGACTCCACCCGTGGAGATCTGAACGGCGCGGTAGCGGAACACATCACCCTTCGCATACTTCAGCACCAGCGAGTCGATCGTTGACTCCGAGCTGGTAAGGGGCGTGGCATTCGCTATGTCTTCAACCGTGATAGGGCCCTGGACGTCCTGGGGAGCATCCTGTGAATTGCAGCTGACAATACATGCAGCAAGGGCGGCAAGGGCAACGAGGCGCATCACCATTGGTATTGTCCGGTGAGTTTCCATGTCGTGATAGACGTCACGTCGTGCGTGAAGACTTCGTTGTAGGCACGAGCACGAAAGCGCGCCCTGGCGGCAGACGTGACCTGGTTGATCGAGCCTGTTGCTGCAAGATCTACGGTGTGATCGAGGACGGCCTTGCCGTCGAGCACCGTTGCGATGTACGAGATGCCGTAGACATGAATGGGTTGGCCGGGAATGGCCGCGATCGTGTCTTGCAGCGAAATGGTGTAGAGGCCGCCACTGTAGCCGGCAAGCTTGGAGCGGACCTTGCCGCCGAATGCAACGCCATCCAAACGCAGAGCAATGTCATGGAGCCATGTGCTGTCAACGGCTACCTTCTTGCCCGGGATGACGCGTTTCTGCAGGTCGGCATATTGAACAATGTTTGCATCGGCAACGCTCTGATTCCAGATCAGTGCCATCACGGAGTCCAGTCCGTCGCCGTTTTCCTTCAGGTAGTCGCGCATCCACTCGAGCTGCTCTCCTTTTACCGACAGTACGTCTCCGTACGCATTGTAGCGGATGTCCGGCTGGCGGTTCATTGGGCCGATGTAATTCGTCAGATCGGCAAACTGCTTGATCGCAACGTCTTTCTGCGAGTCGTACGAGATCTGCTGACCGTCGGCGGCAAACGTGTACTGCATGGAGTCCAGGTTTACCGTCACCGTGGCAAAACCGTCCAAGTTCTCCGTGCAGCGCACCGTGGTAAAGTACACCACCTTGCGCGTGTAGGAGCGTGTCGAGGAGTCGCTGTGGGTGCGCACAACCGTGTCGAGCTCTGTGATCTCGTAGCTCTGCGCGATACCGGGACGGTACAGCGCCTGCAGCCGGTACTCACGGCCTTTTGGAGCCGGACCGGCCGACTGTGCTGCGGCGAGCGAGGGAAGCATGGCTGACAGGGCAAAAAGACAGCAAAGGCGTACGATCATGGACGAAGGCTGCAGTTGTGAACCAATGGAATGGCAAGATACCCGAAAATGACGATGGGACCACAGTCGGTTGCGCACCGATCGAGGTCCCATCAAGACGATGTCTGTACCGGTTGTATTATCCGTTAGCGACGAGATCCTTCTCGCTGAAGAAGAACCCAACTTCGATCAGGCCGTTCTCGACGCTGTCGGAGCCGTGCACGGCGTTCTCGCCCTTGCTTGCGGCAAAGCGCTTACGGATCGTGCCTTCGGCAGCTTCGGCCGGATCGGTTGCACCGATCAGCGCGCGCCAGTCGGCGACGGCATTGTCCTTCTCCAGAGCGATCGGCACGATCGGGCCGCTGCTCATGAAGTTGACCAGTTCACCGTAGAACGGGCGCTCCTTGTGGACGGCATAGAAGGCACCTGCCTGCTCGGCCGAGATGCGTGTGAGTTGCATGCCCAAGACCTTGAAGCCGGCGGCTTGGATCATGGCGACGATATCGCCGACGTTGTTCTTGCGGACGGCGTCCGGCTTGATGATGCAGAGTGTGCGTTCCATGGTGTTCGCCTTAGGACTTCTTAGTGGATGATGTCTTTTTTGATGTTTTCGCAGCAGTCGCAGTGCCGGCTGCTTCCAGCACCCGCTTCATCGTAACGCCGATGGTGGCCGGCGATTCGACAACGTGGATGCCACATGCCGTCATCGTGGCCATCTTGTCGGCTGCCGTACCCTTGCCACCGCTGATGATGGCGCCTGCATGACCCATGCGACGTCCCGGAGGTGCCGTCTGTCCGGCGATGAAGCCTACGACGGGCTTCTTCACGTTGGCCTTGATGTATTCGGCTGCTTCTTCTTCGGCACTGCCGCCGATCTCGCCGATCATCACGATGGCCTCTGTCTCGGGGTCTTCGTTGAACAGCTTGATAGCATCGATGAACTTCGTACCGATGATCGGGTCACCGCCAATGCCGATACAGGTTGTCTGACCCAGACCAACGTCGGTGAGCTGCTTGACCGCTTCATAGGTGAGTGTTCCCGAGCGCGACACCAGGCCGATGGGGCCCTTCGAGAAGATGAAGCCAGGCATGATGCCGATCTTCGCTTCGCCGGGCGTGATGATGCCGGGGCAGTTGGGTCCGATCAGGACGGCATTCGACTGGTCCAGTCGAGCCTTCACCGTGATCATGTCGTTGACCGGTACGCCTTCCGTGATGCAGATGATCACGCCAATGCCGGCGTCGATCGCCTCGAGGATGGCGTCGGCCGCCATAGGCGCAGGCACGAAGATGATCGACACGTCGGCTTGCGTGGCTTCTACGGCATCGCGAACCGTGTTGAAGACTGGCAGGGGATGCGTGAACATGTCATCGCCCTTGCCGCTGTATGTTGAACCGCCCTTACCGGGGGTGACGCCACCGACGACCTTCGTTCCGTATTGCAGCATCTGCGATGTATGGAACGTGCCTTCGCCACCGGTGATACCCTGGACGAGAACCTTGCTGTCTTTGTTGACGAGAACGCTCATGTGCGGACCGTTTCTATGGCTGATGTGGGAATTTGGGAGCGCAAAACTACGAAAACCATGGCTATGGACTGAAACGGTCGGACCTGCCGGTGTGGGGACCATCATCGGTAGGGTCCTTGCCGGATGTCAGACGGAACCGTTCTGGAGCCTATCTTTCAGGTCTAACCATCATCGAGGGTATCTATGGTAGAGATCCACATCAACTACGACGGCGGTCCGCGCAGCATTGCCGTTCACGGTCCGTCCGCGGACCGGATCCACACGGATGCACCGGTAGACAACGGTGGAACGGGATCATCGTTCTCGCCGACGGATCTGCTGGCAACGGCTCTGGGTACGTGCATGGCAACGTACCTGGGCAAGGCCGCCGAAGCGCACGGATGGAACCTTGAGGGGACGAGGCTACTGGTTCGCAAGGACATGGTGGCCGACCCGCTCCGACGCGTCGGACGCTTGAGCGTGGATATTTACATCCCCGGTGAGTTCGACGACAAGGCGATGAAGGTCATGACCCATGCTGTGACCACCTGTCCGGTCAAACTGAGCATCTCCGACCGCATCGAAGTGCCGGTCACGTTTCATCCGCGGTAGTGGCGCTGCTACCCGTGAAAAGGCCGCACATGATCTTCAACCCAGCGGTGTACTTCGAGATCCCTGTCACGGATATGGAACGTGCCATTGCGTTTTACAGAGCAGTCTTCGGCTTTGCGTTCACGCGAACAGTCATCGATCATTACGAGATGGCATTGTTCCCATTTGACGAGTCGCATCCGGGTATCTCCGGTGCTCTCAGCAAGGGGGATGTGTATCGGCCTACGAACGACGGCGTCATTCTCTACCTGCGAACGGAAGACATCAACGAGACGCTTCATCTGGTGCTGGCCAATGGAGGTCGCAGCCTGCTTGCGATCACGTCTGTTGATGCATGGGGCCATGTTGCCGAGTTTGAAGACAGCGAGGGGAACAGGATTGGCCTGTTTCAGGCAAGATCCGACTGACTGATGGCGCAGGTATGCGTCGCCTGTACCACAGGCATGCGCATCGCATCAGGCAGAGGTATCACTGCAGCACGGCAGCGATCTGCATCAGGCGTTCGTCGCTGAAGAGTGGCCCCTGCAACTGCAGCCCCACGGGGAGTCCGGCGGCGTCGTTCCCAAAGGGAACGCTCAGTGCGGGAATGCCGGCGATGTTAGCACTCACCGTAAAGTAGTCACTCAGCCACATCTGCACGGGATCGGCATTGTTCTCGCCCAGGCGGAAGGCCGTGGTAGGAGTTGTTGGCATGCAGAGCGCATCCACTTCGCGGAAGATGGCTTCGTAGGCATCGCTGATGACTCGCCGGGCCTGTTGAGCCTTGCGGTAGTAGGCATCGTAATAGCCACTGGACAGTACATACGTGCCGAGCATGATGCGGCGCTTCACCTCTGCACCAAAGCCCTCGGTACGCGACGCCGTGGTCATATCCACGCCATCCACGTGTGCGGCCCGGTGTCCATAGCGTACACCGTCGAACCGTGCCAGGTTACTCGACGCTTCGGCCGTGGCCAGAATGAAGTACGTGGGCACCCATATTTCTTCATGACCCAAGGCCACTTCGATCACGGCGGCGCCCTGCGCCTTGTATCGCTCGATAGCGGCATCGTATGCGTCGAGGATAGCCGGCTCGCAGCCCTGCACGGCCGATCGCGGTAACACGCCGATCCGTAAGGGTTGATGAAGGGGCGTCGCAAGTGCATCCAGCGCATGCGACGATGCGCCGGGAAGACTCGTAGCGTCCATCGGGTCGTGCCCGGAGATCACGTCGAATACCGCTGCCGTGTCACGGAGGGACGAAGCGAAGACGCCGATCTGGTCAAGTGACGAGGCGAAGGCCACCAGGCCATAGCGCGAGACGCGGCCGTAGGTGGGCTTTAGGCCGTACGTGCCGCAGAATGCTGCGGGCTGACGTATGGAGCCGCCGGTATCGCTGCCAAGGCTGGCGTGGCACATGCCTGCGGCCACGGCCACGGCAGACCCGCCGCTGGAGCCGCCGGGTACGCGTGTCTCGTCGAGCGGGTGGTGTACCGGGCCGAAGGCCGATGTTTCGTTGGACGAGCCCATGGCGAACTCGTCCAGGTTGGTCTTTCCGATGATCACGGCGCCGGCATCGCGAAGGCGTTCAATGACCGTTGCATCGTAGAGCGGGCGGAAGCCCTCGAGCATGCGCGAGGCGCATGTGAGCGGCATGCCGTTCACGTTGATGTTGTCTTTGACGGCCATCACCAAGCCTTCGAGCGGGCGCGCGAGTCCAGCGGCGTAGCGCTCGTCGCTCGTGGCGGCGGCAGATACTGCACCTTCCGTGTCTACATGCAGAAAAGCGTTCAGAGCCTGCCGTTCGGTGATGCGCTGCAGGCAGGCAGACGTGCGCTCGGCGCACGATGTCGAGCCTTGGTCGAACGCTGCGCGATCGGATGCGTAGTCAATCATGATGTGGTGGTTCCTGGGACGTGTCACTGCGGCGTGGCCTAGGTTGCGTTGCCGGGGCCGGCGTCGGCGTGATGACGCTCGTTTGGTCCGGCGTCTCTATCGATCCTTCAGCGTCCGTCGCTTCGTCGTCGGCCAGCAGCGTCGATGCATCCGGTCCGGCATCGGGCACAACGAACTCGGTCGAGACCGTTGGCGTTGCCGAGGACGACTCCGTAGGGTCCTGGGTCGAAATGTCTCTGATCTGTCGTGTCAGGTCTTCCTGGGCGCGTCGGAAATGGCGAAGACCCGAGCCGATGTTTCGCATCAATTCGGGGATCTTCTTCGGTCCGAACAGAAGAAGAATGATCAGGACAATGAACAGCAGCTCGCCGCCGCCAACGTCAAACATGGTGCGTCAGATGGTTGGGAGTTACGACGCCGATTTCTCGGACTTTTCAGCCTTCGACGCATCATCGTCTCCGCTGGCAGCCTTCTTGAATTCGCGAATGCCGGAGCCGATGCCCTTCATGAGATCGGGGATCTTCTTTGCGCCGAATAGGATGATGACGATGAGCAGGATGAGAATCCATTCGCTGCCGCCGGGTAATCCGAACATGATGCCTCCAAAGGAGAGATGATTCGATCAATTCAGGTCGTGAACTCAGGCCACCAGCGTTTCGAGCGCGGCGGACAGACTGCGAAACACGCCACATCCATCCGCGCCGCCAAGGGTGTCCTCGACGTAGCGCTCGGGGTGTGGCATCATACCCATGACGTTACCTGCTGCATTGACGATGCCGGCAATGTTGTTGACGCTGCCATTAGGATTTGCAGCGTCCGTCATCGAGCCTGCAGGGTCGACATAGCGAAACACGACCTGGCCTTCGCCTTCGATCCGTTCCAGCACCTCTGCAGGGGCAATGAAGCGTCCTTCGCCATGAGCTACGGGGATACGCAGGACCTGCCCATTGGTATAGGCGCTGGTGAATGGTGTCCGCTGTTCCACGCGGAGCCAGACGTCCTTGCAGACGAAGCTCAGATTGGCATTGCGGATGAGCGCACCCGGCAGAAGGCCGGCTTCCGTGAGGATCTGGAACCCATTACAGATTCCCATCACGTAGCCGCCGTTTGCCGCGAAGCGTGTCACCTCGGCCATCACCGGAGAGAATCGAGCGATAGCGCCGGTACGAAGGTAATCGCCATACGAGAACCCACCGGGCAGGATAATTACGTCAAGTCCGCTCGGCAGAGACGTGTCCTTGTGCCACAGACGTACCACGTCATGGCCCAGGACATTACCTGCACGTACGGCATCGGCTTCGCAGTTCGAGCCGGGAAAGGTCACCACGCCGATCTTCATGCGGCGGCCCCTTCGTGCTCTTCGATGCTGATGGCATAATCTTCCATCACCGGATTGGCCAGCAACTTCGAACATGCCTCGTCGGCTACATCGCGGGCCGTCTGTGCATCGGGGGCCTGCACGACCATCTCGACGTACTTGCCGATGCGGACGTTCGTGAGCTGCGGCATATGCAGGCTGTGCAGGGCGTGCTCTACCGTCTTTCCTTGCACGTCAAGGATTGCGCGGCGAAGGGTGATCGTTACGTGTGCCGTATAGGTCTTCATGGGTTATATCTCGAATGGATCGGGGTCGGGTTCTTCCATCACATCATCGTCATCCAGCCGTCGCGCCTGCAGAAGGGCTACAGCGTGTCTGACGGCGCCACCGATCATGTATAGGGCCATGAACGGGAAGATCGCCGTGCCGCGCGTTGCAATGGAAGCGATCAGGCCGGTCAAAAATACGAGAAAAACGACGGGCCGTTGGCGGATCGCACGAGCCGTGGGTCGCGGCATGTTGTCGTACCGGATCGTACTCACCATGGCGGCGGCCGTGATCACGGTAGCGGCCAGGATGCCCCATGCACGCCACTCCACCGGCAGTACCTGCTGGCGATCGATCGTTACCACGTAGGAGATGATCGTCAGTGCGCCGGCCGGAATCGGCATGCCCCGGAAGTAGAGCTTGTCCTCCATGCTGGTAAGCTGAACATTGAAACGTGCCAGCCGCAGGACGCCGGCCAGGGCCGGCAGCGATGCGATAAGTAGCCCCCAGTTGGGCCACTGGTGGAAGAACACCATGTACAGCATGATGCTGGGTGCTACGCCGAACGAGACGGCATCACAGAGCGAGTCAAGCTCTACACCGAATTCGCTCGTACTGTCCGTCAGCCGCGCTACCACACCGTCGAGCATGTCGAAGACGGCGGCCAACACGATCAGCCACGCTGCGCGCTCGAACGCTCCGCCGGCCGATGCGATGATCGAGGCGAAGCCGCAGAACAGGTTGGCCAGCGTGAACAGGTTGGGAACAACGGAGCGAGTTACGCGCATGATCAGCCTTGGTTGGCCGACGGGCCAACAAGTCGTGCAAGAATTGAGCGGGAGCTGGTGACGGTGTCGCCAACGCGCACGCAGACAGATGCAGACGGTGCGATCAGCACGTCCATCCGGGAGCCGAACTTCATCATGCCAAAGCGCTGGCCGGCCTCGACGGCATGGCCTACGATTGCATCATAGACGACCCGCCGTGCCAGAAAGCCCGTGATCTGCTTCATCACCAGCGGGCCATAGGGGGTTGACAGGGTTATGACGCTTCGCTCGTTCTCTTCGGAGGCCTTCGGATTGAATGCCATCAGGTACTTCCCGGGAATGTAGTCGACGGCCGTCACTACGCCCCTTACCGGATACCTGTTGACGTGCAGGTTCACCGGGCTAAGGAAGATCGTGATGCGTTGTGCCGGTCCGCCGAATGCCTCAACATACGCCTCGCTGACGATTTCCGTGACGTTTCCGTCGACCGGGGAGATAACGATCGAGTCATTCGTCTTGGCCTCTGCCGCCACGGGCCGTTCGGGATCGCGAAAAAACCACAGCGTAAAGGCGATCAGTAGGCCTCCCAGAGCGACGCAGAGACCGATCAGCCATGGATTTGACACCGAAATCGCCAGCCCCAAACAGCCAATGCCGATCGCCAGCATCAGAAAGGCATTATCGTATCCGTAGGGCGTGATCATGAGGGCCTAAATTCGTTTGAGGGTGGTCCGTGGTTTCGTAGATTCGCGAGGTAAAATTAGCGATCAGCGCTGATTGTCACACTCTTACTGGGCGCACCCTCCGGCGATGAAGTTTACCGTAGCTCTTCCCGAATTGCAGCGAGCTCTTCAGAAGCTCCTTCCGGCCATCCCGGCGAAATCGACCATTCCCGTTCTGGAACACATGCACGTTGCCTTGGCAGGATCCGAGCTGACGTTCACGGCCACCGATCAGGAGATCACCATTTCGCTGGCCATTCCCGTTGCGGGCGAGGCCGACGGTGAAGTGCTGATCCCGGCGCGCCAGTTCAACGATCTGGTCAAGGAACTGGGTACGGCCGGCACCATCGAAGTTGCTGCCGGTGCCGACCAGCTCATCACCGTGCGCACGCCAACAGGCTCGTTCGAGATGAAGGGTCTGCACGCTCTGGAGTTCCCGACGATCCCGCCCTTCCCGGCGGCCACCAAGGCCACGCTGCGTCGAGAGGATATCACGCGCATGGCGAACAAAACGGTGTTCGCCGTTTCGACCGAAGAGTATCGCCCAAGCATGACGGGTGTGTTCTTTCAGTTTAGCGGCGCATCGGTAACGGCAGTGGCGACAGACGGCTTCCGCCTGTCGCGCGTCATCGTTTCTGCTGCTGACGGTGCCTTCCCGTCGGAACTCGAATGTATCATCCCCGCCCGCGCCGTCGAATTGCTGCGCAAGGTAGATGGCGACGTCGTTATGGACGTTTCGCGTACCCACGCACGCTTCACGATCGGCCAGCACAGCATCACCACGCGGATCATCGACGAGAAGTATCCTCCGTATCAGAATGTCATCCCGGCTGACAATGACAAGACCCTCGTTGTGAATCAGCGCGAGATCCTGTCGGCGATCAAGCGGGTCTCGCTCTTTGCAAATACCAATACGCGTCACGTCCGGTTCCGCATGACGGAGCGTTCCCTGTCCGTGCACTCGCACGACGAGGATTCCGGCAGCAGCGGTACCGAAACGATTCCGTGCGAGTTCACGAATGAGTCCTTCGAAGTGGGATTCAATTACCGATTCCTGGAAGAGGCCATCAAGAATATCACGTCGGACGATGATCCGGATCTCAACGTTCGCATGACCTTCTCGACGTCGATCCGTGCCGTGCTCATCACGCCGGGAGTCGAGAGCGACTCGCTGCTGATGCTGGTCATGCCCGTCAAGATCTGACGTCGGAGCATTCATGGTCGTCCGAACAGTCGGCCTGTACGACGTGCGGAACCACACTACCACAGAGCTGGCCTGTGCCGGACATGTGAACGTGCTGACCGGACGCAACGGGTCCGGCAAAACGTCGGTGCTGGAGTCGATCGGCATGTGCGCCATCGGTCGCAGCATCGTCCCTGTTCCGGATACAGCATTGATCCGTCATGGGGCCGAGACAGCAACGATGACGGTCACAGCCAACCGCGACCTGGGCGTTCCCTGGAACGTCAAGGTCACGGTTCGTGAAGGGGCGAGGAAGCGCATCGAAACGTCGCTGGCATCGAATGCGACGGTGCGAGATCTGATCGGTGAGTTGCCGATGGTTGCGCTGACGCCCGACCATAAGGCTATCACCTTCGGTGCTCCCGGAGACCGCAGGGCATTCGTCGATGCCGTTATGGCACAGGCCTTTTCCCGGTACCGTGACCTGCTGTA
>JAULYI010000199.1:0-7575 GCA_032117915.1 Kapaibacterium sp. (SeqCode) | reverse complement strand
GGCTGTTCCTACTCTAGAAAACTCACCCCTCGGTCCCCTCTCGCAGGCGAGAGGGGAAGCCGGTTCGTACGCTTGTTCTCCGATTGATCCATGAGCGAGTTGGCTCCCCTCTCGCTTGCGAGAGGGGCAGGGGGTGAGTTTATTGCCAGGGATAGGTCCACGCTTTAGCGTGGGCTCGCCGGGCGAATGAATGCACACACGCCGACCAACTATTTCACGTATTGGCCATCTGGCCTTATGCAGAGTAGGGGCACTGTATAGCTTCGAGGTATGGCACGACCTCTCCGCGAATTGCAGCTACCGTACGGTGTACCCCGTGACGAGGTAGAAGCATTTGCGATGGTATTGCGCCAGCGAAGGATCGAGTTGGGTCTTAAACAAAGCGACTTCGAAGGCGAGGAGTCATTCGATCGGTCCTACATGTCGAAGCTCGAGCTCGCGAAGCGGAGTCCCGACCTCAGGGCGATATATCATATCGCCCACATCCTGCAGCTGAAACCCCATGAGCTGCTGCGGCGCGTAGAAACGCTGCTGGAATCTCCAGGCCGTTGATCGGCTGCATGCGGACGGGGCGGCCACGCAGGGCCGCCCCCACGGTTCATCACATCGTATCGCAGAACATAACCCACGAATTTATTCGTGGGTTTAGAGGCGCATTTCGCTCCCCGGGCTCTCGCGCCCGGGGCTAGCAATCATGCGGGCAAACTCACCCCTCGATCCCCTCTCGCAGGCGAGAGGGGCCGGGGGTGAGTTTATTGGCACCTATCTCCAACGCTACCGCGTCAGCGCCAACCACGCTGGGGGCAACCCTACAACGCGACGATCGGAATAGGCCCACGCTTTAGCGTGGGCTCGTGGCGAATGGAACCCATCCACCGGGCGACTACGTAGGGTCCAGTCACCCACGCAGGTCGCCCGCACGGCGGCCGCAGTATCTTTGACCCCATGCAAACAGCCGTTGTGATTCCGGCGCTGAATGAAGAGGCATCCATAGGGCTTGTGGTGGGGGCAGTGCGGTCGCTGGTGGATAGCGTGATCGTGGTCGACAATGGGTCGACCGACGCGACGGCGGCAGTGGCGCAGCAGGCAGGTGCCGTAGTGGTGTCCGAGCCGGTACGAGGCTATGGTGCGGCATGCCTGGCAGGACTGCAAGCGTTGACACAAGTGCCGCCGCAGGTGGTGCTGTTCTTGGATGGCGACTTCAGTGATGACCCGGCCGATGTAACACGCGTGCTGGCGCCCGTCCTCGATGGCTCCGCCGATCTGGTGATCGGCTCACGCGTGCGCGGTGAACGCGAACGCGGGTCGCTCACGCCACAACAGGTGTTTGGCAACTGGCTGGCAACAACACTGATACGCTGGCGGTGGAACGTGGAGTTTTCCGATCTGGGGCCGCTACGGGCGGTGTCGTGGAAAGCACTGATGCAGATGCGGATGGAAGACCGTAATTACGGGTGGACCGTAGAGATGCAGATCAAGGCTGCCCGCCTGGGTCTGCGCTGCCAGGAGATACCGGTACGGTACAGACGCCGCATCGGTACGTCGAAGGTGTCCGGAACAGTAAAAGGGACGATCATGGCAGGCTACATCATCCTGAAGACCATCGCGCGATATGCTCTCCGCTGAGATGCTATCATCAACCGTTACACTGTTGATCCTGGCATCCATCGGTTGGCTTGCCATGGCGTTCTACGTCGTACGACATCCGGGAATGCACGGACGTCTGCGCATGGTGCTGCTCGGGATGGCCGTAGCCGGCATCGGTATCGCCCTGCCGTTTACCGATGTGATGTCCGACGATGCACTGCGCTACCGTTGGGATGGTCATGTGGTTGCCCACGATGTGAATCCCTATGCAGCGGCCCCAAGCGATCCGTCGATGCAGCGCCTGGCCATACGCGATTCGGCACATGGCATCGACTATCCCGCCGATGTGACGTATCCGCATATCCGCACGATCTACCCTCCGGGTATGCAGCTTGCTGTTGGTCTGGTGTCCGGCACTGCCGGTATCGACGTGATGGCATGGCGGCTTACGTGGTCAGCACTGTGCCTCACCCTCATCGGTATAGCCCTGTGGTCACTCTGGCACGACGTGCATCGGTCAACGCTGCTGCTGCTGGCACTCACCAATCCGTCGCTGTTGCTGCACGGTATCGCCGATGTTCACGCAGATATGCTGATGGCCCTGCTGGCTCTACTCGGCTGCATCGCCCTGGATCGGAGAGCTCGTGTCGCCGGAGGTCTCCTGCTCGGCGCAGCTATCACGGTGAAGTACGTGGCCGTTATCATGCTGCCTTTCATGCTGCTTCGCATGGATCGACATGATCGTTTGTACGTCGTAGGTGCAGCCATCGCCGCGATCGCCGTCATCACGGCACCGTTCGCCTCGACATCGATGTTCGATGCCTTCCGCTCGTTCGCCAGCACATGGCAATCGAATGCCCTGCTCTATACACTGCTGAAGGACATCATTGTCGAGCCCACCATACGCTACGTGCTGGCTGGCATCGGAGCGCTTATGGGGGCGGTCGTTGTTTGGCGTCGACGTGATACGCCCGTCGCCGCAGGCATACTGGCTATCATAGCCCTGTTTATCGTCTCCCCCGTCGTCCATGCCTGGTACATCCTCATCCCCTTACTCATGGCCCCTTTCGCACCACTTCGGTCGAGTATGGTATGGGGGGCAACGATCTCGCTGTATGGCCTGGCCTACATAGCGTACAAGGGTGACGGCGTGTGGAGAGAACACACCGTCACCCTTGTACTTCAGTTTATACCGGTCATGGTCGCGTGGACGCTTGACGTCCGACGCGGACCGATCAGCGCTTCAGAACCAGACGTGTAAGCTCGCCCGCAGCTGTGCGGATCACGAGCGTGTACAGACCATGCGGATGGTTACCCAGCGGCAGTGTGATCGTTCCGGAGATGTCGTCACGTTGTTCGACGGACCGACCAAGCACGTCAACCAGCAGCAGGCTCGCGCCGTCGGGCAGACCGCCGACATAGACGTCACCCTGTGTGGGATTGGGATAGACCGTGATGCCGGACAGCGGCATCTCTTCGTCAACGCTCGTCGAGCCGATAACGATCGGGTCCGACCAGCGCGTGCAGCCCGTGGAATCCGTCACACGCACGCGATACATGCCGTTCCCCGTTGCCGTGATCTCGCGGGTCTTGACGTTCGACATCAGCTTACCCTCACGGTACCACACGTACGTAGCACCGTCGATCGAACACGTCAGCTTCATGCCATCCTGAGCGATGACCGGCTTGGCCATACCTTCGGAGACGGTGATGGTGACTTCCTTCGAGGTCAGCGAGCAGTCATTCTGATCCGTGATACGAACCTTGATCTTGTGCTCACCAACAGGCAGCGCCGAAAGGTCGAACACGTTGCGCGTGGGCTGGGCTACGTTGGCGCCGTTGACAGACCAAACATAGGCAGGATATCCGGCGGGAGCCGTGATGGTAGAATCGCCGCCCTGGCAGATCGTGATATTGACCGCAGACGGACGCAGTGCGGTGTTGGGGCCGCATTCAATGGCGCCTACAAAGGCATCCAGGTAGCGTTCACCTTCGAAGGTGTCTTCGTCGATCGTAAGCTTCGTATCGAACGTGCCGCAGACGTAGGGGATGTTCTGCTTGTCCACCACAACGCCGCGCATCTCGTCATCATTTGGTCCGCCCACTGAGCGGAACCAGTCAAAGCTGAAGTCAGTGCGGAGCTTCATCACAAATGCATCGCGCCCACCCTGACTGCCAAAGCTGTTGCTGCCGATTACCGTTGTGCTGTCGAATGCACCGGCGATGTAGATGTTATTGCGTGCATCGGTCGTGATGGCATAGCCGACGTCGGTCCACACATCGCCAAAGCGTTCGATCTTGTCAAGGACGCCGAGCTTCGTCACGCGTGCTAGGACGAGATCGCTGCGGAACTCGCCGTTGGCCTTGATCGATTGTCCGTCCCACGTCGTCTGATTATTGATCGCGCCCGTGATCAGCATGTCGCCGTTCTGATCGGCCACACACGTGATAACGCGATCGTCACCCGGATGACCGGCCTTCTTGACCCACTTCAGGTTACCCGCGTTATCATAGGCGGCATAGAAGAAGTCCATCTTGCCGTCGACGCTTTCGAGCTTGTTACCGGCCCATTGTGCCAGACCCTTGAAGGTACCGGCAACATAGACCAGATCGCCGGTCTTGGTCACCGAAACCGCAAGTGCTTCGTCCGTCTCGAAGCCGCCGCCATTCTTCGCCCAGATCACGTCACCAGTGGCGGCATTGAGCTTGGCAAGGAACATGTCACCGGCACCGGACGAGTTCAGGCGCGTGGTACCGAAGGCGACATTCGTGCCACCGAAGATACCGGCCAGGTACACATTGCCTGTGGAGTCGCATGAAATGAACGGAGCGCTTTCGTCGTAGTTCTTGCCGCCGAACACCTTGGTCCACTGCAGGATGCCCATGCTGTTCCACTTTGCAACCACGATGTCTACGCTGGCCTCTCCGTCGGCAAAGACGTCTTCACCGATGAACGCCGAGTAGGCAAATGTACCCGTCAGGTAAAAGTTGCCCTTGTTATCAACGCAGATGCTGCGGGTATCATCAACGTCCAGGCCGCCGTAAGTATCGGACAGCAGGAACGTACCCGACTTTGTAAACCGGGCCATAAACATGTCGTAGTTCCCGGAGCTTTGCAGCGTCTGATCGCCAATAACGATCGAGTCGCTGTACACGCCGGCGATACGGACGTCGCCCTGAGGAGCAACGGCAATGGCGCGTGCTTCATCGAAGGACGGGCCTTTGCCCAGCTTCGTCCACAGGAATCGCGGTTGTGCGGTGAGCGACAGTGTGGCGCAGAACGCCAGCACGAGAATGCCAAGGAAACGTATCATGGGAGCTCTCCTATGCTCGGTGGTTCATTCGACCAGGCCGCGGCCCGTCTTGAGGATCTTCCCGGCTCCCTTCAGCTCTTTGATGATCGCGTCGAGGATGCCGTTGATGAACGTGCCAGATCTGTCTGTGGAATAGCGCTTTGCCAGTTCGATCACTTCGTTGATGGTCACCTTCAGCGGAATATCGGTACACGCCCTGCACTCTGCGATGGCCAGGTGCATGAGCATGCGATCCATGAAGGCGATACGATCCAGCTCCCAGTTCTCCGTGTACCTGTTGATGAGTGCCGTTGCCTCTTCCTGCTGATCACGCGCTGCGCGCACCACCTGGATGGCATACTCTCGATCTTCATGGGACCAGTCGATCGGCACATCCGCTTCCAGATCTCGGACTTCCTCCGGACGCAGGATGCGCTTTTGATCTTCGGGAGGATTCACCGTCTCGAAGGTGAACTGACGCTCAAAGATATGCGGAAAGACCACGTCCCATGCAGTCTCGCCGTCGGCCGTGGCCGCTAGGATCTGCAGGACCTTCTCACGCGCCATGTAGCGCGTGCCTTTCACATGCTTTGCGTGGCTAAGCGGGAATTGTTCAGGGGGCTGTGTGCTTGCCATGCTGTTCTTATTGCTCGCCGCGAATTTTCGGTGTGCCGATGTAGTTACCGTGAACGTGACGCATCTTCATGATGCGGTCCTCGGCGATAGCATTCGATGCTTCGATCGTAAGGATGTTACGCTCTGCGGCAATATTCAGAATATTCATCGTGATGTCGTAGATGCCCTCGGCCTGACGCATGACCTTGTCGCGGTTATAGCCGTCAACTTCCGAGGCAACGTTCATCAGGCCACCGGCGTTGATCACATAGTCCGGCGCGTACAGGATCTCGCGTGAACGTAGCGCCTCGGCATGCTTGTGTTCTTCCGCGAGCTGATTATTGGCTCCACCGGCGATGATGGCACAGGTAAGCTGCGGGATCGACTCGTCGTTCAGGATGGCGCCCAGAGCGTTCGGCGAAAAAACATCGCACGGCGTCGTAAAGACTTCTTCCGGAGCGATCACCGTGGCACCGGTCGATGCCGCAAGCGCATTGGCCTTGTCGCCATAGATATCGCTCACGAACACGTGTGCACCTTCCTTGGTGAGCGACTGCACAAGGTATGTGGCAACGTTGCCGGCGCCTTGCACAACGACACGCTTACCGGCCAGGGAATCGGAACCATACACCTTCTTAGCAGCTGCCTTCATGCCGGAGTAAACGCCAAGCGCCGTCACCGGCGAAGGATCACCGGAACCGCCGTTACCGCCCACACCTGTCACGAAGCGTGTCTCCATGCGGATCCACTCCATATCGCGCACGGAGGTGCCAACATCCTCGGCTGTGATGTAGCGTCCACGCAGCGTCTCCACGAATCGACCGTACGCTCGGAACAACCCTTCGGACTTATCCGTGTGCGGATTGCCGAGGATCACGGCCTTGCCGCCACCGAGATTCACGCCCGACACGGCGGCCTTGTACGTCATGCCGCGCGACAGACGCAGGGCGTCCGTTATTGCGTCGGCGTCAGATGCATAGGACCACATGCGGGTACCGCCAAGGGCCGGACCCAGCGACGTGTTATGGATGGCAACGATGGCCTTGAGGCCTGTGACCGGATCGGAACACATGACCACCTGTTCGTGGCCGAGATCGTGAAGCGTGTCGAACAACTGCATCGTAAGCCTTTGGTTGTGCGGTGACGAGTGAAGCCCCAAAGTTACGGAAACCTGAAAAGAGAAAGGCCGCTCACCTTTCGGTAAGCGGCCTTGTGAATTGACCTCGTTTCTGGGATCAATTGCGATCGCGGCGCTCGAAGCGCGGACGCTCTTCGCGCGGACGTGCCTCGTTGACCACGAGGTTACGACCGCCCATGCCACGTCCATTCATCGATTCGATGGCTCGGCTGCCAGCGTCGCCATCAGGCATTTCGACGAAACCGAAACCACGTGAACGACCGGTGAACTTGTCCTTCACGACGGAAGCGGAATCGACGGCACCGAATTCCTCAAAGATCTGACGAAGTTCTGCATCGCCAGTGGAATACGGCAGGTTGCCAACATAGATATTCATAAACCAATCCTTAGCGATCTAATGAGCCGTGCCGGCTTCGAACATTGAATTACAGAGACCCCGGCACCGTGCCGTGTGCGATCGCCCGCACGGCACGGAACAAAGATAGGGGCATGTGATACCATGTCAAGCACATTTTTTTCGACGTAACTATAATTTTGCCAAATGGTTCGAGCGTTATCCACAGGAATATCCCTCTTGCTGCTGCTCTCTGCAGCAACGGCACAGCAGCCGTATGCCGATCCGTCACCGCATGCGCGCTTGGCGGCCGACCCTACAGTTGTCCGTATCGATACCATGCATGTGCCGTTCGCAGCGGACCTCAGTGCCCCCTTGAATCCACCATTTTCCGTGGTGTATGGCTGGATGCCGTCATGGACGGAGGCAGCAGCGCGCCAGTCTGTCGACCATACACTCCTTACCCACGTTGCGTGGTTCTCTGTTGACGTTGATACGGGCAATGGGGCGCTGACAGGCCTTGCAGGCTGGCGCTCGACGCCGACGGTGGCATGGGTAAGGGAGCGCAATCTGAAGGCACATCTAACGGTGACATGTTTTGGCGGCGC
>JAULYI010000198.1:0-2154 GCA_032117915.1 Kapaibacterium sp. (SeqCode) | reverse complement strand
GACAACAACGCCGTGAGCGTTCGTGTACACGGCAAGGGCGACCAGGGGCAACAGCCGGTGGAAGACGTCAAGACGTTGTTCCGACATCTGAACGTTCCGGGGGCCTCCTAACGGATCGTCCACCCCCGATACGGGCCGACTATCGGCAGCAGGCGCAGGCGATGCAACGCTATTACGCGGTGCAATCCATGGTATACGATGCTACGCGATGGGCCTATCTGTTTGGCAGAAACCGTGTGGTATCGCTGATTCCCGGTGTTGTCCATGCTCCGTGTAGCATCCTCGAAGTTGGATGCGGCACGGGGTTTACGTCTCGGGCACTAGCAAGACGTTTCCCTCAGGCGACGATCGTGGCCTACGATGCCTCTTCACACATGGTGGAGCGTGCAAGGCGTGCCGTGGCCTCCTTCGGCAGTCGTGTACAGATTCGCCATGCTGTGTATGATGGCAATGGAACGCAAGACGGGAAGTATGATGTTGCTCTGCTCTCATACTCGCTATCAATGATGCACCCTCACGAGTCCGACGTTATCCGCAATGTCTACAACGACCTGCGTCCGGGAGGATTCATCGCCCTCGTCGACTTCGAGTCAACACGGTGGTCAACCTTTCGAACCGTCATGAAGGCAAATCACGTACGGATGGACGGGTTTCTGATGCCACTGCTTGAAGAGTCGTTCATGACCGTGGTGCAGGAGCGGCGAACAGCCTTTGGAGGCTGGTGGGACTATCTTGTGTACATAGGCCAGAAAGAGCAATGACATCAGGCGAAGAACATGCGGTCGCTCGCGCGGCAACGACGCACCGCGGTCAGGTCATGAGCGTCGTACTCGGCGCTCTCATGGTAATGCTCGGCACGGGCGGCTTTGCCGTCACCCGCGACGCCGGCACGCTGCCCCCTGCTATCATTGGCCTGGTGTTGCTGGTAGTGGGTTGGATGGGCCGTCGGGGCCTAACGAGGGTCCTGCTTGCCGTCGGAACCGGTATTGCCACGCTGGGGATGATCGGTACGGCTGCATACGTGCCGGCCGTTGCCCGCTTGATGGCCGGTCAGCCGCTGCCGCATGCCGGCAGGATCGTTGTCCTAGCCGGCACAGGCCTGCTTTGCTTCGTGTACGTCACCATGGGCGTGCGCTCGTTTGTACGTGCAGAGCGGTCGGCTTCGTAACTTGTCAACAGTGAATTCAAGAAGGGTATGACCATGCGTTTCCGACACATTGCCATCATCGCCGCATTCGTAGCCGCACAGCCGGCCTTCGCATGCATCTCGTGCGTGCAAAAGAACATCATCGCCGTGATGAACGAGGTCGCTCTGCACGCTACGCATCTACCCGCTGTGACGGCGATCCATACGGCTCCGACGCCGTCATTGAAGAAGCATGACCAAGCACCGCAACAGCGGGCCGTTGGTGCTTCGGAACGCGCTCCCGTTGTTGCAACAACGCCGGCAACAGGCACGCAGCGCAACCGCAAGACTACGCCTGCAACAAAGTAAGGGCACCAGTCATGGCAGGACGTGATGCCGCTCTGCTTCATAAGCTTGAGCAAAAGACGCAAGCTCTGGGCATTGGCACGCACCAGCGCCATATTTTTCTGTGTGCCGACCAGGCGAAGCCCAAATGCTGCTCCGAAGAGCAGGGACTGAAGGCCTGGGACTACCTGAAAGACCGACTGAGCGAGCTCGACCTTGCCGAACCCGGCAAGATCTTCCGTACCAAGGCCAACTGTCTGCGCGTTTGCGTGATGGGGCCTATTGCCGTTGTGCATCCCGACAACGTCTGGTATCACTCCTGTACACCCAAGGTGCTCGAGCGCATCATTACCGAACACCTTGTCGGCGGCAAGGTCGTAGAACGGTTCCGCATCAAGACGGGCGAGTGATACTCGGGTGCTGCGGGCCCGACATGCTTTATATGGTCAAGGTAACCTTGACGTGCATCCCGACGTCAACGCCGCACATTGTTCGAATCTTTGCCTTCAGTGGAAGCAGATAGGCCGATCGTTTCGTGTCGTACCAGATCGCCGTATCCCACGCAACGTTGTTGATCGCGGCACGCACGTGGAGTCTACCCCAACCGGTCTCGGCAACACTGAACATTGCACGGATGTTGGCCGACACTTCGGCCGGTAGCGATATGAAGTGCCATGAGGCCG
>JAULYI010000197.1:0-3379 GCA_032117915.1 Kapaibacterium sp. (SeqCode) | reverse complement strand
CATAGGCACTGGAGTAGAACCGAGCGTTCGATGTGGCATTGATTGTCTCGACCATGGGCTGGACGTAGCTCACGGCATTGGTCTCGAACAGGTCCTTCACCAGCGTCCGCGTGATATCAACGGCCAATGGATTCCAGAGCTGCTGTGCGTGCGAGGGCACAAGGAGTACCAGGAGCAGGGCCCCGGATACAAGATGCTGCATGATGCGCATGACGGTCCTTATCGTAAGAGTTTCCGGCTGAGGTAGAAGTACAGGGGCACGGCAACGACCATCACGGCAAGCATACTCATGATGGAAAACGCAATAGCCCAGATGCTGGTGAAGATCCACCAGAAGATCTTGACGGCGTAGTAGCCGACAACGATGGCAATGAGTCCTGCAAGAATCTTCTTCATGATCGTGGTGATTGGTTGTAGGGGGGCGATGGATTCAACGGTTGCCCGAGGGGTTGCGTGTACTGGCGTCGAGAAGTTCTGCGAGTTGTCGTGCCGACTCGCGGCGCTCGTAAGCGGCCACTGCCGATGCATCTGGTGTAGCGATGGCACTACCTGACTTCCAGCGCTCGTAGAACGTGCGCAACGCCTCGGCAATTGCCTCGATCTGTTCTTGCGGTGCCACCATGCCTGCCTTCGTCTCGGCAATGAGCGCAGCAATGGCAGAACCCTGCGGTGCCAGCGCAAGGATGGGACGGCCGACGCCAAGGTATTCATAGACCTTACCGGGAACGATCTCGGCGCTCTCCTTGGTCTGATCCACGATCAGCAACAGCACGTCGCTACGCATCAGAAACGCCACGCTTTCGGCATGTGGGACGTAGGCAATGTTCTCGACGCTTGCAGCGAAATGCGACGCTGCCAGCATGGCTTTGACGTCGTCACCAAAGCGACCAACGAAGCGCAGCCGAACGTCATCAGGCCCGAGCACACCCTGACGGTATAGCGTGTCGAGTGCAGCAAGGAAGCTCTTGGGATTACGATGACCGTACATCGATCCGGTGTAGGTGACCGTGAAGATGTTGTTGCGCTGATACGTCACGTCGGGGAAGTCAGCACTGTCGAATCCGTTCGGCACGTGGTGGAACTTCGTTCTGGGAAGCGTAGGATACTTCGACAGCGCATCTTCGGTGATACCTTGCCAGGCGCACTCTACGGCGTCGGCCTCTGTAAGGACCGACCGTTCCAGGTGTCGGTCGATGGCTGCCGGCAGGAACCACCGCTCCGGCGTGGTCAAAAAGTTCGTCCACGGGTCACGCAGGCCAACCACCCACGGCAGACCCGTGCGGCGCTTGATGGCACGACCGATAAGGGCGCAGGTATAGGGCGGTGACGAGGTATAAATGGCATCGACGTTGTAGCGGTTGCACAGCGCAACACCAACGCGCACTGCCGTCAGCAGCCAGCCGACACGAGCATCAGGAATGAAGAACGTAGCTCGTACGAACTCGGCAAGAGCAGCCTTCCAGCCACGGCGTTGTGCACTCGTCTTGTTCACGTTCACGTCGATCGCCGCCCCTTTCGCACCCATCAGGTTCCGGTAGATGCCGTAGGGTTCCAGGATGGGCACGCGATGAACGGGAACGTCATCGGGGATCTTGGCCATCAGTGACTCGTCGCGGGCCGGAAAGTCGCCGTTCTCGACGGTAAGCACCACCGGACGCCACCCCATCTCGCGCAGGTACGTGACGTGTTTGAGCACGCGCTGCACGCCGGGGCCGCCGCCGGGCGGGAAGTGGTAGGCGATGACGAGGACGGTTCGTTGCTGCACGGTGAAAGATACGCAGGTATCTTTGCACGCCATGAATCACGCCATGCACCACGAATCGAGTCAACCCGCAAGCCGACCCGAGCAGCACCCCGCGAGTGCTGCCGTGCGCTACTCCATTATCGTTGCCGTGTACAATCGTCCCGATGAATTGGACGAGCTGCTGACAAGTCTTACCGAGCAGACCGTTACAGACTTTGAAGTAGTGGTGGTTGAAGACGGCTCTACCGTTCCGTGCAAGAGCGTCTGCGATCGGTATACCGACCGACTACGTATCGCCTATCATGCGAAGGAGAATACCGGTCCGGGACCGAGTCGCAACTTCGGATGCAGGCGCGCCACGGGAGACATGTTCATCTTTGTTGACAGCGACTGCATGGCTCCGCCGCATTGGCTGGCATCGATCGATGCTGCAGTAAGGGAGCATGGCTATGATGCGTTTGGCGGACCGGACCGAGAGCATCCCTCGTTCAGCATGACGCAGAAGGCCATCAGCTATGCCATGACGTCGATGCTAACCACCGGAGGCATCCGCGGCAAGCAGGTACGCACCGGTGGGGCATTCCACCCGCGGTCGTTCAACATGGGTATGACGCATCAGGTATTCCACGCAACAGACGGCTTTGCCCGCATGCGCTTCGGCGAAGATGTCGACCTGTCCATCCGTATCATCCGCGGTGGCTTCAAGACCGGCCTGATCCCCGACGCCTGGGTCTATCACAAGCGCCGTACCGACCTGATGAAATTCTTCAAACAGGTACACAACTCCGGTATTGCGCGAATCAATCTTACGCTGCGGCATCCGGGCACGCTCAAACTCACGCACTTCTTCCCGGCAGCGTTCACGTCCTTCCTCGTGATCGCATTGTTCTATGCCCTCTTCCTCCCCAAGGGCGTCTATGCCCTCCTTCCGCTTGCCATCTACCTGGTCCTGATCTGGATAGGGGGCAGTGTGCACTACCGCAGTCCCCTGGTCGGCCTCACTTGCGTGGCAGCCTCCATCGTCCAACTTGTTGGCTATGGCACCGGCTTCATCAGCGGGTTGTTCAGACGCATTATCCTGGGCAAAGCCGAGGCACATGCCTTCGAAAAGACGTTCTACAAATGAGCTGGTGCCGTTCATGAGCCCGTAGCGCGAGCTATGGGCCACCGGAGCGATCATGACGGTGTAATGGCCGCATTAGCCCATAGCGCGAGCTATGGGTCTTAGGGTGTTCATACCATCTATGGCGCGCCCCCTTGAGAGGCGGTGTGGCGGTTACGCCGGCGTCGATAGCATCGTCGCAACCACGTCGTACACGTAGTCTGGCTTGACGTCCTGCATGCAGGTGCCAAGGCTGCTGGTGCACTCATGCTTGAAGTAGCACTCGCATTGGCGTGGGGGCTCGATGAGCTGGCCGCGACCGTAGAGCTCAAACTCGTTGCGATTGAAGATGTTGTTGAACAACACCACATGTTTTCGCAGACCGATTGCGGCGTGCAGGGCCATGGTGACTGTGGTGACCACGACGTTGCATTGGTTAACGATGCCGAAGAATGCACGGTAGGGATGGACACCGGCATAGGCGGCGCCCGTCTGCTCGGCAATGGCAACATTCCGAGCGTGTTCGGCGGGAC
>JAULYI010000196.1:0-13228 GCA_032117915.1 Kapaibacterium sp. (SeqCode) | reverse complement strand
CAGCACCAACGAATGGCCGCACGGTCTATGTCGAGACGTACGGCTGCCAAATGAATGTCAACGATTCTGAGATCGTCCTGGGCGTGCTGCATGCGAATGGCTACACTCCTGTAGATACGGCAGACGAAGCCGATGTGATCCTGCTGAATACCTGCGCCATCCGCGACAATGCCGAGAAGAAGATCCACGACCGGCTGGATGCCCTGAAATGGCAGAAGCGTCAGAACCGTGATCTGGTGGTAGGGGTGCTTGGCTGTATGGCTGAGCGCCTTCGAGCATCACTGCTGGATACAAAACTGGTTGACCTTGTGGTTGGGCCTGACGAATACCGCAAGGTCCCCGAACTGGTCGAAACGGCACTCTCCGGCACAAAGGGTATTGCCGTCAAACTGTCCCGCGTCGAGACCTACGACGATATCACGCCACTGCGCACCGAAGGCATATCGGCCTGGATGAGCATCATGCGCGGCTGCGATAAGTTCTGCACGTTCTGTGTGGTGCCGTTCACGCGCGGACGCGAGCGGTCGCGCGCGCTGAGCAGCGTGGTTGATGAGGCAAAGCAGCTGTGGGAATCCGGCTTCCGCGAGGTGACGCTTCTGGGACAGAACGTGAACTCATACCGCGATGAAGTGTCGGGCTACGACTTTGCCGACCTGCTGTCCGCCACGGCCAGAGCCGTTCCGCAGATGCGGATACGCTATTCGACGTCGCACCCGCAGGATATGACCGACAAGCTGATCGACACGATGGCCGAGTTTGATAACATCTGCAAGTATATCCACCTGCCCATCCAGTCTGGATCGAACCGCATCCTGCAGGCGATGAACCGCACCTACACCGTAGAGCATTACATGCAGCGCATGGAACGCATCCGTGCCGTAATGCCGCTTGCTGCGCTGTCAACGGACATCATTGCAGGCTTCTGTACAGAAACGGAAGAGGATCATCAGGGCACGTTGGACGTGATGCGTGCCGTGCGGTATGACGGTGCCTACATGTTTGCGTACTCTCCACGCGAAAACACCAAGGCATGGAAGATGGGCGACGATGTGCCGGACGATGTAAAACACCGACGTCTGCAGGAGATCATCGACCTGCAGAACACGATCGCCGGTGAGATCAACACCACGGAGATCGGTCGCATCCATGACGTGCTGGTCGAGGGCCCCAGTAAGCGCAATGCCCGCGAATGGCGCGGCCGCAGTGATACGAACAAGACGGTGATCTTCCCGCACGACGAGTCGGCAGACTACATCGTTGGCGATACCATCAAGACGCGCATCATACGGTCAACGAGTGCTACACTGTTTGGCGAACGGGTCGCGGACTAAACAGACCCGGAACGTCTGCGGGATGCTCCACTACGAGCGTTGCACCAGCTGTACGGAGCCGTTCTGCTTTGGTTTCGCCTGCAACGCCGATGAATGCCAGCCCAAGTTCCAGGCTCGCCTGCACATCCCATATGCCATCGCCAACGTACCAGATACGGTCATACGCCTGAACGTCGTTCCAGCGCCGGGCAAGCTCGATCGCGCGAGCAACGATCGCTGTACGGTTCGGACTGTCATCAGCCGTGGCCATCGGTATGCTGATGTGTTCGATGCCGGCTACGCGAAGCTTGAACAATGCCGACTCACGCCAGCAGCCCGTCGCAATGGCAACGTCATATCCCATGCGCTGCAACGTCTGCAACACGTCTCGGGCACCTTCCAAGGGTGCGAACAGATCCGGTGAAGACGTGTAGTGGTCCTCAAGAATGGCATAGAACCGCCGTGTGACCGCCTCGACAACCGCAGCATCCACAACGCCCTGCACACGCTCAATAACCTCGGCGACAATCCCGGCATCGGTACTCGTACGATAGGTGGACCAGTCTGTACTCAAATCCTGTACGCCAAGCACATCCTCCAATGCCCCAACAATGCTGTGGTCGTCCACATGCTCCGTATCGGTGAGCGTTCCGTCGATATCCAGGATGACTAAGTCCATGCATTGGCAGTTGTCCGTGAGCAATACCCGTAGTTCAACGTAGCAAACTACCAGCCCCACCGTAGCCCCCTCTGTAACCAAATTGTTACGAAATCATGAAGGGGCGCTGGTTGCGCGGCGACACGGGCGTATCCCGCCACCCCGGGCTGAAGCCCGGGGCTATCCCGCCACCCCGGGCTGAAGCCCGGGGCTATTGTTTCACCATTATCTTGCGGCTCCTACAACAACTGGATACCCCCATGGAAATGCTCTTCGTGATTCATAGCCACATGCGGTGGTTTGTATTACTTGTGGCCGCCGCTGCTCTTGTGGTCACCCTTGTGACGTTCCTGAAGAAGGCAGCGCCGGGCAAGGCAGACGGCATCGTGTCGCGGCTACATGCGATCAATCTGACGATGCAGTTTCTTACCGGTATTGTTACGCTCGTGCAGCGCTGGGGCCTTGATGACGGACTGATGCGCTACCGCATGGAGCATACGGTGCTGATGCTTGCCGCGCTTACGATGTCGCACCTGGTAGGACGCTGGCGCGATACGCCGGCCGCAGCACGCAATGCATTCCTGATGGTGCTGGGCTCGGTGATCATGATGCTGCTGGCAATCCTGATCCTGCCGCAAGGTGCCGCCCGACTGGGTCTGCAGTAAGCGAAGCCGAGGCTTAGTCCCTTACGTCGATCTCGACTTCGACGGAGCGTGCATAGAGGCGTGCCTCGGGCAATGACTCGTCGTACCGTTGCACGGCAGCGCCATGGCCGGTGCTGTTGCTGATGCTTCCGCCAAGGAGGTTGCCTATGGCATCGGCTCGACGCTTGGACAAGGCAACGTTGTACTGTGCATCGCCCATGCTGTCTGTGTAGCCATCAATGCGAATAGATACGGCACCCGTTGATGCCTGCTTGATGCGATCGGCTAGACGCTTATGTGCCTGCGTAGGCTCGGCATCCGCCACGTCAAATCCGATGAACGTATGTCGGTCCGTCCGTGTCCCCCTAAGCCCCTTGGCCCGCTTTTCGTCGATGGAACGGACGGTAATGGGAATAACACTGCCCGTGGCCTGGAGCGATGCGTCGTCATCGTCGATCACGGACAGCAGGTAAGAGAGCTCGCCCGTCCGGAGCCTGCCGATGGATCTGTCTGACGTCACATCCCAGTCAATGATCGGCGGTAGAGCATCTTCGTCGCTCCATTGCGCAACGTCGATGGAATCCTGACGCAGGACAACGGTCCACGAAGCGATGTCTTCTCGGGTGCTGACCATAGGAGTGAATCGCACTGCCGAAGGCTGCGAGATCCACGACGTGTCACTCGTCCACACGTCGGTAAGAAGGTCAGCATCGTCCGACGTAAGTTCAACACGACGTTGCTCGTTCATATAACGATCATCATCAAGGCGCGCAGCATCAAGCTCGACATCCGTGAAGCCGGCTCTGATGCGTGCAGCATTGATGTTCCAGGTCGTGACCAGGTAGTCCTTGACGGCATAGGCACGTCCGGCAGCGATGTCTTTCCTGCCACGTTCACTGCCTTGGTCGTGCGCCAGACCGGTGACGGTAAGTACGGCACGAGGACGCTGCTGCATGCGACGACCAATGATGTTCAACATGTCGTAGTAGGTCTGCATGGTTGTTGAGTCATGGAACTGGCGCTCGTCGAATTCCGACGGCGTTTTTCCGTTGCGCTGCACGTATCTGGAAGGCATCTGTGCGCGCTTCTCGTCAAAGAAGATCATCGGCAGTAGCGGCTTAGAGCGTGTGACCACGGCCTGCTCGATCCGAATGGAACTCAACGGATACTCGCCGCCATCAGGCCGTAGGGCCGTTGCTACGATCGAACCGCGCAGACTGTCTCCGTCTTCAAACTCAAGTTCGTACGGGTCATCACCGGCAGCAGACTGCAGAGCATACGTGAGCGTCACTCCTGCCCTCAGCGCGTACATGCGCCATGACGATGCTGCCTGATCCATGGCAACGAGATCGGTCAGCCCCATCGTTGCCGTGATCTCGGGCGAGAGCACAATGCGACGCCGCTTATCCAGCGGTATGTCGTATTGGACCATCGCCGTTACGGCCGGGCTAACGGCAGCAACACCGGGTAGCGCTCCACTGCCTATCGCACGCGTTCGTTCACTGCCGGTGATGTCGAAACCACCGGCCGTCGGCGAGACGATCGCTTCCGTCTGCACATACGTTGGCGATAGCGGAATGAAGAATGACGGACCCAACGCTAGGGTGATATGATCAGCAGGATGATAACCTAGGAGAGCATCTACTCCTATCCCTTGCATCGACGTTGTCAGTGAATGCCGGAACAGTCCGGGTACGGCCTGTCCGTACAAGAAGACCGTGCGCGCTTCATCCGTCTGCATCGTTACGTCTTGTGTACTGAACGCCCCTCGCGCTTGCAGCGTGAGCATTTGGCCGATCGGCACAGTGAAGACCAGACCGGCACCGAATCCCGTGGATGTGGTTGCCGTGAATCCCGGGCTACAGCACGGGACGCCCGGCAACTGCCGGAACGATGCATCGTGAAGATTCAGTCGTCCGTCCACCAGCATGCCCAGCCGCGCGGAGCGGACACTGTCCTGCGCCACGCTCACGATCGATGCCACGCAGAGCATCATGATCGGTAGCAACCGCCTCATCGGTGGACCTCGATCATGCTACTCGAGACGGACGTCGACGATGCTACGCGCACGAAGTATACACCGGCTCCAAGCGTACTCATGGGAATGTCCAGCGACGTCCAGCCTGCCGTCGCCTCTGCGTCGACCGTGCGCAACGTGCGACCAGTCACATCATGCAGGGTGATCGTTAGGGAGCGTTGATCCGCCGAGAGTAGGCGGACCGTTGCAACGTCGGACACCGGATTGGGTTGTACGACGACGACAATGCCTTCGACAACACCGTCGTGGAACAACCTGGGAATACCGCCGATGCGGCAGATCTCGTCAATCGTGAAGACAGCCGAATCGGTCCGCACCGGCACTTCGCAGGCACCGTCGGTGAGTTGCTCGACCGAGATCGCTGCGGTCTCGGCAGAACCCAGCGTGACGATACACGGGATGTCGATGGACAGCGATGATCCGTCTGCCGTTAGTGCCGTCTTCACATCGAAATACATCCGTGTGAGCCATTCGTTGTACGACGTTGGCCTGCCTACAGGAACCAGCACCTTCGGCGTCATGCTGACGGAGAATCGCACGTTGTCGGCAAGACATGACGCTACCGTAGCGGCATTGCGGAGCTCCATCCGAAGGACTACCTGCTGTCCGTCGCGCGCCGAAGGCGCGTTCAACGACAGAGCGACGTCAGCTTCGACAAACGATGAATCGATGCGTATCTCGTTCGACACTCCCTCACAGCCTAAGCGATCCACTACGCGCACGGAGTACGTGCCCGGTTCACGGACGACGAGACGTGGGCCAAGACGACCGTTCGACCACACGTAGGAAGTATATCCGGAAGGGGCAAGAACTTCAACGGAGTCGCAGCTGCAGATCGTGCCCTTTGGTGCTTCGATGACGGGATTCGGCTTGTCGCGAACCGTCACGGTAACCGTATCGTAGGCCGTACATCCCGTGGAACCGGTCACGCCCACAACGTATGTCGTCGTCACCGTAGGTGATGCCACAACGTTCGGCAACGTTGTGTCCGACAGTCCGGCAGACGGCGACCAGCGGTACTGCAGACCTCCGCTTGCACGCAGGTTGATCGTGCTACCGGCACAGATCGCTGTATCGCGGGTAAGCGAGATCGCCGGACGCGGTACGGCCGTCACGGTCACCTGTCGGGTAATGTCGCATCTGCGCGTCGGATCGGTCACCTTCACAAAGAACGTCGTCGTCTTCGACAGTCGCGCCACCGGCTGCGCCGCTGTTGCATCATCAAGGACATCGGCGGGTGACCATTCGTAGCGTAACCCGCGAACAGCCGGACGACCAAGGACGGCCGGCTCGCCAATGCATACCGTCGTATCACGACCCTCGTAGCGTGCGTCGGGATCGGGCGACACCCAGACGCGCACCGAGTCCGTAGCCACACAGCCGATCGAGTCCGTCACATCCACGATGTACGTGGTAGTGCGCTGTGGCGTAACCTGCGGCGTGGCAGAGGAGGCGTTCACAAGACCCGGAGCCGGGCGCCACTGATAGCCAATGCCACCCGATGCTCGCAGCGTGGCGATCGTACCCGCACAGACGGTCGTGTCCTGGCTGACCTTGATCTTCGGTGGAGGAATGACGCTTATGGTAACGATCTGCACTGTCTTGCATCCCTGCTGGTCCGTTGCAATAACGGCAAAGGTCGTATTCGCAGCGATCACTGCCGTAGGCTGGGCATACGTAAAATCATCCAGAAACTCGCCGGGCGTCCATTGATACGTGATGCCGGGCACAGCTGGCTTACCAAGCTGGACTGGCTGGTTGGCACAGACGACTGTGTCACGGCCAACGAACTGCGTCGTGAACAGATGCTGCGGAACATTCGGCAGATCCCATCCAACGGTACTGCCGGGGATGTTCACGTAGGAGTCAACAAAGCCGCAGCCACGTCCACGGACGTTCGGCGCAACGATACCGGCCAGTACGGTACTACCGGGGCGTGCGATGTACATGCGGCCGTTCTGGGCCAGCTGCATGCCGCCCGGAGCGTAACCAAAGGCCGTGGCTCCAACAACCTCTGCCGTGCCGGCAACGGCTGCCGCCGTTGCATCGTACTGGATCACCTGTCGGGCCTCGGTTGGCTCCGTGCCCCCTCTGCTCACATAAAGCAGTTTACTGTTAGGTGAGAATGCGCAACCGTAATGGCGAGTACCCTTGCCCCACTGTTCGGTCGTTATAACCTGTCCGGTCGCATTATTGAACGTGCACAGCTCGATACCGGCCACGCCATTGACCGCTACCAGTGCCTTGCCGTCGGGTGCCATCTTCATTTCGCCATTCACATGCTCGGGTGCCGTTGCCGGTGTGGTGCCGGACGACACAACGAGCGACGTCGTATCAAACCCGGAAGCGAACTTGACGCTGTAGCTGTAGAAGCTGCCGTTGACGTGCTTGAACACGACCCAGTAGTCCGATCCATTGCAGGCGAGGATGGACGTGACCTTTTCCGTTACGCCGCGAAAGATCACCTGCGACTCGCTCACGGTCACCGTCGAGCCAACAACATCGATCTGACGTACCCGTGCCTCGCCATCCGGATAGGTGGTCTGATCCGCCGTCGTGAACAGGTAGTACCGGCCTTCTCGTCCGGGAAAGGGAACCACGACTGCTGACTGTGTGGATGCTGCACAGGAGTGACAAAGGTCTGAGCCAATAACGGCTCCGCTGCCATTCCAGAGCGTAGATCCATCCGTGTAGAAGAGCACCGTACCGGTCACAGGGTCGATAGCAGCCGACGTACCACCGCGAGCATTCAATCCTGTCACACTCACCGGCGTCGGCGGATCGGTACGGAACGACAGTCCGGCGTTGTTGCCGAAATACCACGTCGATGCAGACTTGTCTTGAGCGACGGCGCACAAGCAAGCATTCATCAGCATGGCTACGAGCAACAGGTGTTTCAACAGGCGGACTCCGGTCTGCGGTGATGGTATTCGAACGTTCAAATCTACGGGGGCATGCCGTATGTTCGTTCCATGTGTCGCTTCTTCCTCACCACGCTGATCATCCCTCTCTGCCTTGCTGCATCCGTCGCACAGGTACAGGTCGTTGATGGATACTGGCTGGAAGGGGGCATTGATGCAACGTCGCGTGTGCTCACATCCTTCGGGCCAACGCAGGATGTGCGCTACATGGGTATCACGTTCCGCGACTCGCTGGTACTGCCCGGCGGTGTCACGCTGCGCTCACGGGGTCGTACGGACGTAGCCATCGTGGTGGTCGATCGTCGATGGGACCTTGTTGGGTATGACCATGTTGGCGGACCGGGACATGACTCCATCGTCGCCCTGACAACGCTTGGTAATGGCGATGGTGCGGCCACGATAGCGGCCTGCGGCGGGGTGCTCACGCCAACGGTGTGCAGAGCAGGTGGCATCACGTTCTCCGGACGTGGCGGCTACGACGTGGTAACGATGTGCTGGCAGCCCGACGGGCGTCCACGATGGTCACGCCTTGATGGCGGAGCAGATGCCGACCTTCCGTCTGCCGTCACAGCCGATCCCGATGGCGGTCTGCATATCACCGGCACGTATGTCGGCAGCACACGCATGGGCACATTCACGCGCAGCGATGCTGCCGCGACGTCGGCCTTCATTACACGGATCACCCCGCAGGGCACGGTCGAATGGCTTACGTCGACCGTGTCGAGTGACGACGACCCCGACGTACCCCGCGGCTACGCCGCGGGCGGTTCGTTCTGCGTGGTACACGACAACACCGTCGTCACCATTGTTGGAGCCGCCGGTACGGTAGGCATCAGCGGTACGCTTACGCGTGACGTGAACACCAACTACGAGACGTATCCCTACGTGATGACGCTTGACCGTGCTACGGGTGTGGCTACCGACTGGCGTCGGCTGGACCTATGCAGGGGCGACTCTGTGACGGCCGCCGCGGTGGGGCCACTTCTTGTATCCACCGTCATCGAGCCGCGATTCTGTCAGCCCGGTACCGAACCTGCACTGCGCATCCTGCTGGGAAACACGCGTTTGTCCTACGTTCCCGGCGGACTCCAGAGTAACGTCGTGGCCACGGCCACGACGGCCGACGGATCGCTGGTCCTGGGTGGCCGCTTCGAGCGAAGCATCCTTTTCGACAGTATGAGCCGGCGGCCGGATATCATTTCGTCGTCCAGCACGCTCCAAGACGGCTGGATTGCCGTCCTGCTACCCGATGGACGCCTGCGCAGCGCCCTCGCCCTCAAGGCCACGACCTGGGCACAGGTCACGTCCGTCAGCACTCGTTCCAACGCCATGCTCGTAGCCGGCGTAGCACAGGACGTCCTGAACGTGATACCCACGCCGATCGGACGGATGGGCACGACGGGTTGCTTCGTGATGGTTGCCACAGACCCCACGGCATCGGTTCTACCCGACGTCGGCGTTGAGCATCCAACTGACCGGCTTGAGGGCATCTGGACCCTTGACGGACGCTTTGCCGGTACTATAACGATCGATCTGCCGCCGGGCATCTATGCCGGGCGGCGCGTGAACGGTGCCCCCTTCCCCATTCTTGTGGGAATGGGACAACGCTAGCGTGGGTTCGGCTTCCTAACTTTGTGCTCACTGTTCGAGCACGCCATGCCTCCAGTCCATACCACATCGATCGCGGCCTACCCTCTGTTTCGTCGAGGCAAGGTGCGTGACGTCTATGACCTCGGTGACCGTCTGATGATGGTCGCGACGGATCGCATCTCTGCGTTTGACGTTGTGATGAATGAGCCGATCCCCGACAAAGGAGCGCTGCTCACAGCCATCTCGACATTCTGGTTTGCAACGCTGCAGCATGTTGTGCCGAATCATCTGCTATCGACGGACATCGACACTGTTGATGGATTGAGCGATGATGAACGCGCGATGTTGCGCGGCCGAACAATGATCGTACGCAAGACACGGCCACTGCCCATTGAATGCGTTGTGCGCGGATACCTTGCCGGCTCCGGATGGAAAGAGTATCAGGCCTCACGCACAGTCTGCGGCATCTCCCTGTCCGACGGCTACGTTGAATCGTCGCAGCTCGAGGCACCGATCTTCACGCCGGCTACCAAGGCCGAAGAGGGTCATGACGAGAACATCTCGTTTGAGCGTGCCGTGGACATTGTTGGCGTGGACGTGGCAACGCGCGTGCGCGATCTGAGCCTTGCCTTGTACGAGGCGGGACGTCGGGACGTCGCAGCGAAAGGACTGATCCTTGCCGATACCAAGTTTGAATTCGGTCAGCTCGATGATGGCTCTATCATCCTGATCGACGAGGCGCTCACGCCCGACTCATCACGATACTGGCTGGCTGCAGAGTACGCGCCGGGCATGCCGCAGCAGAACTTCGACAAGCAGATGCTGCGCGACTGGCTGGAGACCTGTGGCTGGAACAAGCAACCGCCGCCGCCTGCCCTGCCGGCAGACGTGATCGACGGAACCCGATCGAAGTACATTGAAGCATACATGCGCATCACCGGCGCTGATGCCTGGTAATGCTGTAGCCCCGAACGCAGGAACACCCCACTCATGAGCACCTTTTCGTTTGACGATAATGATGTAGCCCTGCAGCGGCGCGTGAATGACCTCCTCGACTGGGGTCTGGTCATGGCCGTTATCGGTGTGCTTGGAATCGGCCTTGTCTCTATCTACAGCGCTACCTATCCGGGCTTCATGGATTCGTCGGCGGTCCGTGTCAGCGATACGTTCATCAAGCAGATCATCTACGCCTCCGTCGGTATCGCCGCTGCCGTAGGCTTGTTCTTTGTGCCGGAACGATGGGTGCGGGATCTCTCCTATCCCATGTATGCCATCGGCATCCTGCTGCTTATCGCCGTGCTGGTTCCCGGCATCGGCCACGTCGTCAATGGCCAGCAATGCTGGATCCGCATCGGCGGCTTCACGTTCCAGCCATCAGAGATGGCCAAGATCACCACATTGCTCGCACTGGCCCGATTCATTAGCGAAAAGAGCACGGACGTGCGCTCCTTGCGGGATCGGCTGGTCATGCTGGGCATCATCGGACTCCCGATCGGTCTGATCATGCTGCAGCCGGACACCGGCTCTGCCGCCGTCTTCATGGCCATGGCTCTCGGGCTGCTGCTGTGGATCGGCGGAGACCTGTTCTTCCTGTATCTGGTTGGCACAGCCCCCTTCGTGGCTGCTGCGGCCCTCTACGGCGTACTGTTCGACAACATGTGGTGGTTTATCATCATCGTTGGTCTGGTGGCCATCGGTGCCTTCCTGTTCCGTCGGAATGTCATCCTCACTACGGCCGCCATCCTTATTCTGGTTGCTGGGGGGTTGACGGTTCGACCGGTCTTCGAGCGCCTTGAACCCTACAAGCAGAATCGTCTGATCACGTTGTTCGAGCCTGAGCGCAACCCCCGCGGCCAGGGATATCACGTGTTACAGTCCATGCTCGCCGTTGGATCCGGAGGCATCACCGGCAAAGGATTTCGGCAGGGCACGCAGACGCAGCTGCGATACATTCCGGAGCAGTGGACAGACTTTATTTTCTGCGTACCGACAGAGGAGTTTGGCTTTGTTGGTGGCCTTACCGTGATCGGCCTGCTGGCCGTTATCATGCATCGGGCCATGCAGATCGCTAGCACGGTTCGGACGCGATTTGCCAGCGTCATTGCCTTCGGCTTCGGCTCTATCCTGTTCTTCCATACGCTTGTGAACATCGGCATGGCCATTGGCCTGTTTCCCGTCATGGGCATTCCTCTGCCCTTCCTTAGCGCCGGCGGCACGGCGCTGATCGTGAATCTTGCCGTGATCGGACTGCTGCTAAACTTCTTTAAGACCAGACGTCGGCGAGCCGGCCGCGTGTGATGCGCAGGCGCCTTATCATCTCGTGCGGCGACGTCAACGGCATCGGCCTTCGATGTTTTGTCGGTGCCCTACAACACGCACCCCTTGATGCCGATATCACACTCGCCATCTCGCCATCCGTGCTGGAACAATGCATCGAAGCATACGGCCTTCCACGGAGCGTTACGGCGGATGCGTGGCAGATCGGCAGCAATACCGTCACGATCGATGCCCTTGCATCGTCGGCAGTGATAACGCCGGGCATGGCGGACGACGATGTCTCGAGACTTGCCATAGCGTCGCTTGAACGCGCCATCGACAGCGTCGGCAACGGTACAGCCGATGCCATGGTCACCCTGCCGATCAACAAGCATGCGCTGCAGCAGGTCGGATGGACCTTTCCCGGACAGACGGAGATGGTAGCTGCCTGTGTTGGCGGTGTGCCGCTTATGGTGCTGTGCACGCACGATGTGCGCGTTGCCCTTGCCACCGTCCATATCCCGATACGCCGCGTTGCCGATGCGCTCAGCATCAGCGGCATTCTTGATCGTATCCGACAACTGCATGATCATGTTCAAAGCGATGTAGGTATCGCACAGCCACGCATCGCCGTCCTTGCCATCGATCCGCATGCGGGAGACTACGGAACGATCGGAGACGACGATGGTCGTATTGTTGCTCCGGCGATCATGGCCGCTCGGACGCAACGCATCGACGCCCATGGCCCCTTCCCCGCCGATGGCTTCTTTGCCTTTGGAACCTACAGATCGTTCGACGGTATCCTGGCCATGTACCACGATCAGGGTCTTATCCCCCTCAAGCTGCTAGCGAAGGGGGCAGGGGTAAACGTTACGGCCGGCTTACGCGTCGTCCGCACGTCGCCGGATCACGGTACGGCCTATGACCGTGCACTGGCGGACGATGTGGATGCTGCCAGCACACGCGAGGCACTGGAGATGGCCGTGACCATTGCTGATAGGCGTGCCAACCGCTGACTGTCCAACGTGTTGCGATCACATCACAACGTAGGGGTAACGCTATGTTCGGAGTAATGACGTTGATGTACGTGATGCTCATGATCGGCTCATGGATCATGATCTTAGTCCTACAGGGTCGGCTTCGTGATCTGCGAACCCGGGTGCAGTATATCGAATACACGCTGCTGGGCCTACAGCATGACCAGCGCAGTACGACCGAGGAAGCACAGCACGAGACGGTTGACGCACAACGATCAACGCTCTCCGATCCTGTCGCCGGAACGCAAGCGCAACCATCTTACCCACAGGTGCCTCCACTGCCCCCACCAGCACCACATTCGCGCACGGGACAGGAGGTCGAGATGCTTGTTGGCGGAACGTGGCTTAACCGCATCGGCGCCGTTGCCCTAGTGCTAGGTACACTGTTCTTCCTGAAGTATGCCGTTGATAACGGATGGATCGCGGAATGGGTGCGGGTAGCGATCGGCCTTGTTGCAGGATCTGCTCTGGTACTTGCCGGTGAGAGGTGGCGTCGCAAAGGAATGCAGCTCTTCGCCCAAGGTCTTGCCGGTGCCGGTGTTCCTATCCTGTATCTGAGTGTCTACGCTTCCTACGGATTCTATGACCTTGTCTCGCAACCTGTTGCCTTCGCGGCAATGTGCGTTGTGACAGCGTTGAGCGTAGCAGTTGCTTTGCGCCATGATGCACACTTCATTGGCATCATGGCAGCTGTTGCGGGTATGATGACGCCGGCGTGGCTGGCCACGGGCGATATGCATACCGTGGGTCTGTTTGGTTACCTCTCCGCACTCT
>JAULYI010000195.1:0-13548 GCA_032117915.1 Kapaibacterium sp. (SeqCode) | reverse complement strand
CAATGCTCCGGCTATCGGTGTTCGCAGGACATCATCGAGCGAGCTGACGGTAGAAATCAAGCCGTGGACGTGCGTGATCATTCCGATATGGGGAGCGCCGACCTCAGGGGATTCAACTCTGTAGGGTACGAGCTCGCTGGAACAGCGAACGCAGGCGAAGCATCGTCGATACGATGATAAGCGATGGCGTCACATTGCGATGAACGAGACGTACGGCTTCGTCAATAGCGCTAAACACGCCGCCGTAGTCCGCACCGCGATACGCCTCGGCGAACTTCTCAAGCGACGCCTGTTGATCGATATTCGCAATCCGTGCATCGCTGCCGTCGCGTTCAATAGCCATTGCGTCGCGTATCCATAGTTGCAGCAGCGAAAGCATCAAGATGAGGCGGTGTTTATTTCTACCGTCCGCAACGGTATCGACGAGCTCCGTCACACCAAGGCGATACCCGGAGCCACGCAATGCTGCACGCAGAAGATTGAGGATCGTTTCACGATCACTCTGCATATCCTCGCCCAGAAAACGGTACGCTCGAGTCAACGATCCTGACGCAAACGGGGCGATCAGTGATGCCTCTTCGCGTGTGCACTTGTCGCGCTGCACCAGAGCATTGACGAGCGTTGTATCGTCAATCGGCATCAGCGTCATTACCTGACACCGCGAGGCGATCGTCGCCAGGATGCGCTCCGGCTGGGAAGACGTCAGAATGATCGTCACATCGGCATGTGGCTCCTCAAGCGTCTTCAGAAAGGCATTCGCCGCTTCCACTGTCAGCTCATGGGCCTCGTGAACGATCACAACGCGATGGCCGGCCTGGGCTGCCGACAGACTGAGCGATCGCTTTAACTCACGCATCTGATCGATCTTGATCTGCGTGGCTCCTGACAGTCTGATCTCGGCGTACGGATCATCGGCGATCGACTGCATGGTCTCGCGGAGTTCCTGCAGGACCTCCGACTTGAGATCTGACGCAGTGTCGCCCTTTCCGGCAGGTAGCGACATCACAAACCGAATGTTCGGATGCTGCAACGTCGCCGCCTGACGGCATGATCCGCACGTGCCGCAAGGAGAGATCGAGGTCTCGGACCGGATAGGAGCGCTGCAGTTTACCGTCGTGGCAAATGCCAGACTTATCGGAACAGCACCGGTACCTTCATCGCCGAGCATGAGTAGTGCCTGTGGTATTCGTTGCTGCAGGAGCATTCGTTGCAACGCGTCAACCGTTGCTTGCTGACCAATGATGTCGTTCCAATGCATATCGCAAAGATACTCGGCGTATCTTCGCCACATGCGAATTCTCGTGATCGAAGATGAACGAAAGGTCGCTTCATTCATCAAGCGCGGCTTGGAAGAGGAGCGGTATATCGTCGAGACAGCTCCTGACGGTGCTGCAGGCCTTGAGCTCGCATTGCACAATCACTTCGATGCCGTTGTGCTCGACGTGATGTTGCCGAAACTTGACGGATTCAGCGTGCTTGCAACCTTGCGTGACCAGGGTATTACGACGCCGGTGATCATGCTCACCGCACGTGGTACCACGGATGATCGCGTACAAGGACTCGACCTAGGAGCCGATGACTACCTATCAAAACCCTTTCATTTTGAAGAGCTCGCGGCCAGACTCCGCTCAATCCTGCGTCGGTCATCCACCGAGAAGACAACGAAGCTCACGTGCGGGGACATCACGCTCGACATGGTGACGCATTTTGCCTATCGTGGCGACGTAGAGATCGAGCTCACAACCAAAGAGTATGCGTTGCTGGAGTACATGATGCGGAACAAGGATCGCATCCTGTCGAGATCTATGATCACGCAGCAGGTCTGGAAGCACAACTTCGATCCCGAGTCGAATATCATTGACGTCTATGTCAAGCGGCTTCGCGCGAAACTTGAGCGTCCGGGCCAGGCACCGATGATCCAGAGCGTACGCGGTGTGGGCTATCGGTTGCGAGATGCCACACCGGTTGACGAATCAGAAGATCAGGAGCTATGATGCATCCACTGTGTGCGGAACTCCAGCGTGCTACTGAGCGGAATCTGCCCGAAGTCCAGGTGGGCTTCGACGACTATCAACGCGAGTGCTTCGTAGCCAGACCGGCAGAGTTCTTTGCCCTTGAGTTATGCGGTGAAGCAGGGGAGTTGGCCAATCTGGTAAAGAAGCAATGGAAGGGTCGTGACATTGACGCACGCCATCTAGCGGATGAGGCAGCCGACGTGTTTATTGCCTTGATGAACTACTGCAATGCTGCCGGCATCAAGCTTGCCCCGGCCGTCGCCGATAAGCTGTCCAGGATACCACCGTCCAAGTAGCCGCCCACGCTTCCACTTGAGGGCAACGGTATTCAACGAAAAAGGCCACACAGTGTGCGGCCTTTTCATAGTTGTCCAGCAGTCCACCGTATCGGTGGGGAAGATCAGCGTACTTCTTTGTGTACTGTATGACGCTTCAGGAACGGATTGTACTTCTTGAGTTCGATACGCTCCGTCGTGTTCTGCTTGTTCTTCATCGTCGTATAGCGCGATGCCGGCCTGCCTTCTTTTTTCGCTTCCGTGCACTCGAGCGTAATGATGACGCGTGCGCCTTTCTTGGCCATGACGTCGACTCCTGTAGGGTTAATTAGCGTTGCAAGACTGCAAACTTACGGAGAGAACCGTGGTTACGCAAACGCTTGCGATGATCCATGTTACCGCTTGCGCGCTGCCGTTGACTGTTTGGTGGATGAGCGCTTATCCTTGCTTCGGGCGCTGGTCTTCGTCTTGGGTGGTCTGAATGCCACGGGCAGCGCCTGTTCGATGTGATCAACAAAGATGATCTCGAGGTGCTTGGTGACCACGGGTGACAGCTCCTTCACGTCCTTTTCGTTGTCACGTGGGACCAATACCGTGCGAATGCCAACACGCTTGGCTGCGAGAAGCTTCTCGTTCAAGCCGCCGATAGGCAAGACATTTCCTCGCAGCGTTACCTCCCCGGTCATGGCAAGATCACCACGAAGCGCCTTGCCCGTTGCTGCACTCAGCAACGCGAGGGTCATGGTGATACCGGCAGATGGCCCGTCCTTGGGAATTGCCCCTTCAGGTACATGGACATGAATCTCATGGCCCTTTGCGAAGTCGGGATTGACACCAAGGGTCTGATGGTTCGATCGGATGTACGACAGCGCAGCCATGGCCGATTCCTTCATCACATCACCCAGCTTACCGGTAAGGGTCAACCGTTCGGTACCAGGCATGATCGTGACCTCGACGGGTAGCGTATCACCGCCCATGGATGTCCAGGCAAGTCCGGTTGCAACACCGACTTTATCAACCAGATCTTCGGCCTTCGACTTAAACTTTGGTGCACGCAGGTAATCGGGCACATCGGATGCGTCTATGACGATCTTTCGTCGCTTTGCTGCCTTGAACGTCGATGTTGCCCGAAGCGATGCCGGATCGACGGTTCCTTCGGCCTGGGCGACAGACGACACCAGGCGCGCGGCTACCTTTCGGAGTACGGTTGCCACTTCTCGTTCGAGATTTCGTACACCCGCCTCACGTGTGTACTCACGCACGATCCGAAGGAGCGCAGCATCTGTGAGGTTGAGCTTGAATCCGTCCAAGCCATGCCCCTTGATCAACTTGGGCAGGATGTGCCGTTTTGCGATCTCAACTTTATCGGGTTCCAGATACGAGGAGAGCTCGATCACCTCCATGCGATCAAGCAAGGGTGCCGGAATGTCATACAGCACATTTGCCGTGGCGATGAACAGAACGTTGGACAGGTCGTAGTCAAGTTCGAGGTAGTGGTCGTTGAACGTGCTATTCTGTTCGGGATCCAGCACTTCCAGGAGTGCAGCCGACGGGTCACCTCGGAAGTCCATGGACATCTTATCGACCTCGTCGAGCAGGATGACCGGGTTGACGCTTCCGGCGCGCTTCATGGCCTGCACGATCTTGCCGGGCATGGCACCGATATACGTGCGTCTATGTCCGCGGATCTCGGCCTCATCACGTACACCGCCGAGTGAGAGGCGCACAAAATTGCGTCCTGTGGCTCTGGCAATAGACTTTGCCAGCGAAGTCTTTCCAACGCCCGGAGGCCCAACAAAACAGAGAATTTGACCGCGGATTGTTCCAACAAGGTTCAGCACGGAGATGTATTCGACGATGCGGTCTTTGGGCTTCTCGAGGTCGTAGTGATCTTCATTCAGAATGGAGCGAACGTGCTCGACATTCAGATCATCCGCTGTACGCGTTGCCCAAGGCAATGCTGCGACCCATTCAAGCCAGGTCCGTTGCACAGCGTATTCGGGCGACATTGAGCTGGTCTTTTTCAGACGATCGAGCTCTTCCTGCACCTTGCCCTGCACGGTCTCCGGCAGTTGCGCTTTCACGAGTTGCTCGCGAAGCTGGCCCAGTTCGGATGCGCCCTCTTCGTCGTCTCCGAGCTCCTTCTGCAGGGCACGGATCTGTTCCTGTATAAAGAACTTTCGCTGTGAACGCTGGATCTGATCGTGAACCTTCGTGTCGATCTCTGATTCAAGCTTCAGCAATTCGATCTCGCTGCCGAGCATCGTCATCAGTTCGTAATACTGCTGTTTCAGATCGGCCGTCGTAAGGATCCGCTGCTTGACATCAACCTTTTCCTGGATGTTTGCGGCAGCGTAGAAGAGCTTCCGCGTCGGATCATCGATGTTCTCGTAAGCGCCCAGCACCTCTGGGGGCAGGTTGCGATTTTCTCGCACATAGTTCTCGAACAGGTCCGATGCATGGCGGATCATAGCCATCAACTGCTTGTCCTGTTGGTCGATCATCGAAACCATCGGTTCAACCTCGGCCTCGATACAGGGCTGATCTTGGACACCCTTCACGAGACGTCCCTGCATGACGCCCTCTACGAGAACCTTGAGCAGGTTGTTAGGAAGGCGCAAGACCTGCAGGATCCGAACGACCGTTCCATGTTCGTACAGATCGGCAACGCCGGGATCCTCCAATTGATGGTCGCGTTGCGCAACTACAAAGAGGTACTTGTCACGATCCAGCGCCTCGGCAACGGCTTTAAGCGACGATGCCCGGCCGATAAGGACCGGGAAGATCATGTACGGATAGATGATGATGTCGCGGAGGGGGAGCACCGGCAGAACGGATGGAACTGCAGGATCCTTCTTTCCGGAACGTTCGATGCTTGACAGGACGTCGTCTGGTGAGTTCATAGGGCGTGCTTGACGAACAAAGGGGTGCGAAATTACACCCTATCTGACGGATTCGTTGGTTCACACTGGTTGGTCGTTGGAAATTCAAGGCTTAGGCGCTACTTTTGCCATTCGTGTTCGCCAACAAACCGTTCATCAACGAACCCATGGCTTTTGCTTGAGGAGACCTCCTTCGCCCAATGTGCCGAGACTTGAATCTCAGCGCAAGCAGAAAATCAATGACGAGATCACGGCCCCTGAGCTCCGCGTTCTCGATGCTAAAGGACAACTGATCGGTATCCTGCAGCGTCGCGATGCGCTAAAGACGGCGCAGGAGCAGGAGCTTGATCTGGTTGAGATCGCGCCTCAGGCCAAACCACCCGTAGCGAAGATCATTGATTACGGAAAGTTCTCGTACGAGCAGCAGAAGCGCGAGAAGCAGCAGAAGAAGGCACAAGTGCATCAGACGCTGAAAGAGATGCGCTTCAAGGCCGGTACGGATACGCATGACTTTGACTTCAAGACGCGCCACGCGAGAGAGTTTCTTGAAGAAGGCCACAAGGTTCGTGCCACGGTGATGTTTCGCGGACGGGAGATCGTGCACATTGAGATCGGGCAGAAAATGCTCCAGCGATTCATCGATTCGCTGGTAGATGTTTCCAAGGTCGATCAGCCGATGAAGCAGGAAGGACGACTGCTGGCTGTGACGCTCGCACCGGATCCGACGAAGGCATTGAAAAAGAAGAAAGAGGAAAAGCTTGCTGCCAAGGCACAGGCACGCTTGGAGGGCTCGTCGACGGAAGACGTTGATGAGGCGGACGAGCAGGACGAGTCAGCAGAACAGAACGAGACAACATCATCTCCATCATCAGACACAGAACCATCTGTGTAAGCAACGGGAGTCTAGATCATGCCAAAGATGAAGACATCATCTGCAGCAAAGAAGCGCTTCAAGGTGACCGGAACCGGTCAGCTCAAGCGTCAAAAGGCAAATCGCAGTCACATCCTTACCAGCAAGAGCCGTAAGCGTAAGCGCCAACTCCGAAAGGACACGTTGGTTGACGCGTCAAATCTCCCGCTGGTAGAGCGTGCACTTGCGCGTCGATAACTGATTGACAGATACGGTTGCGACCACGATGTTCAGGGACACGCCGTTCTCCTGACGTCGTTCTTCGGTACGCAATGGATTCATCACCGTGGAGTCCGCATCGAGCGGACACGATCGTAGGAGGTCATTATGCCACGTACAAACAATAAAGTAGCGGCACACCACAGAAAAAAGAAGTACTTCAAGCTAGCCAAGGGCTACTGGGGTGCTCGGTCCAAGGTTTGGACGATTGTCAAGCACCACGTCGAAAAGGGCTTGCAGTACGCCTACCGCGATCGTCGCAATAAGAAGCGTACGTTCCGCAGCCTGTGGATCATTCGCATCAATGCTGCTGCCCGTGTAAACGGCACGACGTACTCCCGTCTGATGCATGCACTCAAGCAGCAACACATCACGCTCAACCGTAAGGTCCTTGCCGATCTCGCGATGAATCGTCCCGATGTCTTCGCGACGATCGTCAAGCAGGCAATGAACGGCTAAGCCGATAATCCATGATATCTATTGCGCGGCGATCGATCGACATCGGTCGCCGCGTATTGTTTTCGCACTGTAAGGTGAGAACAGGATGCTTGACCGGATAACATCACTCCGCGTAGCGATCGATAACGATCTGGATGGTATAGCAACGGCCGAGGACGTTGAACGCGTCCGTTTGCAGCATTTCGTGCGCAAGGGGACGCTGCAAGGACTCATGGATGCGCTGCGCGACGTATCGCGTGAAGAGAAGCCCCTTGTCGGGAAAGCACTCAATGAGCTGCGGAAGCATGCCGAAGCGCGCTTTGCGGAGGCTGAAGCACGCTTCGCCCGTCGGTCCACGGTGAAGCCCGTTGACGTGACGCTACCCGGTCGATCGGTACTGTCCGGCGCCGTTCACCCCATCTCACAAATGATTGACCGTGCCATTGAGATCTTCGGTGCCATGGGATTCGACGTAGCCGAAGGTCCGGATGTAGAGGATGACGCTCATAATTTCGGCAAGCTGAACTTCGCCGCAGATCATCCAGCCCGAGATATGCAGGATACGTTTTTCATCGATGATCCCGATCGTGCTGATCTTGTGCTACGCACGCATACGTCCAGCGTTCAGATCCGGGTCATGGAGACGATGAAGCCCCCGATCCGATGCATCATGCCCGGCCGCGTATACCGCAATGAGGCTATCAGTGCTCGCTCCCTCGCTGAGTTTCATCAGATCGAAGGACTGTATATCGACAAAGGGGTCAGTATGGCTGATCTCAAGGCAACCATCATGGAGTTTGCCCGACGGTTCTACGACAGTAATGCCGAGTTCCGCTTCCGCACATCCTATTTCCCATTCACGGAGCCGAGTGCAGAGATCGATATGTCGTGCTTCCTCTGCAAGGGGCAAGGCTGTCGCGTATGTAAACACTCCGGGTGGCTGGAGATCTGTGGTAGCGGCATGGTACATCCCAATGTGCTACGGGCATGTGGTATAGACCCAGATGAATACTCTGGGTTTGCCTTTGGATTTGGCGTTGAGCGCGTTGTTATGATGCTGACCGGGATCGACGACATACGGTTGTTGTACGACAACGACGCCCGCGTTCTCCGACAGTTCTGACCATGGTCGCCGTCCAAGCAATCGACATCCGCAAGTCATACCAGCGGGTGGGCCAGTCTCCGACGCAGGTCCTCCGTGGCGTCTCATGCACGATCCACCGCGGTGAGTTCGTCGCACTGGTCGGACCGAGTGGTGCCGGAAAGAGCACGTTGCTGCATGTGCTTGCAACGCTCGATGTTCCCGATTCGGGGCAGGCTCTGCTTGGTATTGAAGGATCGCTCGTGAACCCTTTCACAATGTCGCAGCGAGACGTTGCCCTGCTTCGTAATCGACACATCGGCGTCGTGTTTCAGTTTCACCATCTCTTGCCTGAGTTTACCGCGGCCGAAAATGTGATGATGCCAATGCTGATCGCCGGCACTTCGTCACGGGAGGCGCGTGTTCGCGCAGAGCAGCTGCTCGAACGTGTTGGTGTGTTGGATCGGATGGATCACGTGCCGGCTGAACTCTCCGGTGGAGAGCAGCAGCGGATAGCAATCGCCCGAGCTCTCGTCCAGCGTCCTTCGATCCTCTTTGCAGATGAACCAACGGGTAATCTCGACAGTGCTAATGCCGCAGGGGTGACCACCTTGATGGCCGAACTGCAGGCTTCAGAGCAACTCACGTGCGTCGTTGTTACGCACAGTCAGGAACTCGCCGATCGTGCCCATCGAGTCCTTAATGTACGTGACGGACTCATCGTTGCCTGATACTTATTCGAATGCTAATGCCCCAATCTCCCGCATCACTGCTGATCGCCTACGGTATCTTTCTAACCGTCTCCGGAGTTGCAGGATACTTCGCGACTCATGCAACGAGTACGTCGGCACTTCTGAACGGAGGAGTGTTTGGTGCACTCATGATCGTCCTTGGGTTGACGATACGCCGAGGGAGAATGTGGACCTATCCTGCGGCTGCATCTGCAGCGGTGATCTTTACGCTGACGTTTGCCTGGCGCTCGGCGCTGCAGTGGTTCTCCGTTCTGCAGGGTAATGACGATAAGCTGCTCGTTGCCGTCTTGCTCACGATCATGGGAGGGGTAAGCGCAGAGGTTAGCAGAAGACTGATCCGGAGCTACCGACACTAACGACTTCAGTCGACAGATGCAAACAGGTCGTACTCGGCAGCATCATCAATCGTCACCTCAACGAATGTTCCCGGAACAAGGGGGCTGTCCGAACGGACATATACCTCATTGTCTACCTCGGGCGCATCCGCTTCGCTCCGACAGCGATATTCGCCGTTGATCTCTTCTTCCACCAGCACACGGATTCTTGATCCGATGAGGGCCGCGTTTTTCTGCGCGGAGATGGCCCGCTGAATATCCATAAGCTGGATCTTTCGCGATTCTTTAACATCGGCTGGAATCGGATCGCCGAGGATATCGGCATAGGTGTCGTCTTCCTGGGAATACGTGAACACGCCCAAACGATCGAAGCGCTGATCCTCGACGAAGCGCAGTAGCTCGTCGAAGTACTCCTGGGTCTCGTTAGGATATCCCACAATGAAGGTCGTGCGCAGCGTGATATCCGGAACTTCGTCGCGTATGCGACGAAGCACATCTTCGGTTGTCCTGCGCGTGATACCGCGGCGCATGCTCTTGAGTACCTCCGTCGATGCGTGTTGCAGCGGCATATCGAGATACGTGCAGATGTTTGATCGTTCGCGGATCACCTCAAGCATGTCGAAGGGAAACTTGGACGGATACGCATACATGCAACGAATCCAGTCTGCTCCGCTTTCATCGGCAAGTCGGCGAAGCAGATCGGCAATGCCGCGCTTGCCGGACACATCGAGTCCGTAGTACGTCAGGTCCTGTGCTACCAGGACAAGTTCCTTTGCCCCTTGCGCGACGAGGGATTGCGCTGATCGGACGAGTTCATCGGCAGGTAACGAGCGATGTCCGCCACGCATGATGGGGATTGCGCAGAACGAACAGGGATTGTCGCATCCTTCGGAGATCTTCAGATATGCGTAGTGCTTCGGCGTCGAAACCACGCGCTCTCCGAGCAACGAATACTTGAGGTCCGCGGAAAGGGCGCGAAGAATGGGCTCGTACGCTTCTGTGCCAAAGAAATGGTCGACCTCGGGGATCTCGGCTCGAAGCTCGTCGCCATACCGCTCGCTCAAGCATCCGGCCACAACGAGCGTCTCGATCTTCCCGGTCTTCTTCAGTTGGCCGGCTGCGAGGATCGTATTGACGCTCTCTTCCTTTGCAGCATCAATGAAGCCGCAGGTATTGATGATGACCGTGTCTGCCTCATCGATCGTTGGTGCAAGTGTGAATGCATTTGCATGAAGGTGGCCTGCAAGGGTCTCGCTGTCAACGGTGTTCTTACTGCAGCCAAGGGTGACGATGTGAACGCGTTTCATGTGAATTTCTGTCGCATACGTTCCGCAACGATTGTCGGAACAAAAGGGGAAACATCCTGACCGTACCGCCCGAGCTCTCGGATGATGCTTGAGTTCAGGTACGTGTATTGTTCGTGTGGCATGAGAAAGATCGTTGACACGGCCGGTGCAAGCTTTCGATTCATCAAGGCGATCTGAAACTCGTACTCGAAATCGGTGACTGCACGGATACCGCGCACGATGACATCAATCTTGTGATTGATCGCAAAATCAACGATCAGACCGGAGTGTACCACGACGTTGACGTTTGGAAGATGCTGCAACGCCGCTGCAGCCATTTCCCGGCGCTCATCCTCATCAAACAACGGTGTCTTACGACTGTTCTTCGCGATCACCACGGTTACGGTATGGAACATCGACGCCGCACGTTCGATGACGTCCACGTGGCCGTTGGTGATTGGGTCGAACGACCCAGGGTACATGGCATGTTTCTGCATGGCATTGATCTGTCGTTAACGTGCAAACTACGAGGAAGTATCCACTCTGCGGATGATATCGATTACCGTAGAGCCAACGGTGAGCGTTGTGCACGGCTCCCAAGCGGGCGACGGTAGTAACACTTCGGCATCTTCATGTTCCAGAACAACCAGGCCACCATCACGCACAACGTCATGGGTAGCGAGGACGTGCGCAATCGCATTGCAGGCCCGCAGGGCGTACGGCGGGTCTGCGAATACAAGGTCGATGGTGCGCCGAGGTAGCGTTCCTATCGCATGGAGCGCGTCGGCCTTCATGATGGTGACAACCTCACCCAGCCCAAGGTTGGTAGCCGTTGATCGAACAAGACGACAAACGTCTGCATTGCTATCGACCATGATGGCAGATCGAGCGCCTCGACTGAGGGATTCAAACGAGAGAATTCCGCTGCCGCAATAGCAGTCGAGTATACGGAGGTCGTCAAGGTCACAGCGATGGACTAACGAGGAAAACAGTGCTTCGCGCACGGCTTCTGTCGTTGGACGCGTTGTCATGCCATGCGGAGCTGGCACGATCCGATGGTTCAGTCGTCCGCCAGTGATCCGCATACATCCGGTAGCGTAAGATCCACCGAGGCGTCGTAACAGAGGCCAACAACGGGTGCAATGACGTGGGCAAGTCGTAAACACGTCGACCGCACGTCATCAGTGGTTTCCGCACGGACGGCGCGAAACGGCATGAGTCTGCTTACCTGGTCAACGATGTCGCCGACGGTCTGCTGGATAACGCCAAATGTGGACTTGTCGAGGTCATCACCATAGACGCACAGATGGTCGATCTGTCTGCCGGACGAGCCGATGATGTCGATCACGATATCACGGATCATCGCTGCCTGATCGACCTGTGTGTCGTCGGCTCTGACGATGAAGTGTCCGATGGCATCGTGCTGGTCCAGTGCAATGATCTCCCAGCGCTCCGTGCGTCTTCCCACGAGTAGCGTGTTGCCGCGTATAAAATTTGCCATGCGGGCGGCCGCGGCTTCGGCTCCGGCCGACAATTGAACCCTGTCCAGCGGCATGTGAGCGAACATGGAACGGATATTTGAGCAGATCTCGTGCGGAACCACGTGCAGGGAATGCCATGTGGCACCCGATACCGCCCACGTTAGTGACTGATCGATAATCAGGTCTCGACCGTGTGATAATCCAGGCAGGCACGTCGCAATCTCGAAGGCTCTGCGCTCGATCACGGATTCATCATCCTCGATCGGATACCGATGAACAACGGTAGAAGACATCGGGAGAGCCAGTCGGACCTTGTCTGAACCTTGCACGAATGCATGAACGTCTGTCGGCAATGTTGACGTCGTCTCGCAGTCGATCGGATCGGCCAACAGTAGGTCGGATAGCACCGGCACGTCATCGACGCGCCATTTGGCTGCGATCGTTCGATCAGGGTGGACGTAGATGGTCGAGATCATGACTATCGCTAAGGAGCGGTTATGAACGGGCGCATTCGCTCGAATCGTTTCTCACCGATGCCCTTGATGTTCTGCAGATCCTCGGGGCGCGCAAATGGCGAATGCGAACGATACTGCAAGATACGGTCTGCCGTCGCCTCGCCGACACCCGGTATGGACATGAGTCTGGTCTTTGATGCTGTATTCAGATTAACGATAGTGGATTGGCGCTCTGGTGTCGAGACTGTTCGTGGGCGCGCTGCTGTAGGGCCGGTATGCGTTGCTGGCTCCTGGATCGCGTTCTCTAACGGCTGACGATCGTCAGTCGAGGCGTCAAGAATCTCCCGGATCTGCGCAGGAGACATCGTTTTGTTCGAACCGCTACCACTGTCGAGTCGCTGTAAGACGTTACCAAGTACCGCACCGATCAGCAGGAGCAGAACGACGATGACCTCACCTTTCGTAGCTCCTGTCGTAGTCTGCATTGCATGGAGTAGTCGCTTCATTACTGTCGTATAAGAAGCGACCTATCCTTGCATCAGAAGATCGCTTCTTTGATTCGTTGGAAGAAATCCCGAGACGTTCGTTGTTCCGATGCCTTGAAATTCTTGCTTTTCGCAAGTTCTCGGAGTGTCTGCTTTTCGGTCGAAGAAAGTGATGTCGGAACGAACACCGTAAAGCGAACGAGTTGGTCTCCCGCTCCGTGCGCCTGCAGATGGGGGATGCCCTTCCCACGCATGCGCAAAACCGTGCCTGGCTGCGTCCCTGGCTCGATCGTCAGAACGGCCGATCCGTACAACGTCTTCACTTCGACCTCACCGCCAAGGGCAGCCATAGCGAGGTCCACCGTGAGATCGATGATCACGTCGTCGTCGTTTCGCTCGAACTCGTCGTGTTCTTGCTCCTCCACCACGATGATGGCGTCGCCAGGTTCACCACCTCGGCGTCCGGCATGACCGCGTTCGCTGACCGTGATGTAGTTCCCCGTGCGGACACCGGCAGGAATTGTGACATGTACGGTTGACTCACCTTCAACGCGGCCATCACCTTCGCAGGTCTGACAAGGATCGTTGATCACGGAACCTGAGCCGGCGCACATGCCGCAGGCCGTGATGTTCACAAACTGTCCGAACATCGAGCGCGAAACCTGCCGAAGTTCTCCGCTGCCCTGACACTGGGGACACGTCGCTGGCGTACTGCCGGTTTTTGCACCTGAGCCCGAGCAATCCTGACATGTCCTCCAGTGACGTAGTTTGATCGTCTTCTCCACGCCGGAAGCGATCTCTTCCAGTGTAAGCGGCATGCGCACCCGCAGGTCGGATCCGGGTTCTGCCATGGTTCGTCGCTGAGAACCACGACCGCCCTGACCTCCGAAGAATGCATCGAAGATGCTCCCACCGCCCCCTTGTCCGAAGATGT
>JAULYI010000194.1:0-1691 GCA_032117915.1 Kapaibacterium sp. (SeqCode) | reverse complement strand
TTGCCATCCTGCATTTCCAGCACGAATTCACGCTTGCGGAAGGTGTCCTTCACTTGCTGCGTGTCGTAGACGCGGTAGAGCTTGCCAACCGCTTCGTAGTTGTTCGCCATGAGAGGTCCTTGATTGAGAGTTGATTAGCAGAGTGCGTATTGATTAGCTGTTGATCATCGTCGGGAACTCGCTGAGCAGTGCATCCAACGCTGCTACATCCTTGCCGCCGGCAGTGGCAAGATGAGGCTTTCCGCCTCCACCACCACCAACACGCTTTGCGGCGGCGCCAACAAGAGAACCGGCCTTGAAGCGTGACGTGAGGTCGTCCGTTACCACGCAGACCAGTTGGACCTTGTCATCGACAACGGCAGCAAGCAGTCCGATTCCGCCCTGCTTCAAGGCAGAACGTAATTCGTCACCCAGAGACTTAAGCTGATCCATGTCGTCAACACTGACCTTGCCTGTGGCCACGCGCACGCCGTCGAGCGTTACGGCAGCATCAATCATGGCAGGAATAGCATTCTTAAGATCATCCGTCTTCAGCGCTGATAGCTGCTTCTCAAGGTGGCGCACACGCTCGGCAACCTTATCGCGCTCGTCACGTGCCTCATCAGCCTGTGCAAGCAAACGCCCGATGTAGGCCGGCAGACTGCGTCCGGCGATCGCCTCGATGCGCCGCACGCCGCTGGCAACACTGCTTTCGCTCAGGATCTTGAACATGCCGATCTGGCTGGTGTTGCGGACGTGCGTGCCGCCGCAGAACTCGACCGAGAACGAGGGATCGATGGTGACAACGCGGACGCGATCGCCGTACTTATCGCCAAAGAACATTTTGACGTTTGGAACGGTACGTGCCTTCTCAATGGTCATATCCTCGGTGTACACGTCAATGGCTTCGAAGATCTTCTCGTTCACCATCTGTTCGATCGCTGCAAGTTCATCGTCACGGAGCCGTTCGAAGTGCGAGAAGTCAAACCGAAGATACTCCGGCGCAACAAGCGAACCCGACTGCTGGACGTGCGTTCCAAGTACTCTACGCAATGCTTCGTGCAGAATGTGCGTTGCCGTGTGCTCACGCTCGATATCCTGACGTCGAGGCACATCCAGACGCACGATGGCTTTGTCGCCGACGGCAGCGTCAACATCACGGTCCATGATGTGGACGATGGCACCACCAACCTTGCGCACGTCATCAATGGCGTAGGTAACACCACCGACGGTCATGGAGCCGGTATCGCTCACCTGGCCGCCCATTTCAACATAACACGGTGTGGACGCAAGGACCACCTGATTCTCCTTGAGGTGGAGTACGGCTGACGTTGTCTCCGTGTCCGAATACCCTGTGAACTGTGACACGGCATCAATTGAAGCGGCCTCAACCGTCTGCACATGCGACTTGCGAGCAGCCCTGGAGCGAGCCCTCTGCTCATCCAGGAGACGCTCATATTCGTTCAGATCGACCTTCATGCCGCGCTCCCGCGCGATCAACTGCGTAAGATCGATCGGAAAGCCAAACGTATCGTATAGCTCAAAGGCATCAGCACCACTGATCTCGGACGTGGTCTCGGCGATCATGTCGAAGCGTGCCAGACCTCGCTCAAGCGTCGCAAGGAAGGATTCTTCCTCGGCCCTGATGACGCGCTCGATGATGGCCCGCTGCTGGACGATCTCGGGATACTGGGTTCCCATGGTCTCGCACA
>JAULYI010000193.1:0-9553 GCA_032117915.1 Kapaibacterium sp. (SeqCode) | reverse complement strand
ACGACGTCGCGATTCTCTACAGCGCCGACATGCGACTCTTCCGAAATGACATCTCGAACCTGATCGAAAGCGTCTTTGCGGGCAGCATCGACGGACGGGTCATCTACTCCTACCGCAACCTTGCCCGCGTTATGACGCAGGGCATGGAGGCTACGTTTCGTGCCGCCGTTGTGCACGACAACCTAGGTTCGTTCGCCGTCGATGTCGGCTATCAGTATCTCGATGCTCGAGATCAGAGTATCATGGATGCCATTGAAAGGGGCCTTGCAGGAACGCTTGATGACCCACTCACAGCGGACGAGTATGGCGGACTGTGGCTGCGCTCGCGTCACAGCGGCACGCTGCGCGTGCAATACGACTCAGAGGATAAGCAGTGGAGCGCGAACATCCGACTCCAGGTTGTTGGCCGATACGGCGATGAGTCGCTCGATAAGAACGGCTTCGTCGTAAGCGAACCACAGCGTCGAGCACTTGACCGTGACGACGAATACGTTGACGGCTATACCGTCGTCAATCTGGCACTAACCCGTGCGTTTGACGTCGAAGGTCTTGGAAGCGTCACCATCGGTGCAGGCATCAACAATGCGCTTGACATTGCACGGCCAACCCTGATACCGGGTCTCGTCGGACGTCAGGCTTTTGTCCAAACCAGCGTTCGATTCTGAGCCGCGTTAGACGGGCTTAAAGGACTCAAAGGCCTGCAGACAATTGTTGCAGTAGTGCAGTGATCTGCAGAGCGTCGGACCGAAGATCGACTTGAGTGTGGTGTTGTGGCTTGCACAGTACGGACATGCCGCATTGTTCAGCACCGTAAGGTCAAGCACCGTGTCATACTCCACAGGCGGCGCAAGGCCATGTTTCAGCAGAGCGGCGCGTCCGGCCTCTGTCAGGCGATTTGTCGTCCACGGCGTATCAAATGTCACATCAACGCGTACCGACGCGGCACCGGCCTGATCTACGGCCTCCTCGGCATCGCGGCGCATCACGTCGATCGCCGGACAGCCGACGAATGTCGGCGTCATCGTAACGTGGACGTCACCGGTGTCGGACACCGTCACGTCCGTAACGATGCCCATATCAACGATACTGATCGTCGGGATCTCGGGATCCTTGACGTTCATCAGTGCCGCATAGACGTCTTCTACGGTCATATCACCATTCTGCAGATGGGTCGATCTTGAACACCTCGGTCATCTCGTCAAGCAGCGGCTGCAGGTGTTCCGTATGGTAGCCGCTACGTCCGCCGTAGGCAGGCTCAACATCGGATGGGATCGTTAGGTTCGCATCGCGGCAGACGTCGGACACAAAGGTCTGCCATTGCTCCTTGAGGGCTTCTTCACCAATGAACACGCCATCAGCGATCAATGCGGACTCAAAGGGGCCAGGTTCGAAGATGCCCAGGGCATAGGGCCATGCTTCATTGAGTGCCGACTGCATACGAGCACGGCTTACCTCGTTCCCTTGAGCACCAAGCTGCACCATCCATGTTTGCGCATGGTACAGATGGTACTTGATCTCGCCGATAACCTTACGTGACAGCTTAGCAAGGGGCTCGAACGACGAATCCGTGAACGCGTGATAGCGGAACATCTCGGCCGAGTCGAACAGAAAATGTCGTACGAGCGAGAAGTCATACTCACCATTCGGCAACTCGACGAACTGACAGCAGCGCATGGCGGCTGCATTTCGCATGAATGCCGCTTGATCGGGCTTAGGCTGTGCGAAGTGCTCATGCATAATGGCATACAGTGCCTGCGCATGACCGAGTTTATCCTGGGCGATCGACGAAAAGGCAATATCCTCTTCCAAGATCGGCCCCATCCCCGTCCACTCCGAGTGGCGGTGTGCAATGATCAACGCATCGTCGGCAACGCGATAGAGCAGGTTCACAATGGCTTCGGTGTTCATGCTCCCGTCCCTCCGGTCTGTTGTTCTTTTTTAAAGGCTTCGACCTTGTTGCGAACCATGTAGGCTGCCACATCCCGGTACGTTTTATCGGGTGTGGTGGCGAACACATCAGCATCATCAGAACGCATGGTAAAGATGTCTGCCGTATTCACGACCCATAGGTTATAGGTCTGTCCGCGTCTTCCATACTGCTCCTTCGCAAGCAGCAGGGCAAGCTCTCTAGAGGGGGCATGGAGGCTGCCAACATGGATATGCCGAGCACCTGACTTCTGCTGGTGGAACACTTCGTAGGTCTGCAGCTGGTCAAGCTCTGGTTTAGGCTTAAGCGTATCCGGAGTTTCGGATTCTAGCTGCAACCGCGTCACGCGCGGGTCGAGAGAGATGATCGTTGCCATGCGACAAAAATACGACGGCGCGCGCGGCCGAACGCTGACAAACGTCAGTGAATGACCGGTACCGGCACAACGTGATAGACGCCGTCCGGACTGGTAGCAACCATGAAGTACGAGCCCGCCGGAATATCGTCCGTGGGAATGCTGAAGGTGTACCCCGTACCGTCGGGTGCGTCATCGAGTCGTATCGCCGTAACACGGCGAATCTCGCGGAGGGTGGCGTCACGAAGCGTTACCGCCGGCGATTCCAGTCCTCGCGGCAACACGATCGTCAACATCACGGCCTGGTCGGCAGGAATGGGATATGGCGGCGATGTCCGATAGGCCAGCCCTGCACGGATCACCGTCACCTGTGTGGCGACATCGCATCGTGACGTACCTGTAAGGTCGTACGGCAGTCCGCGCGACACAACGGGAATGACCGATGGCGAACACGTGTCGTTCAGAATGAGTGTATCGGAGACGGCGCCGGTATCCGCTGCTGCACAGCAGACGGTAAGACGTGCCTGCTGACCTGGCGGGATAACGATAGGAAGCTGCTCCGGCGGTATGCCGAATGTGGTGTTGAATACGAGCATCGGCCGACTGATCACCAGCGGTTCATCCGACGATCGATTGCGGATCTGAATGTCGGCACACGCACGCGCGCCAACATCATGGGAAGCCACTTGGAACGGCCGCTGGATCGACATGAGATCGATCTTGTTGCGCGTGCGGATGACGTCAACGGCAAGCACCTCGCTGGTATCGACACAGCCATTGGAATCGGTCACCACCACGAAGAACGTGCCGGGGTCTCTCACCGTTATCGATGGCTCTGTCGAACCGTTCGACCATTGGTACGACGCATAGGTACTACGAAGACTGATGACGAGACTGTCGTCAAGACAGAACGTCGTAGGACCACTCAGCGCAAACAGCGCGACCGGCCGAGGCAGGAACAGCACATCGACAACGGCTGACCGGGCCCAGCATCCCGTGGAGTCGAGCGCTTCGACGTAATAGGCACCCGAGCTTGCAACGCGAATTGCTGCCGTCGTATCACCGGTCGACCAACGATAGGCAAGGAACGAAGGATCAGATACTACGATGGCAGCAGTATCTCCTTCGCAGTAGCGCGTCGAGGCCGACAACGTCTGCGGAACTCGCGGCTGCTTGATCAGGACGATGACACTGTCTTCCGTCGCCACGCACGTCTCAGGGTCAACAGCTCTGATACCGTACGTACCCTCTCTGCCAACGGTAATGGCGGTTCCCTTATCACCGGTTGTCCAGCGATAGTCTCTCAGCCCATCGTTCACAGATAACCGCACACTATCACCGGTACAGATCATCAGCGTATCCGGACCGTCGATGGCAACGTTGACACTGAGTGCCGTGAAGTTCGAGCGGAACAGTCCCGCACCGCCGATAAAGCCGAGGGTGTCGTTGATGAAGTACACGTCATCTAAGGACACGCCTTCAAGACCACAATCACGGAGTTCCCAGTTCTCACCGGCATCTTCGGTGTAGTAGCAAGCGCCGGCATCACCAACACCCCAGCCTCGGCGTTCGTCCAGAAGGAACGAACCAAACATCGCGGCATTCGTCTGAAACACATTCCATGTTGAACCGGCATCGGTGGTAAACTGCAAGGAACCAATACCTCGAGGCTCTCCGTCACAACTGTTGCCCGACGTCGGCAGTAGCAGCGATTCGCCAACGCGTGTGTATTCCTCCGTCCACGCATTCACCGGCGTACGCATGATCACCCGCCAGGTTTGCCCTCGATCGAGCGTTTGCCAAATGGCTCCCGATGAAACGGCATAGCCTTCGCCATTGTCGTCGACCACGCCGTCTGTAAGACCGGTATTATTCTCGAAGGCTAAAAAGACAGACCACGACCGGCCGCCATCGATGGTTCGATAGAACGACTGAATGTTTGAACCACAGCCCCCTACAAACCAGAAACCCTCGTTCTCATTAAGGAAGTGGCAACCCCATCCCTTATCGGGAAATTGAAAGAAACGTCGTGGTGTGACATCGAACCATGACACACCACCATTGGTCGATTTATAGATGCTATTAGAGCCGGAGCAGTATCCTTCGAATCGGTTCAGAAACTGTACGTGCTCAAAAAACACGTCATCAATTGCCGAACCAAGCCACGTCCTGCCTCCGTCGGTTGTCCTAACGACATATCCCTCCATACTGCATGCCCAGCCAAAGCGCGGGTCATCAGGAAGGAAACTTACATCGAGGTAGTAGCCATTGTCATACCGACCCGGAAGCGGCACGCGCTGCCACTGCGCACAAACGTCCTGTGTGAGCAGAGTGATTGCTATCACCAGCACAATGCATCGTAATGGCAGTGATGCCAACGTATGTTCCTGTTAGCGGATGATGATGGCCCGTCCATGCAGGACACGGCGTTCACTTGAGAGCACGACGACGTATGTGCCAGGTGCTGCGTGTGTGCCTTCCGCCGTTCTTCCGTCCCAATGCATCACTTGTTCGTTGGTTGTCGTGGCATCACGTCGGTAGATCTCCATGCCGTGCGCGTTTACGATGCTCATGGAGAACAACTCGTCAGCGGCATGCTCGGGTATCGTCATGAAGACATCGCCGTGTGCCGGAATCGGACGAAGGTCAAGGGTTTGGGCGATCGCGGTATTCCGGTCGTTCACACTAGACGTGGTGGAAACGACGATCTTCACTGGCTCCATCCAGTTCCACTGGTCGCCTAGGTCCGGACCACCGTTGCGGTTAACGGCATTAGCAATCACATGCAGGTAGTAGGTACCGGGCTCGGCCGGGGCGTTCCACTTGATGGCAAACGTTGCTTCACCACCCGCGAGATTCTTTGGCGTGCTGTGAACCAGCTCGCCGCCCTGCATCCGGAGGCCAGAGGAAGGAGCTGCCGTGAACGTGCCGGCGTTGGTAGTACCGTTGAGTTCCGTGCGTATGGCAAGGTTGATACCGGTCGCCATAGCCGTAGGATTCTTGACGCTAATCGTCAGATCAAGGGCCTGCCCTGCTACGGCCTGAAGGTCTGTGCCTGCCGGAAGGCCTGTGACACTTACTGCGGTATTCGTGTTCTTTGAACCGCCGTGGCAACCCGATGGCCCGCATCCGGCCGAGGTGAGAACGGCACGACGAGGTACACCGTTCGAGTTAGCCAGCATGGTAAACGATGCTACAAGGCCGATGATGAGCAGACTCGCATACTTGGTCATGGTACGTTGTTCCTTTGATGTTTCATGGTAGGAGTCAACAAAATTACCTGCTATCACAGTCATGACTACCAACAAAAAAGGCGCACCGAAGTGCGCCTTTTCTGCATTGCATTATCTGCGTTGTGATTATTGGCGGATCATGCGAACCGACCAGTGATCGTTGCCCGACGTCATGACGACGGTGTACACGCCTGTTGCCAGGTCGCTAACGTTCATCGTTGTGTTGAATGCGCCTCCGTTGGCAACATCATTGAACGACATGACCGTTTCGCCAAGGCTGTTGATGACATCAACGCGGACCGCACCGGCCGTTGCCGACATCACTTCAAGCGTAACCTGACCGTTCGTGGGGTTCGGATAGACTTGCAGGTCATTCGTGTAACCGGCAACGCCTTCTTCTTCAACGTTCGTCAGGATCACGTCAAACGGTTGCGAGAGCGAAGAGCACGTGTTGCCATCCTTGATCTCGACGCGGTACGTACCGGGCAGGTTCACAACGAGTTCGTTGTTCTCTGCACCAGGCATCATCGTACCGTTACGATACCACTGGAATGCCGAGGCACCATTAGCAACAGCCTTGAGTGTGTAGCCATTGCGCTCGATCATCGGACGTGCCGGCTTTGCGTTCTCGACGACATTGACAGGCTTCGACGAAACAGTGCAGAGAGCGTTGGACTTCGTCACGACAACCGTGAACGTACCAGCATTCTCAACCGTGATCGTGCGACCCGTCTGACCATTTGACCACAGGTAGGAGTCAAAGCCTTCGGAAGCCGTAAGTGTAACTGCTCCGCCTTCGCAGAATGACGTTGCACCGTTAGCCGTGACGACCGGAGCCGGGAACGTACCCATTTCGATGGCAACCGTATCGGACGTACCGACGCAGCCATTGGCATCGACCACTTCGCAGTAGATCTTATCGGCAGCCGTTACAAAAGCGCTGCGCGTGTTACCATAGTTCTGACCGTTCTCGCTGTACCACGTGTAGTTGTTGTAGCCGGCAGGAGCGCGGACTTCAACCGTGTCACCCGTGCAGATCGTTGTTGCTCCAACAACGAGGAGCTTTGCCGTCGGCTTGGGATTCACAAACACGTCAACTTCCGTGGACGAGCCGTTGCAACCATTACCATCGGCAACCATCACGACGTAGGCACCCGTCTTGGATGCGGTGATCGACTGTCCGTTGTCAGGCAGAACGGCACCATTGAGCGACCAGCGGTAAGCTGCAAAGCCGGCAGGAGCCGTCAGTGTAACCGTCTCGCCTTCGCAGAACGTCGTCGGGCCGCTAACAGCGATGATGGGCAGCGTAGCGGGGAACACATTCACGTCAACCGTGTCCGAGCTGTTCGAGCAGCCGTTACCGTTGGTGAGCGTTACCCAGTACTTGCCTGTCGTACGAACTACGATGCTACGTGATGTTTCGCCCGTGCTCCAGTTGTAGTTCGAGAAACCAACAGGGGCGTGCAGCGTCACGTCGCCGCCTTGGCAGAACGTCGTGTTGCCCGAAGGACGAAGCGTAGCAACCGGCAGCGGGTTAACCGTGACGGAGATGCTGTCAACAACCGTACAGCCACCGGCGATCGTTTCCGTGACCTTGAGGCCATAGGAACCAGCGAGTGTCCACTCGACCGTGACGTTCGGCGTGCCTTGACCGCTACGGATGACGTTGCCGCCATCGACTGTCCACGTGTATATGTTACCCGGGACACCGATGGTGCTGTAACCGTGCTGCGTGTTCAGGCAGACCGTGCGGTTGCCGGAGACGGTAGGATTGGGCAGGGGATTGATCGTGACGTTGTACGAAGCGGAAGCAACGCAACCGAAGGTTGTCGTCTGCGTGTTCGTCAGCGTACCCGTCGTTGCAAGGTTCGTGTTGTTGAACCAGCGGACGTTGACCGATTGCGTGTTGGTTGCACCGACGATCACACCGTTCGATGTGATCGACCATGCCCACGTTACACCACCCGGATTGTTGGCCTGGTAGGTATAACCGAGAGCATTCGTTGCAGGCGTATTCGTGAGATCAACAGCACAGACCGATGCGGGACCGTTGATGCCAATCGTCGACGGAAGCGGACGGATCGTAACAGCGTATGCACCGGATGTCGTCGAGCAGCCGCCAAGAACACCTGCTACAGCCTCTGTGACCGTAATCGAAGCGCCTGTGTTAACGGCAACAAGGGGCCACTGAACGCTGATCGTGTTGGTACCTTGGCCGCCGATGACCGTTCCACCCGTGACATTCCACGTGTAGGAGTTACCGGCAACGTTTGGCGTCGTGTACGTTTGGACGCTCTGCGTACAGGGGTTCTGCTGACCCGTGATCGACGGGACCGGCTGAGCGGACTTCGTGACCGTATAATTGGCCGTCGTCGAGCAGTTAGAACCAGGAACCGATTCTGTCACGCTCATCGTGCCAGGACCTTCAGAGCCCCAAACAACGGTGATGGCCGACGAGTTCTGACCCGAGGTAATTGCACCGCCGGTAACGGTCCAGTTGAAAACGTTACCAATCGTCGGGCTCGTAGAATACGAGTGTGTACTGTTTGCACAGACGCGACCCGGCTGCTGCGTCACAGGGTTGCCAAAACCTGTGGGGGAGGTCACGTTCGGAGCCGGAACTCCATTGACGCGAACCGTCGATGTGTACGTGACTGCGCAGCCACCGTTGATGCTCGTCTCAGTGACGGCCATCGTGTGAACACCCGTTTGCGTCCACTGAAGGCTGATCTCGTTTGTCTGCAGCGAGCCGTTGACAAGTGCGAACACCGAAGCTGCAGGCTGTGCGGGATCCTTCGTGATCGACCACTGATAGGTGTAGCCCGGATTGTCAACGGTGTTGTAGGTGTAAATGTTGTTTACACATGCGACCACAGCACCGACGATGTTCGGTGTGGGGAGCGGGCGCACCGTGACGTATTGGATGCGATCACCGACAAAGCTGCCACTGTTAAATACCTGTACCTGGACGTACTGGTTACCGCCCCAGCTCATGTTGCCGGGGTAATCCCATTGGACGGTCACCGTTGGTCCAACGCTGCTGCCAATGATCGTCGCGTTCTGGCCAACGAACCACTGATACTGGTTGCCCGTAAGGCCGTTCACGCCATACGTAATGACTTCACCGTCACAGGCGTTAGCAGCATTCTTGGCAGCCGTCGCGCCAAAACGGAAAACTTGTGCGTTAGCACTTACGGAACCAAGAATCCCCGCGACGACAAACGCCGAAAGCAACAATGTGCGAATCCAGCTCACGCCAGATGCACCCTGCTGCTTAGTGGGGAACGCGGAATCGAAACGATTCATTCGATCCTCCGAAAAAAGTGTAATGATTGATGATGGTTGGTTTCTTCAGTCAAGTTGCGTCGGTTCATCGCGCGCTCAGCAATGCAGACCGCTGAGTTACAACGAGGTTGCGACAACAAACACAGACGACATACGCATGCCCCGAGGGGCATACGACACGCCATGCGTCCGCTAAAATATTGCAGTCAACAGTGATTACCAAACAAAAGCTTGGCAATCAAGGCGTTCCGGTTGCTCCGCCAGACGAAGAGGGAGCTCCGGGAAGCCACTGCATCCTGCACATTGAGGGACAATCATGTTGTCGATCTTCGCCAAGTGCGCCGTAGGTGTCCCCACTTCCATCATGCTTGTGAAGCACATAGCAATGTGTAAACACCCTGACAGTAGCGACCAACGTTGCACGGATCGTCCCAGTAGCGACACATCCGTGGACTGTCGGCGGTCCTACCACATCGCACTAACCCGTTGATTTCTCTAGGGATCACCACAATGGGCGTGGCTCTGACAGACACTCGCCGATGGGGAGAGTCAACTGTTATGCCAAATTCGCAGCACGGAAGCGCTCTACATAGACCCACAGGGCCTCGACCAGGTCGGTGACGCCGTCGTGGGTGACGGCCGAGATCAACCGTGCTTTGTGCTTCTTGACGAAGGCGCTCTTCTCGAGCTTCTTGCGTTCGTCCGGCATAAGTGTGTCGCAGCGGGTGACGACAACAAGCCACTCTTTCTTGA
>JAULYI010000192.1:0-16271 GCA_032117915.1 Kapaibacterium sp. (SeqCode) | reverse complement strand
AGTTCGAACTCACCACCGTTGGCTTGCAGCTCACGCGGGTAGTGCACCTCGGCATAATCGATAAATCCGGACGCAGACCGATCGGTACTCGTGTACGAGAATCGCAGTACGCTGCGGCCATCCGCAGCGATGACGCTTGCCGGCATGTAGGCTACGGTGCTGTCATTGAAGGAATCCATGTAATCGGCCACAGGCGTCAGTGGTATCTGGGCTACCGTTGTCCCCTGTTCGGCCACGGTGACCACACCCGAGCGCGTGCTGCGATGTGCTGCGGAGAGGACGTACTGGATGCGACCATCGCGGAGCAGTCCCGGAAGCAGGGTCGTGACTGCTACGGCACCCCCTTGTTCGATGGATCTGCCAAACCAACGACGTCCCGAGCCGGAGCTATATGGATTGGTCAACTCATCCTCAAAGTACACTCTGCCGACCGTTCGCGTCGGGCGTACGTGCGGATCGCCGGTGATCACGGCATTGGCCGTTGCCCGACGTCCTGCTTTGCCACCGTAGGTCAGGAGGTATCCGGAGGCGCGGTCATAGTGATGGATGTAGTGCCGGATGCCGTTCTTTGTCGATGTCCACCCCGCAGGGCCGGACGCATAGAACAGCACCTCGCGGATCGATCCATCGGCATTCGTACGCACGATGATGGGCTGCTCGATGAGCGAGTCGTTTGGACCGGCACTCACCCGTTCAGACAGTTCCATACCGCCGCGCCCCATGATCTTAAGAGACGTTGCCGTGGCGGCGTCCGTAGGGATACCGCGCGCACGCAGGTCATCGGCCGTCAGACGATAGATTCCCTCGCGATCGATGCGCATGGCATAGACGGTGCCAAGACGTTCCGTTTCTTGAAGCGTTTCCGAGCGCTTACCGGAACGAGTTCCCAGCACGGGCCTATCAAACGTAATCGTTGCTTCGACAATGGAACGCAGCTGTGTATGCGTCGTACCCCGCTCCCATCGTGCCACCTCTACTGCCACGTCGGCGTAATGATGATCTCGTGCGATGCCGATGTACGTGGCCTCGACGCCGTGGACCGGCGGTAGCGTTTGCAGCAATGCCCCCATCGCACCATGCTCCCGTACAAGGGGCAATGTATGAGCCTGCTTCGCTGTGGAGCGATACTGAACATGAAATGCGTCTGGACCCGGTACCGGAAGCGAGAATCGAACCACCCATGTGACGATGGAGCCGTCAGCTGCCTGGCGCAACTCGGCGTCGGCGATGCGCGGACGCACAGCATGGCCTCCATCCGTCGCAATGGTATCCCAGCCGCTCACGACGGGACGGTATGTGAAGGCAACAGTTCGTCCAGTTGCCTGCGTTATCTGCATACCGCGCGGAGCTTGGATGCCGGCCGCAAGACTGCGTACGGACAACCACGCAATAAGCACGACTATGAGCGTGATTCCACGGAGTGCCATCATATGCCGAAAGATCGGAGGTCGGGTGTCGGATACATCGGGTGCATAGACGCAAACATGCAGATGTATTGTGACTTATGGCAACAGGTTCGGAAAAAGGCGGCGTGTACGCCGCGTCGGCCATTACCGTATCGTTGCCGCCGTATCCCGGTAGCAGCCGTGCGTCTGTCTTCGACCTCGCGGAGATCGTTTGCTACAAAAAAAAATGCCTCGCCATCAGGGGGGAATGAGACGGCAAGGCATGCAGCATAAAGAGGAAGTGACGACTTTCGTCGTCGAGCGGGAAACGAGACTCGAACTCGCGACCCCAACCTTGGCAAGGTTGTGCTCTACCAACTGAGCTATTCCCGCATCAAAGAACAGTCGCAAACATACGGGACGTTCTTCACTTTGTCAACACCTCAACGGCGAATTCTTGATAAGGCGTTGAAATGACGACACATACAGTTATCCACAGGCTTTTCCACAGGCCACGAGGGTTCACCCCCTATACCATGCGTTAATCTAACGTCGCAATTGCCATATCTTTCATGGTGTTACATCACGCAGAGAAATTATGACGCATGGTCTGTTCAAGGGCATTCCGTACATCGTTCATCGATACGGCGGCATGGAGTTCTGCTGCCATACTTGTGACACCACGGTCGCGGATACCGCATGGAATGATCGTATCGAACAACGAGAGGTCATTGTTGACATTCAGAGCAAGACCGTGCGAGATCACCCATTTGCGGCAGTGCACACCGATGGCGCAGATCTTGCGTGACTCATCGATCCACACACCGGTGAGGCCAGGAACGCGTCCAGCACTGATGTTGAACTGTGCTAGCGCATCGATCACCGCTTGCTCGACGGTACGCATAAACCAGTGTAGGTCGGGCTTGGTGCGTTCCAGGTGGAAGATCGGATAGGCGATGAGCTGTCCGGGATTGTGGACTGTGGCTTCCCCACCACGATCGATCTCGATAACCTTGATGTGTTGAGCATCAAGCAGGTCGCGTGGCAGGAGCACGCTCCCCTGCCCTGTCGTACGACCGAGCGTGATCACAGGGTCATGCTCACAGAACACCAGCGTATCGGGCTCGTCATGAAACAGCACGGCGTCGACCAGCTCACGCTGGCGACGCCATGCTGTTTCAAAATCGATCCGTCCCCAGTTGGCGACGTTCATGGGCTTAGATGTTTACAGCCTCATTGTAGGCCACGGCAGCGGCCTCCATGACGGCTTCGTTCAACGTGGGGTGTGCGTGGATGGTCTTGAAGATCGACGTACCTGTGGCACCGATCTCGCGACCGAGGGCGATCTCACCGATCATTTCCGTTACGTCAGGTCCGATCATGTGCGCGCCTAGGATCTCGCCGTATTTGGCATCGATGACGAGCTTGACGAACCCCTGTGCTTTACCGATACCATGTGCCTTGCCGTTCGCCGAGAACGGGAACTTGCCGATCTTGACCTCGTAACCGGCTTCCTTGGCCTTCTTCTCGGTTAGACCGATGCTTGCAACCTGGGGCTGGCAATAGGTACAGCCGGGAATGTTATTAAAGTTGATACCATCGGTATGGTGTCCGGCAATGTGCTCCGCACAAGCGATACCTTCGGCTGTGGCCTTGTGGGCCAACCACGGCGCACCGGCAACGTCACCAACAGCGTAGATGCCGGGGACGTTTGTGCGGCAATACTTGTCAACCTTGATCCAGCCACGCTCGACGTTCACGCCGACGGTTTCCAGGCCGATGCCTTCGATGTTGCCTTGCACGCCGATAGCACTCAGGGCGAGGTCTGCCGTAAGCGTTTCCTTCGTGCCATCCTTCTTCTCAATGATCACTTCGACGCCTTTGCCCTTTGCCTTCGCAGACGCAACCTTGGTCTCGGTCAAGATCGTCATGCCTTGTTCGCGTTCGAAGATCTTGCGGAGTTCCTTGGACACTTCTTCGTCTTCGACGGGCAGGATTCGATCCATCATCTCGATGATCGTGACCTTTGTGCCATAGGCGTTATAGAAGTAGGCAAACTCGGCTCCGATGGCACCAGACCCGATCACGATAAGCGATGATGGGATCTTCTTCTGGATCATCGCCTCGGTAGACGTAAGCACCTTCTCACGATCGACGTCGATACCGGGGATCATACGGGGGCGAGCCCCCGTCGCGATGATGATATTCTTGCACGTGATCTCGTCGGTCACGTTGCCGTTGGCATCCTTTACTTCGACCGTCGTAGGATTCTTGATCGAACCGTGTCCGACAACGGTCGTGATCTTATTCTTCTTGAACAGGAAGTTCACGCCCTGCGACATGCGATCGGCCACGCCACGAGAGCGGGCGATGACCTTTGGGAAGTCGATGTTGATGTTCTCGATGCCGAAGCCGTAGTCGTCGGCATGCTTCAGGAAATTCATGTACTCGGCATTCTTAAGGAGGGCCTTCGAGGGAATACATCCCCAGTTTAGGCAGACACCGCCAAGGCGGTCCCGCTCGACGCAGGCCACGGACTTTCCGAGTTGCGTAGCGCGAATGGCAGCAGGATAGCCTCCGGGGCCTCCGCCGATGACGACAACGTCAAACGTGTGCTTGTTCATACGGACATGAAGATGGTTGTGTGGTTCGATCGTGAGAGGGCAAAGATACGGACGCGATGCCGTTCGGATTGCGTAGAGGTTCGCACTTGGTGCAACGGGCATCAATGGCCTTCGTCGCGCTGACGTGGGGGGCAACAATGACGCACGCGAGTGTGTTCCCCTTCCCCTTGTATCAACAATCAGCCCCGTCCGATATGGTACCGAACGGGGCTGTGAACAGTTACTTCGTTGAGAATCAGGTCGTGTACTCGAGCGACTCGTGGACGAGTGGGTCGTTCACGGCCACTGCAGAGCGCTTCTGATACGTGCGGGCGGCGAGGATGCAGAAGATGCCGGCAAAGAAGATCACGCCAGTGAATTCCTGCCAGCCGAAGAGGATGCCTTCGTGCTTGATGACCTTGCCAACGGCCGGCATGACGATCCAGATGATGTCGATGAAGTGCGAGATCAGGATCACGTAGGCAGCGATCTTCAGCATGGTAACCTTACGCTTGACGTCCTGACGGAGCAGCAAGGCGAACGGCATGATAAAGTGCGTGATGATCAGGACGAAGCCAAAGATCTCCCAGCCGTTTGCCAAACGATGGGTGAAGTAGATCGTTTCCTCGGGCAGGTTCGCATACCAGATGATGAAGTACTGCGAGAACGCGATGTACGTCCAGAACACGCTGAACGCGAACATCAACTTTCCAAGGTCGTGGTAGTGCTCGTCAGTGACATACTTCCCAAGGTGGCCTGCCTTGCGAAGCGCGATGGTCATCAGCGTGATGATGGCGAGCGATGCCGCAAAGTGGCCTGCAAAGGCATAGACACCCCAGATCGTCGAGAACCAATGCGGCTCGAGGGACATGAGGAGGTCAAACGAGCAGAACGTGATCGTCACTGCGTACACGAGAACCCACGGAGCTGCACGCTTCCAATTCTTGCGCGTAGGGGTAATGTCGTCGGCCGAGGAGTCCTGCTTCACAGAGTTACCGACCACGAAGCGCAGCATGCCGAACCACAGAAGGCCGTAAATGACCAGACGCACGATGAAGAACGTCTCGTTCAGGTATGCAGCCTTCTTCATGATGATGGGGTCGGTTGCGGCACTGTCATGCGTCCACTCATAGATCGAGTGATGATGCGAGAACAGGTTTACGACGACCGGAATCGCAGCGATCAGAATGAACGGTATGAAGCCTGAGAAATTCTCGGCGATGCGACGGATACCGGAGCTCCAGCCGGCGCGGGCCAAGTACTGGAGTGCCGAGAAGAACACCATCGTCACGCTGATACCGGTGATAAGCCAGAATCCGATGAGATAGTCGGCCATCAGGCGCTCAAGACCATGTTCTCCGCCGGTGAAATAAACGGCAGCCATGCCAAGCGCACCGAGGACGGCAAGCAGCATTCCGTTTCGCTGCAGCTTTGCAATAAAGGGCGTTGAACCAATGTTCACGTGTGACATGCTTGACATCCCGATCATTGTGCTTGTTGAGTTGAGGCCGTCGGATTGCTTGCAACACCTTCGACGCCTTGCAGCGTGCGCAGGTAGTAGACGATCGCCCAGCGGTCGGTCGGCGAGATCTTGTCAGCATAACTCGGCATCAGATTCTGTCCGGCCGAAATGATGTGATAGATCCTAGCGTCGGACAGGGCAGCAGTTTCCGGACGCGTAAGGTTCGGAATTCCGAGCCAACGCTCGCGCTTTACCATCGGCGGATTGCTATGCGCATCGTAGCCGTGGCATGCAGAGCAGAACACGTTGAAGCGATTCTGTCCCCGCGCAAGCACAAAGTCCGACTTAGGTACGCCCGGGTTGACGTTGACGACTTCAGCTTTATCGATGTCTCCCTGCCCCAGCGGATAGATCTCTTGTCCGCGTGCCAGGGTACCCTCGACAGCCGGTCGCACGCTGGCACGATCGGCAAAGAAGGTGTTGGCCGACTGCGGGATGGCCTTGAACTGGTGATCCATGTTGTCTAGGAACTCCAGGGGGCGCTCCGTGGAGAACCAGGTGATGTTACCGCTGAGCACCATGGCGACAAAGACCACAGTAGCTGCGGCAAGGGTCAACCATAGGAAGCGGGCGATGCGATTCGGTGCGTTCATGCTATGTCCGCGATTCAGGCGCGTTAGGTTCTAGATCAGTCAGCTGTGACGAGGTGAACGTTCTCTGCTCCGAGGCTGCGCAGCAGTTGCTGAGCACCTTCTGCCGAAAACCGGTCGTCGTCGGCATCAATGGTCACCACGAAGGTGTCATCCGTTGCCTTGGCGAAGCTTGCGTCGTTCTGATACTTGTGATACCATGTGGGTAAGCGGCACAGGTGGAACAGGCCGACCACGGTTGCAATGGCGGTCCCCAGAATCGAAAGTTCGAAGTCGATCGGGATCGAAAACTGCCAGTCAAAGAAGCCTTTACCACCAATGTTCAGCGGATAGTCAACGGCACCCGTCCAGAACTGCAGTCCTAGGGCCGTGCTGAGACCACCGCAAAGACCTGCAAACGAGATATACGTCAAGATTGATCGCTTCACACCCATGGCCTTATCAAGGCCGTGCACAGGGTACGGCGTATGAATGTCCCACTTCGTATACCCTGCATGGGCAATCTTCTGCGCTGCATGGGTGATGACGTTGGGATCGGTGAATTCTCCGATCACACCGATTGGCGTGGTACTCATGAGTGTACCTCTGCAGATTTCGTGGAGGATGCCTCGGCATGATCATCATGACCATGACCGTGGTGATGCGTAGGCTGAGCGCCGGGCAGGATCGACTTGACCTCGGCGATGGCAATCACGGGGACGAACTTCGCGAAGAGCAGGAAGAGCGTCAGGAAAATGCCAAATGTTCCGATGAAGATCGAGATCTCAACCCACGTGGGCGAGTAATAACCCCACGATGCCGGTAGGAAGTCGTGATGCAGTGTGGTTGCAATAATCGTAAAGCGCTCGAACCACATGCCGATGTTGATGAAGATCGAGATGACGAACATCAACGGAATGTTTCGACGAAGGTTCTTGAACCAGTAGACCTGCGGTGAGACAACGTTACATGTCACCATGGTCCAGTATGCCCAGGCATAGTCACCGAACAGGCGGTTCTGGAAGATCCAGTTTTCCCAGTCGCTGCCTGAATACCATGCGATAAAGAACTCCATGCCGTAGGCGTACCCAACCATCATGCCCGTAGCAAGCATGATCTTGTTCATGTTCTCAAGGTGCTTGAGCGTGATGAACTGCTTCAGATCCAGGATCTCACGGGCAATAACGAGGAGCGTCATAACCATGGCGAAACCGGAGAAGATGGCGCCGGCAACGAAGTACGGCGGGAAGATGGTCGTGTGCCATCCCGGAAGGATACCAACCGTAAAGTCAAACGAAACGACGGAGTGCACGGACAACACGAGCGGTGTCGAAATACCAGCCAAGATCAAGTAGGCGATCTCGTAGTGATGCCAGTGACGTGTCGACCCCGTCCACCCCAGCGACAGCACGCCGTAAACCTTCTTGGCAACTTCACTGCGAACATAGTTGCGCAGTGTGGCAAGGTCAGGAATGAGGCCCACGAACCAGAATAGCGCAGAAACGGCGAAGTAGGTATTCACGGCAAACACGTCCCAGGCCAGCGGAGAGCGGAAGTTGATCCACATCTGCATCTGGTTCGGATACGGCAGCAGCCAGTAGAACAGCCAAGGACGTCCCGTGTGGGACAACACCATCGTTAACGCGCAGATCACGGCGAAGATCGTCATGGCCTCGGCCGAACGGTTGATCGCCGTACGCCACTTCTGGCGCCACAGGAAGAGGATAGCCGAGATCAGCGTACCGGCGTGGCCGATACCGATCCAGAACACGAAGTTGGTGATGTCCCAACCCCATCCGATGGGATTGTTTAGACCCCACGCTCCGATACCCGTGGTAATGGTGTAATAGAGTGCGAAGAGACCCCACCCTGCCATCGTTGCCGTGAAGCCGAGGGTCAGGAGATACTTGAGTGAGATCTTCGACTCAACGATGCTTGCGATACGTGCCGTGACGTCGCGCATCGAGGGATTTCCCAGGACGAGCGACTCGCGGACCGGCTCTTGTTCGTGCATCATGATGATACTGTTCTTGGTGGTTGCTCGTTACTGTCGATCATTAATGATGGCCATCCTTGGCCGGCCTTGCAGGGGCATTCTGCACCTTTGCAAGGTAGGTCACCGCGGGACGGACGTTCAGCTCCGCAAGGACCGTGAAGCTACGCTCATGGCTGCGCATTTGGGATACGCGGCTGTTCGGATCGTTCATGTCGCCAAAGATGATGGCACTTGCAGGACATGCTTCCTGACAGGCTGTCACTGCTTCCCCATCATTGATGCGGGCACGACCCTGATCCTTGGCGTGATACTTGGCTTCGTGCAGACGCTGTACGCAGAACGTACACTTCTCCATGACACCACGCATACGATTCGTGACATCAGGATTAAAGACGAGGTCAAGCGGCGAACGCTGATCCGTGTGATAGTTCAGGAAGTTGAAACGGCGGACCTTGTACGGACAGTTGTTCAGGCAGTAGCGCGTTCCCACACAACGGTTGTACGTCATCTCGTTGAGACCTTCAGGTGAGTGCGTCGTGGCCGCAACCGGACAGACGTTCTCGCAGGGAGCGTTCTCGCAATGCTGACACAGCATCGGCTCCACGATCGACTGCGGATTGTCCATGTCGCCAACGTAGTATCTGTCTAGACGAATCCACTGCATCTCGCGCCCGCGAAGGACCTGGTCCTTGCCAACAACCGGAATGTTGTTCTCGCTTTGGCAGGCTACGACACATGACGAGCATCCCGTGCAGGAGCTCATGTCGATGACCATGCCCCACCGGTGTCCCTTATACTCATAGTCAGCTGTGATACTCAGCGGTACAGGGGCACGACCGGCCTTTTCGCCGTCCTTTGCTCCAATGTAGTGCGTGTCCAGCGAAGCAAGATTGTTCGTCTTCATGTCGCCAAGCGTTACCCACTTGGCTACCGGACGTTCGCCATTACCATCGTCAAGCGTGTGATGGTTCTGCGTCGTAGCAATGCGATGGCGCTTGCCTTCGACAACTTCAATGTTCTTGATGGCAACGTAGCCATTGGTACTGCCACTTGCTGCAACAGCATAGGCGTTGGAACCAACGGCGCTCTGGGCGGCAGCAAAGGTGTGACCGTATCCAAGCTGTGTGGCAATAACATTGTCGGCCATGCCAACCTGAACCCAAACCGGAAGCTCGATAGAGCCGTTAGCCGTGCTGATGACGATAACCTGCTCGTTGGCCTTGATGACATCCTTCGGCGCAGTGCTGGAGGCCAATCCAAGCGATACCGCCATTGCAGGGCTCATGAGCGCAACGTTGTCCCACGTGATCTTCGTCACAGGATCAGGCAGCTCAAGCAGCCAACCGTTATTGGCATAGCGTCCGTCGTACAAGGCCAGCGACGGCGTAGTCACGAGTACTCGACCCGCCGCAATGCTCGCACCGGGAAGCGCGGATCCTGCAGCAGCATTGACCCCGGCTGCGGAAACAGCAGCGGCAACGGGCTTGACAATGCCATCTTGCAGGGCCTTGTTCCAAGCAGCTTCATCGGCTCCGGCATTCCAGCGCGCTCGAACGTATTCGTAGTACGATGCCATCTCACCGAACGCCGCCCCGTTGACCTTCTTGGCAACGTTCATCAATGTATCCTGCAGCGAAGGCACTCCCTCGTTCAAGGGGGCGATGAGCGGCTGCTGGATGGTTCGCGTTCCGTCGTACGCCACGGCATCTCCCCAGCTCTCAAGCCAGTGTGCCGCGGGAATGCTCACGCTGCTGATGCGGGCACTTGCCGTTTCGTCTTCGTAGAGGTTGATCGCTGCAAGGAACGGCACCTTCGCCATGGCCGTGCGGAACGCGCGATCTGCAGAGTATTCGGGGTTGACGTCGCCGAAGACGAGTGCGTGGACATTCCCAGCTTCCATGTCGGCGATCAGAGCACGCACGGCAGCACCCTTCGCACCACTGTACGGAAGGACGTTGGCGGGGTCGATTGCCTTCCCTGTGCCTACGGCACCAAGGGCATTGCTGATGTTGAGTGCCATGGCATTGGCCTTGGCCGACAGGTGACGTCCGGCAAGAACGACTCCCTGGGCACCAGCTTGCTTCAATGCAGCTGCGGCAGACTCGGCAGCAGCCGTAGTGGCAGCATCGGCAGATCCCACGAGGCCGGAGCCAAGCGGCGTCGAAACGCCAACAGTCTTTTCGATCACGGCAAGGAATGCCTCAAACTGCGACGGGTGCAGCTTCACACGAATATCGGCGTTCGACCCGGTCAAGGAGTAGCCGGCTTCCGCAACGATGACCTTGGACATATCGGGCGTGGCAAGCGAAGGCGTGCGACGTGCCGCATATCGGCCCGTATGATGTACGGCAAGCTTGTCCGTACCAAGGAAGTCATGATCGACACTCACGATCACGGTGGCCTTGCCGAGGTCCGGAACAACTTCACCGTCAATACCGAGCAGCGCGCCGTTCGCCATTGCAGCTCCGTCGGCAATGATCGGAGGCACAGTGACAAACGATAGTGCAGGCACGGCCGTGCTGATGTCGGCAACGAGCGATGCAAACGATGGTGAACAATGCTCATCAACAATAACGACGGCCTTCTTGCCGGCAGCCTGGGCTTCGTTCACGGCGTTGGCGATGGTCGTCACAGCAACATCATATGATGTCGCTCCCTTGTTGACGCGCGGGCGGCGGATGCGGTCCGGATCGTACAGCGAAAGCAACGATGCCTGCATTTCCGAGGATGCGGTTCCGCAATTGCTCGGATGCAGTTCATTACCCTTCACCTTGATGGGACGCCCTTCGCGGCTTTTCACAAGCGATCCATACGCAACGTTACGCTGCGCATAGACTGTTGCATAGTCAAGCGGCAATCCCGGCGTGACGGTCTGCGCTGACTTCACGGCCGGCACCAGCTTCTGCAGGGGTCGACGGCAGGCCGTAGCCGTAAGAGCCATCGAAGCAGAGACAAGAGCCATAAAGCCGCGACGGCTGACCGTACTGTCGAACGCAGGCGCTGATGTTACGTCACCCGAGAACTCTCCCTGCGGCAGTGCGTTGGCACCGCCGGCAAGCTGTTCAATGCTCTTCCAGGTGGTCACGTTCGAATGTTGTTGCGAACGATCTGACATACGTGAACCTTCGGTTGGTATCTCGTGGAATGATCCGGCTGATCAATAGTGACAGGCCGAGCAGTTCTCGGGGCCCGTTCCTGCCTTCTTCGGATGCGGAATGCCGTCAACATGATACTTCGGCAACGGCGACTCCTTCTGGCCATAGCTTGGCGTAACGATGTCACGCAGCTCACTCTTGCTCGCAACCTGTGCCGCAATTGGCTTGTAGAGGTACGTGCTATCCATCAGGTCCTTGACCTTGTGCATCTGTCCCGTGAACACGCCGGAGATCGGACGTGCACCAACGATGTTGGCCTCGGGATTCCGATGGCAGTCCAAACACCAGCCCATGGCCAACGGCTTGATCTGCGATACGACGCCCATCTCCTCGATAGGGCCATGACAGCTCTTGCAGTCGATCTGTGCGCGGATGTGACGCGAATGGTTGAAGTGCGCATAGTCCGGGACCTTGTGGATGCGGATCCACTCGATCGGCGTCCCCTTCTCGTAGCTGTCGCGTACGAGCTGCAGCTTGGGGCTCTCCGGCAACACGGCAGTATGACAGTTCATACAGGTTTGCGTCGTTGGCACCGGAGAGTGCGCACTATTCTCAACACCGGCATGACAGTACTGGCAGCTGATATTCAGCTCCCCTGCATGCAACTTGTGCGAGAACGGAACAGGTTGCTCGGGTCGATAACCGACATCGGCGACGGTGTTTCGAACTCCGAAGAAAATGACGAGGAAGATGCAAAGCACAGTTGCACCGGCAACCGCGCCACCAATCTTCACTCCCATGTCGAACCGGCGTGAAAACATTCACCACCCTTGAAAAAAAGACGGGCAAATATCCAAAAAAGAGGCCTGTCGTCCAACGTAACCGAGGGTATAGTTGTCCACGTCAACCTTACCGCATGCCGCGCATGCGACGAACGAGGAAGACGACAAACACACCAACGATAGTGATTGGAACACCCAGCAAGAACAGCACCGACCAAGAGTAGCTTTCGCCCAGTCCTGCATTGGGGCCGTTCTTTGTGAAATTGTCTGAGCAGGAGGGACATGCCAGCACGCGAACTGCGGCCAGCATGAAGGTTGCGATGACGCTGGAGATCGTTTTCATGCGAACCACCGATAGAGCATGAAGTACACAACTACACCGGTGACAGAGACGTAGAGCCAGATCGGAAAGGTCACACGTGCGATAGCACGGTGACGCTCGACGCGCATCTTGAGACCGCGGAACAGCGTGACCGACGCAAGGACCGGTACGGATGCTGCAAGCGTCACATGCGTGATGAGAATGACGAAGTAGATCGTTCGCCACATCCCCTGTCCTTGGAACGTCGTGTTAAACGACCCTGTGGTCGTATAGAGATGCCACTTGTGTAGCAAGTAGCACAACAGGAACACAATGGACACGGCAAATGCCGTCAACATCATCGTGCGATGCTGCTCAATACGCTTCGCCTTGATGTGTCGCAGGCCGTTCAACAGCAGAATGGTGCTGACGGCATTAAGCGATGCATTGATGGCCGGTAGTTGATCGAGCATAGTTGAGATCATTCGTTGAGTAAGCTGTCGAGCGTTCGCTTCAATCGCACGACCTCGGACGAGTCGGCGCTGTCAAAATAGTCGCGTATCCGCTGATTCCTATCAACCAGCACAAAGCGGGTACTGTGCATGTCCGGTGTCTCAGGCGCCATGACGGCGAATCCCGTTGTTGCTACGCTCATCACGGTATCGATCGGCATCGTTAGCATCCACCACCTTCCGGGAGTTGCACCATAGCGAGCCGCGTATGCACGGAGCGCCTCTGGCGTGTCATTGGTCGGATCCGTGCTGATCGAGACAAAGCGCAGCCCTTTCGATGCGTAGGCGTTCGCCAGATCAGCCTGTACGCTGTTCAGAGCCGGACAGACCGTTTGACACGTCGTAAACATGAACGAGGCCAACCAGTAGCTGCCGTTGAGAGCCGTGGTCGAGAAGGTCTTCCCATCCTGATCTGTACCGGTCACAACCGGTGCCGGACGATCAAACGAAGCCATTCCCTGCTGACCATTGGCCACCTCCTGCTCCGCCTGCTCGGTGCAAGCCATGACAAGAAGTACCATCAACAAACAACTGACTGCCTTTCCAATCATGGCACCATCACGTACGTGTAATCCCACGTTTCCAGGAAGTTCAACGCGAACGTCAACACCAAGAAAAGGAAGGTCGGAATGTACGCGAAGGCCCGTATGATCGGGTTTTCAAATTTTAAATGCATGAAGATGTACATCACAGCAATCACCTTGACAACAGCGATCATGATACCGATCGTGACGTGCAAGATGTCGCCAGGTGTACCCCAAGACAATGGGAAGTGGACCTTTGCAGCGATCACGGTCAACGCCGTTAATCCGCAGAGAGTCCAGAACACCTTCATGTATTCCTTGATCACATTACCGTGACCGTGATCGTTTCCATGTGCCATGAGTCAGTTCCCTAAAGGTTCAATTGCAGATTAATGGCCACCGGCTGCACCGTGATACGGGATCATCAGGTACAATGCCGGGAAGATGAAGATCCACATGAGATCGACGAAGTGCCAGTACAAGCCAAGCGCTTCAAGGCGACCAGGATGCTGATAGCCCTCCGATGAGAATCCACGGATCCACATGAAGAGCATCGGAATGATGCCTGCAATAACGTGCATGGCATGGAAGCCGGTCATGATGAAGTAAAAGCTGTAGAACAGGGTATGATGATCCTGCGTCGGGAAGTAGCCGTGCGCCCACTTGTCGCTGTACTCAATGGACTTCACAACAAGAAAGCCCAGTGCACCCACAAGCGTCAACCCAAGGAACAGCTGCTGCTTTCCACGATTACCCTGTTCAGCATTGTGAATGCACAACGCCATCGTCAGCGAACTGCCAATAAGGAAGAACGTGTTGACCAAGGCGAGCCATACATTGAGGTGCGACGACCCTTCACCGAACATGTCGTAGTTGGCGTTACGCAACACGATGAATGCGCCAAAAAAGCCCGTAAAAAACATGAGCTCGGATCCCAGAAAGGCCCACATGGCGAGCTTTCCGCTGGGAATCTTGGTGACCGGTTCATGGGCGAGGCTTAGACCTGCTGACATAGCGATACCTGTGAATGAGAGTTGATTGCGTTGTTAGTGTTTGTCAAGAAACATCAGGAAGACGACACCCATGAGCACGGCGTACGATGTTAACAGGACGCGACGCGCAGTAGCTGTCTGACGGTCAACATAGAATCGCACGCTTTCCAAAACCAGCCAAGCTCCACCAAGCAGTGCGACGATTCCATAGAGGTAACCCGTCGTGCCAATGATCGCCGGCATGACGCAGGCAGCCATGGTGAGGGCACTCGTGACGATCATCTGCACTCCAACAGAGCGGCCTTCGGCATCTTCCACGGCATGCATGACAAATCCGCCTGAGGCGTAGTCCTGTCGGTACATCCATGAAAGCGCAAGGAAATGCGGGATCTGCCAGAAAAAGAGGATGGCAAAAAGCGCCCAAGCCTCGATATCCATCGTTCCTCGAACGGCGGTCCAACCACCGGCGAATGGCAATGCGCCCGGAATGCCACCCAGGTACAACGCCAGTGTGCTGCGCTTCTTGAGCGGTGTGTACACAACGACGTATGTCAACCATGTGATGGCGGCCAGTGCGACCGTCAGACCATTCGTTGCCAAGAGTAGGCCAATGCCGACGATCGTCAGCACAATGCCGAAGAACCATGCACTCGACGCAGTGATCCGTCCTGCGGGAATCGGACGCGTTGCGGTGCGCTTCATTCTGGCATCGTCATGACGCTCAAGAATGTGGTTCACGACGCAACTACCGGAACTGATGCTGATCGTGCCTGCCATGGTCAACAGTACATGAAACCACGACGAGGCCGACGCGAGATAGACCGAGAGGTCTTGCTGGATGGCCAGGTAATATCCCGCAAGTGTCGTCATGGCCACCATCTGGCTGATGCCGGGCTTCGTGAGCTCATAGTAGTCACGAACCACGCTCGGACGCACAGCCTCGACGGACGCTTGTCCGTCTGCAGATATGGCGATGTCGATGTCGTGCGATGCCACTGTTATTGGACTCCCCTTCCAGCCACGATTCCACCAGTAGCGCTTTCTCCGACACCGACGGTGTAGAGGCGGACCGTCTGGAACATGGTGATCGTATTGAGCAGCATGATGCTCACACCCGTGGCTACGTGCGCTGTAGTGGCAAACTCCCCTCGCGCAGTCCAGAGGATCATCACACCAAGGAGTATCTGCACGACAACGAGCAGCGCATTGATACTCGTCGGTACGACAAGAGCACGGAGATCGCCACGCCTGCGCAGAACCATGACCCACTGTGCGAGAACCATCAGAGCAACGACGTAGGCAAACGTTCTGTGCAGGAGATGAATGACAACCTGCGCGTAATGCAAAAGATGGGCGCCGGGGAAGAATGCTGATTCATCCCAATAAGGCCAGCTCACACTAACGCCCCAGGCATCCGTGTGTCGGGTGAGCGCTCCAAGAAAGAACTGAACCAACGTGAAGGCCCACGTTGTAACGACAACTCCGCGTAAAGCACTCCCCTGCGATATCACAGTCTTCGAAGACGTTCGCCACTGCCGCGAGGTAAGCATTATCAGGCCGATGACCATCATGAAGAACATCTGGGCAAGCATACCGTGCGTCGTACTGGTCCAGTCTGGCAGGTTGTTTCGTACCGTGTACCCTCCAAACGCACCTTGCAGACAAACGCCCAGAAACGCCGACATGGCGAGCCACATCAGTCGCGCATCACCCCTTGACCTGAGAGCCCTGATGACGAACGCGATCAGGAGGCCGGCCAGAAGGATCATAAACCCTTCCATGATCCCACCGGGCATGGAATGCATGCCCACGATGGCCGTGGCGATCATGCCAAGGATAACGGCAAGCGTCGCCAGGATACCCTTTGATGGTCGATGCTCCTTGGCTACGGAACGGTACACGCCCAGACCAAGGATGACCGTGATCAGTCCAACAACACTTGCAAGCAAGCGGTGACCATGCTCCCAAAACCGGTCACTCTGCCACAGCC
>JAULYI010000191.1:0-14248 GCA_032117915.1 Kapaibacterium sp. (SeqCode) | reverse complement strand
CATGGAGATCGATGGGGCGGTGTTCAACAACGAGCTGTTCGACATGATCGAGCCGACGTTCTTGCCCGCAGGGACCATCCAGTTCCAGAACGTCACGCGGGCACGCGTGCTGGGCGCCGAGCTGACGTTGCGCGGCTATCTGGCGCGCGGACTGGGCTTCGAGACGGGGCTTACGCTGATGCAGCCGCGCGACCTGCTGGCCGACACCATCCTGAAGTATCGCAACAGCGTGATATGGTATTCACGCGGCTCGTGGGACGTCATCGACGGTCTTACCGTGCAGGCAGAGTATCGCTATACCGACAGAGTGCAACGCATCGACGAACTCAACGTGGTGATCGACTACGACGCACGCGTACCGGTGCACATCGTCGATGCCCGCATCATCGCTAACCTCCGTACGCTCATCGGTGAGGCCGTGCCCCTTACCGCTTCCGTCATCGGTCGTAATCTGGCGGACTATTACTACACGGAAGTCATGGGCAACCTTGGACCGACGCGGTCCATCACCATGCAGGTGGAATACAAGCTTTAGTGCTTGCTCGAGAGCCTAGCTCAATAGCGATCGCTCAATACCGCTCCAGCGAGAAGGTCTCGCCCAGGTAGCGTTTGCGCACTTCCTCGTTCGAGGCGATCTCTTCGGCGGTACCGCTGACGAACATCGAGCCGTCGATCAGGATATAGGCTCGGTCCGTAATGGACAACGTCTCGTGCACATTGTGGTCCGTAATCAGCACGCCGATGCCCTTTTGCTTCAGGCGTCCGACGATCTGCATGATGTCTTCGACGGCCAACGGATCGATGCCGGCAAAGGGCTCGTCCAGCAGGATGAACTTGGGGTCGGTGGCGATGGCGCGGGCGATCTCGCAGCGACGTCGTTCGCCGCCGGAGAGCATGTAGCCTTTGCTTGTGCGGATGTGACCGATGCTGAACTCGTCGAGCAGCAATTCAAGGCGTTCCTGGCGCTGGGCGGACGTCATGGACGTGAGCTGGAGGACGGCCATGATATTCTGTTCCACGCTCAGTCGGCGAAAGATGCACGGCTCCTGCGGCAGGTAGGCGATACCATTGCGGGCACGGCGATACATGGCCATCGTTGTGATGTCCTGATCGTCGAGATACACTCTTCCCTTGTCGGGCGGCACCATGCCTACGATCATGTAAAACGTTGTCGTCTTCCCTGCCCCGTTGGGACCCAGGAGGCCAACGACCTCGCCCTGGTTGACGGCCAGGGTGCTGCCTTTGACGACGACGCGTTGTTTATAGACTTTGCGCAGACCTTCAGCGCGAAGGACGCTCTTAGTTTCGAGCACGACCGCTCCGTGGACGTTGTCGGAGCTTCAAGGTAACTTCTTTTTCGGTGTCACCGCGCATGAGCGTCACGGACAGCTTTGCGCCGACCTCGCCATCAAGGATGGCCACATTCACATCCTCGTCGCGCAGAATGGGATGTCCGTCGATACGCACGATCACGTCACCCGGCTCGATACCGGCAACCTCGGCCGGCGAATCGGCATAGACCTGTTCGACCATCACCCCTTCGGTCTTCTTGAGGCGGAAGTACGCTGCCGACTGCTCATCGATCGGGCGCACGGTCATCCCCGTCCAGAAGTCCCGGTCGATCGTACCCTTCTTGAGCCGGTCCACGATCTTCTTCACGCGGTTGATGGGAATGGCAAAGCCGATGCCGATGGAGCCGGCGCCGCGATAGGAGTTTGCGGTGGAATAGATCACGGTATTCACGCCGATCACGTCACCGTTGGCATTCACGAGGGGGCCGCCGGAGTTGCCGGACGAGATGGCCGCATCGGTCTGGATCATGCCGCGATAGACGCGCTCGATGCGTTCATCGGGCTGCGTGAAGTCCACCTCGGTGTTCGACACCACACCAACGGTCACCGTGGGCTTGGCATTCATATCGAACAGACCGAAAGGATTACCGAAGGCGATGGACCATTCGCCGACGATCACGTCATCGCTGTTGGCCAGCTTCAGGTATGGGAAGTCATCGCCCTTGATCTTCAGCAGGGCCACGTCCGTCGTGGGGTCGGTGCCGATGATCTCGGCATCAAACTTCTCGCCGTTGGTAAGCGTGACGACGATCTTGGACGCGTTACCGGCCACGTGATCGTTCGTGATGATGTAGCCATCGGGCGAGATCAGGAAGCCCGATCCCAGGCCGCGTACTTCGTACTGTCGTTTGTAGGTGCGCTGCTGGCGACGTCCGAAGAACTGCTCGAAGAACGGATCGCCGAACGCATCGAACGGATCGCGATAGACCTCTTCGCGCACTTCGGTCACGTTGATGCCGACGATGGCCGGCGAGCAGACCTTGACGGCCTTGGTGATCGCATTCTGTCGGGATGCTCCTACATCCTGCCCCTGCGCCGCCCTGGACTCGGTATAGACCGGCGCTCCCGCCGGTTCGTCGGCAGGACTGCATGCTGCCAGCGGATGCGATGCCAAGGCCAGCATCACGGCAGCCATCACACGCTTGAGCGTCGAAGCCACGTTCATCACCATGGAAGGTTTACAAAACACCGTGTTTGGAACGCGAAAACGTCGAACAGCACGGGGTTTTATTGTGCAGACACCGTCTCCTGCACATGCGGCCGTTCTGCGTAGATTCGGACCGTGTTTGTTGCTGTTGCCCTCCCTGTTCCGCGTCTTGCGCCGCTGACGTATCTCGTTGGCGATGAGCATGGCGTACCCAGACCCGGCTGTCGTGTGATGGTGCCGTTGGGACGTCGTGTGCTCACAGGTACGGTGGTCGATGTGGTGACCGAGGCCGTGCCCGGAGCGAAGTCCATCATTGAAGTGCTGGACGATGAGCCGGCCTTTTCGGAGGCGACGCTGGCGCTTGCGCGATGGATGGCGGACTACTACATGTGTACGGTGGGCGAAGTGCTGCATGCTGCCCTGCCTACCGGGCTTACGCCCGAGGGCGTCATGCGCGTGTCACTCGTCCAGATGCCCTCACCCGAGGCCTTCGCCGCTATGGAGCGTCGCGCGCCAAAGCGCGCGGCCCTGCTCGAAGCACTGCAGTCGCACAAGGGTCACGTGACGGTGGCCTGGCTCGAGCAGCAGCTTGACACGTCGGGCGTGGCCGACCAATTGGATGCCCTGCAGCGTGCAGGCATCATCAGTGTGACAACGGACCTGGAGCGCGAGGCCGGACCGCGAACGCGGCAGGCCGTGCGAATAAGCGAGGCTCTTGCGCAGAACGACGTGGCACTGCGTGCCGCCCTAGAGGAATTGGACCGACGTGCCCCCAAGCAGTCAGCCGTACTCGGTCAGCTTTACCTGATGCATGCTCGCGGCGAAGCGCCGATGCTCAAGGCCACCCTCAACGACCAACTCCACGTATCACCGGGTGTCGTCGACGCCCTTGTCAGCAAGGGCTATGCCGACGTCATCGACGTCGAAGTCTCGCGCGAAGCGCATCACGGTGGAACGTCACTCGCTACGCGTGACGAGCTCGAGCTGCCGCTAACGGACGAGCAGCGCGCCGCCATCGACGCCGTTGACCTGCAGGGCAGCGCCGTCACCCTCTTGGAAGGCGTCACCGGATCGGGCAAGACCCTTGTCTATCTGCATCTGCTGCACCGTGTGCTGGAGGCCGGACGGACGGCCCTGGTGCTGGTGCCGGAGATCGCGCTGACGCCGCAGTTGAGCGACCGGTTCCGTCGGACGTTTGGCGAGCGCGTAGCGCTGTTGCACAGCCGCATGAGCGTCGGTGAACGTGTGGACACCTGGCGCGCCATCAGAACCGGCGCAAAGGGCATCGTCATCGGACCCCGATCGGCACTCTTTGCCCCATTATCTGATGTGGGCATCATCATTGTTGACGAAGAGCACGAGCCGTCCTACAAGCAGGACGATCCGGCACCACGGTACCATGGACGTGATGCGGCCATCATGCGGGCCGTGTATGAGCAGTGTCCCATCGTGCTGGGCTCTGCCACACCAAGTTTGGAAACGCTCCTGAATGCACAGCGTGGCCGCTACCGTCATGTGCGGCTGCAGCAGCGTGCAGACCATGCGGTGCTGCCGGCCATTCGTATCGTGGACATGCGCGAGGAGCGGAAGCTGCAGCGGGTTGTGGGGCTGTTTTCGCAGCCGCTGCTTGATGCCATTGCCGACCGTGTTACCCGACGTCAGGGCACGATGCTGTTCCTGAACCGTCGTGGATTTGCGGCGCAGCTGCAATGTGCCGACTGCGGCGACGTGCCCATGTGTCAGCACTGCGACGTCAACCTTACCTGGCACAAGCACGCCAATGCGCTGCGATGTCACTACTGCAACTACATCGAGCCCGCACGCACCATGTGTACCACGTGCGGTGGAACCACCATGCACGACGTTGGAACGGGCACCCAGCGTGTGGAAGAAGACCTGCAGACGTGGCTCACGGAGCGCGGCATAAGCGCCGTCGTGGAGCGAATGGATGCCGACACCACCTCACGCAAGGGCGCTCATCGTAAACTGCTTGAGCGCTTTGCATCGGGCGACATCGACGTCCTTGTGGGCACGCAGATGATCGCCAAGGGCCTTGACATTGGTCGTGTTACGCTCGTCGGCATCCTGAATGCCGACCTTTCGTTGCATCAGAGCGACTTCCGCGCTGCCGAGCGCACCGTCCAGCTCATCGTCCAGGTATCCGGCCGTGCAGGCCGCACCGGCGACGCACCGGGCGAAGTCGTCATTCAGACCTCGTCACCCACTCATGCTGCCATCACCGCCGCCCATCAGGGCATGGTAGGGGCATGGATCGACGACGAGTTACGGCAGCGTCGCGAGGCCCAGTACCCTCCGTACGAGCGCTTCATCGTCATCGAGGTTAGCAGTCTTGACGAAGCAACGGTCGACCATCACGCACGCATCCTGGAGCGTCTGATCCCCGAGCGTGACGCCGCCTTTGTACGTCTTCCGGTTGCCATCCCCCAGATAGCCCGTCTGCGTAACCGCTACCGTCGCATCATCGTCATCAAGGGCCATAAGTCCGTCGACCCCGGCGGCGGCCGTGTCCGCGACGTCCTCCGCGCCGCCCTCCAGGCCTATGACGCCCAATACGCCCACGCCAGCGTCCGCGTCACGATCGACGTGGATGCGAATGGCGGGTGAGGATAAGGGCGAAAGGGCCTTCCCTCGTCCCCCGGCCCCTTCTCCCGCCTGCGGCCGGAGAAGAGGAGCCAGCTCACGGATGGACGATCGGAATAGACCCACGCTTTAGCGTGGGCTCACGCACGAACGATCGCGATCGATACGAACGCTGGCCGTCCCCTTTCCCTTCGTTTCTCATGCTGACGTAGTTTTGTGGCATGAAGCACATCCTTTTGCTTGGCTCCGGCGAACTCGGTAAGGAGTTCGTGATCGCTGTGAAACGGTACGGTCACAAGGTGACGGCCGTGGATTCCTACAACGATGCGCCTGCGATGCAGGTGGCGGATGATCGGCGTGTGGTCGACATGCTCAACGGTGCCGAGCTGGATGCCGTGGTGAGCGATGTGCGACCGGACATCATTGTGCCGGAGATCGAGGCCATCCGGACGGAGCGGCTTTTTACCTATGAGGAGCAAGGCATCCATGTGGTGCCGAGTGCGCGGGCGGCCAACATGACCATGAACCGCAAGGCCATCAGAGACCTGGCGTCGAAAGAGCTCGGACTCAAGACGGCGCGTTATGCCTATGCCACGACGCTTGAGGAGTTTACTGCGGCTGTGGCCGACATTGGTATTCCGTGTGTCGTCAAACCACTCATGTCAAGCAGCGGCAAGGGTCAGTCCACCGTCAAACATGCCGACGACGTCGAGCGGGCCTGGACGTATGCCCTGGAGGGCTCGCGAGGCGACCTGCGCGAGGTCATTGTAGAAGAGTTTATCGCCTTCGAAAGCGAGATCACCCTGCTTACGGTCACCCAGCAAGACGGTCCAACGCTCTTCTGTCCCCCCATCGGCCATCGTCAGGAGCGTGGCGACTACATGGAATCGTGGATGCCGCATCACATCAAACCGGAGTTATTGGCCAAGGCGCAGACCATGGCCGACAAGGTCACTGCTGCCCTCACCGGTCAGGGCATCTGGGGCGTAGAATTCTTCATCACGGCAGACGACGTGTATTTCAGCGAACTCTCGCCGCGTCCGCACGACACCGGCATGGTCACCCTTGCCCGCACCACCAACCTCAGCGAATTCGAATTGCACGCCCGCGCCGTCCTTGGCTATCCCATTCCCTGCATCGTCCTTGACCGCGCCGGCGCCTCGGCCGTCATTCTGGCTTCCGAGGCCAGTCCACTGCCCCCTATCATTACGGGTGTGGAAGGGGCACTGCAGACACCCAGGGTCGAAGTACGCATCTTTGGCAAACCCACAACGCGGAAGTACCGTCGTATGGGCGTTGCTCTTGCCTACGGCGCTCCTGACGCCAGCATCGACGAGTTACGCGCCACCGCGAAGGACGCGGCAGCGAAGGTCAGCGTAGGGGCGACCCAACGTGGTCGCCGGTGACCCAACGTGGTCGCCATCGTTTCACACCCATTCCTCGCACAAAGCTTCGGCTTGCTGAAGCACGAGCTGGGCTGCGTCGGTGGTTAGGTCGGGCGGATAGCCATGCTTGCGCAGGATGCGCTTGATGATGACGCGGATGCTTGACCGTGCCTGCTCGCGCAGGTGCCAGTCGATGGTGACGCTTTGACGGACGGTCTTGACAAGTTCCGTGGCAATGAGCTTGAGTTTGTCGTCGCCCATTACAATACGCGCACTGTCGTTGTCCGCAAGGGCGTCGTAAAAGGCCAGTTCATCGTTATTCAGGCCCAGATCCTCGCCCCTTCCAATGGCCTGTCGGATCTCGGTAGCTACCCGAATGAGCTCCTCGATAACTTCTTGTGTTTCGATGGCACGGTTGTGGTAGCGGTTGAGCGTTTGCTGGAGCATGTCCGAGAACTTTTTCGACTCGACAATGTTGCTGCGCAGACTCGTACGTATCTCGTCCTGCAGGAGCTGCTGCAAAAGCTCGGCCGCGACGTTCTTGTGCTTTAGGCCCCGGATCTCGGCCAGGAACTGGTCGGACAAGATGCTGATGTCCGGCTTCTTGAGACCTGCGGCCGTAAAGACGTCGATGACGCCGTCTTCGGCGATGATGGCTTTGTCTACGAGTTGACGAATGGCGGCATCGACGCGGTCGGGATCGTACGATTTGTTGTCGCGATCCTTCCCCATGGTGGCACTGACGGATTCGAAGAAGCTTATGTCGTCAAGAATGGCCTTTGCTTCGCTACTCGATGAGCACAATGCATAGGCGCGCTTGATGTCGGTCATGACGGATCGGAAACGGCTGCGCCCATTCTCCTGCAGCACCACGTGCTCCTTGGCAGGGGGCAATAGGGCAAGTCGCGCGTTGGCATCGTTGCCTTTCCATGCACTCCAATCAAAGCCATGCATGATGCCACAGGCGATGTCGTACTTCTCCAGCAGAATGGCGATAGCCGTCGCCGTGTCTTCGTTGGTCTTTCCCCTACCCCCACTCTCGGTGTAGGTGGCCATGGCACGCTTCAAACTATCGGCCAAGCCAAGGTAATCAACGATAAGTCCGCCGGGCTTGTCGCGGAAGACGCGGTTGACGCGGGCAATGGCCTGCATCAGGCCGTGTCCCTGCATGGGCTTGTCGACGTACATCGTGCTCAGGCAGGGGGCGTCAAAGCCCGTCAGCCACATGTCGCGCACAATCACGATCTGGAAGGGGTCGTTGGGGTCTTTGAACTGGTTTGCAAGCTCACGTCGGCTCTGCTTGGTACCGATGTGCTGCTGCCACTCCGGACCGTCGTCGGCGCTGCCGGTCATCACCACGCGCACTTGGTCCTTCCAGTCCGGACGTAGCGCAAGGATGGCTTCGTACATGTCTACGCAGATGCGCCGGCTCATGCACACAATCATGGCCTTGCCGTTGATCGCATTCCTTCGGTCCTCGATATGTCCCACAAGGTCACGCGCGATAACGGCAATCCTATCGGGGTCACCCACCAGTGCCTCCAGCGCGGCCCACTTGGTCTTGAGCCGTTCCTTATCGTCGGCCTCTTCGCTCTCGGTGATCTCTTCGAACTCGTCATCAAGTTGCGGCAGGATCTGCTCGTTCAGCTTCAGCTTGGCAATGCGGCTTTCGTAGTAGATCGGTACGGTGGCATTATCGGCAACGGCGCGTTGGATATCGTACACACTGATATAGTCACCAAAGATTATTCGCGTGTTGGCATCCGTTGTCTCGATAGGCGTACCCGTAAAGCCGATGAACGAGGCGTTGGGCAGAGCATCACGCAGGTTACGGGCGAAGCCGTCGATCAGATCGTACTGCGATCGGTGGGCCTCGTCGGCCACGACGACGATGTTCGGACGGTCTGACAGCAGGGGCATCCTTGCCCCCTTCTCGCCGGCATTGAATTTTTGAATGGTCGTAAACACCACGCCACCGCTGGCCACTTGCAACCGTATGCGCAGATCGCTCACCGATGCGGCCTGTTGCGGAAGTTGTCCAAGCAATTCATGACATCGTTGAAACTGACCAAACAATTGATCATCAAGATCATTACGATCGGTCAGCACCACAATGGTTGGATTATGCATTTGTGGCGTGCGAGCCACCAGGGCGGCAAAGAAGAGCATGGTAAAGCTCTTTCCTGACCCTTGTGTGTGCCATACCACACCGATGCGACGGTCGCCGGGTTTCCCATCGGCTCTTGGACGTGCGTAGTACGTCCCGATATTGTCGCGCGCAGTCCACATCATGCCACTGGCTCGAACGGTCTCGGCCACGGCTGCATGCACGGCATGAAACTGATGATAGCCGGCAATGATCTTGTGCAGACGATCGTTATCGGTGTCTTCTTCGAATGCCACGAAATGCGTCATAAGGTCCACAAACCGTCGCTTCTCGAACACACCGCGGACAAGCGTTTCCAATTCAAGGGCTGTTGAAGGGGGTTCTGTTGCACCGTCGACCGTGCGCCACACCTTGAACCACTCTTTGTTGGCCGTGAGCGAACCGATACGGGCGGCCGTACCGTCGGAGATCACAAGCAGCTCGTTATAGCGCATGAGTGAAGGGATCTCGCTTTTATACGTCTGCAGCTGGTCGTACGCGCGCCAGATCGTAGCGTTCTCGTCGGCCGGATTCTTAAGCTCGATCACGGCAAGGGGCAGCCCATTCACGAACACGACGATATCCGGACGTCTGTTCTTCCGTGCTTCGATAACGGTAAACTGGTTGACGACCACGAAGTCGTTATTTGCCATTAGGTCGGTATCGATCAGCCGCACATTCGTCCCGGCAATCGTACCATCGTCGCGTTTGCGTTCTATCACCACCCCATCGCGCAGCATGGCGTGAAAGCGTCTGTTCGACTGCACAAGACCGGGCGTATCCGAGCGCAGCACCTTGCGCACCGTTTCATCCAAATCCTCAGCCGACAGTTCCGGATTCAAACGCAAGAGTGCCGAGCGCAGACGTCCAACCAGCACCACCTCATCGTACGAGGATCGCTCAGCCCCCTCCATATTGGGTGCGATATCGGGTCCATGCAGCACGGCATAGCCACACTCGGCAAACCAGCCAAGGGCTATGGATTCAATATCTGCTTCGGTAAGGGGCATGGTTTAGCGTTAAAGTTAGCCACTCATCGTATTTGAACGGCTTAAGCAATCACTCGAATGGGAAGATGTCTAGTGTTTAGGAAGATATCAGGTTATAATGGGACATAGCTGGGGTAGCGATGCTGGATCTGTCATGGCAACTGTTAAGCACTGCTTAACAGTTGCGACGGTTTTATGCTCATTATTCGGCTCATTGTCGGCGCAGATGCATTCCAAGTGCCGTTTCCTGCATTTGAGGTTCTTCGTAATCATGTGTAAGGTAGTTTGCGATCGAAGTATTACGACCTATACGAAACCGAACTTATCCGCGCGCGGCTAGTAAGCCCAAGTATGTCCGCGCATAGGTGGTGATGGCAAGGGGGCCTCTGAGGGTACAAGGATATGCCCGCTGGTTCTTACCGTCTGCGGCAGTTATTAAGTAATGCTTAACAACTGACTGCTCATCCAGCTCGTTATCGCTGAAGATCCGCTTCAGGTGCTGGTTGATTGCCGGTACCGAGACATCGTACAGGGCGGCCATCATTTTCTGCGTCAGCCAGATATTCTCATCCTCGTAGCGCATCTCCACGCTCGAGTCCGAGCCTCCACCGGCCGTCACAAACGTCAGATACTCCGCGGCCGAAGACCGAACAAGTGCGACTTCGGTCGTTGTTCCGGAGCGTTTATCGCCCTTTGGTTTCTTTGTATTCATCGCGTCATGACATTGCGTATGAGTTGTTCAAACCTACGGGATAACGGTCTGATCCGAGCGTCGCAGACCAGTTCGTAGTTACCGGCTCCTTGTACGTCATGGATAAGGGGCATGGGGCTAGGAATCACACCGGCGGCCGAACCTTCGCTTATGCGATCATGCCCCACCGCAGAACCCAGCCCCAAAAAAACCACGTATGGACGGCGTCTTCGATGATGGATTCGGCGAGGGTGTAAAATGGGCTTAAATAAGCAAGCACCTGATATTAAAAGGTTTCCGATGTCCTGACCTGGGTTCAGAGGATTTGCTATTTAATAAGATCAGTCCTAGAAGGCGGTTTTCTTGCAATAGCAACACGATGTCGTGATGGACGTCGCGATGCCCGTCTTGAAGCCAATTGCGGCCAATGATCCCCACCCCTTTGGTCGGGATGTTGTCGGGATCATCGCAATCGGGGTGCCGACGCTCACGACACATTGTCGCGAGAAATGTCGCGAGAACCTATTCGGAGGCGGCGAGGGAACAGCCTCGCGACAACGTGTCGTGAGAAGTGTCGCGCTCATCGTACAAGGCGGCCATCATCTTCTGCGTCAGCCAGATGTTTTCATCCTCGTAGCGCATTTCAACGCTCGTGTGCGCGCTTCCACCGGCTGCCACAAACGTCAGATACTCCGCGGCCGAAGACCGAACAAGTGTGTCTTCAATCTTCGTTCCGGAGCCTTTATCGCGCTTTGGTTTCGTTGCATTCATCGTGTCATAACATTACGTATCAGTTGTTCAAACCTACGTGATAACGGTCTGATCCGAGCGTCGCAGACCAGTTCGTAGTTACTGGCTCCTCGTACGTCATGGATAAGGGGCATGGGGTTAGCTTCATGCTTCTGAATCCTGCAATTCGCGGAGCGTCCGCCCATCCTTCGTCTTCCAGTCCACGCGGCCGTTTGCTGCGCGACCCTGGATCACACCGGCGGCGGTTGAGGGCGAGTTGAACACATAGTCTTGCGAGAATGTGTACCCATCCCCATCCGGTTGCAGCACGCCGTTATCGATCAGCGTCGTACGTAGTTCCTTCAGATACATATGGCACGATGGCACCTCGGTCTTTACCGCACCGCTGCCACTTCTCACGAGGAATCCATCCGAAACAGCCACGCCAACGGCCTTCACACCCTTGCTGCTGACATGCAGATTCACGCCCGCCCTTGCTGGCGGAGCAGCTGAGGTAAACACGCTTACGCCAAGCACCGGAAAGCACAAGAGCATCTCGGAGAGGAAGCCCTCTGCATCCGCAACATCTGCTTCCGATAGCGTAGGCAGTGTGGGAACGTTGCCATTATCGAGTGTGCATCGTTTAGCAGCGGCGGCTAATGCAATGAGTCGAGACTCGATGTATTGCACGTGCGCCTTGTTCAGGTTAGCGTCCTTGCTCGTAAACCCAATACAGCTCGTCCAGAAATCCTTCTTCGACGCATGCTGTTCAAGGCGCGGCTTGATGGGGTCGCCTTCACCTACGTACACACGCGGCAGACCCGACTCCTCAGGCGGCCCCAGCAGCACGTACACACCTGTGCGTGTGAGCTCTGTGCGTGCCTTCGCCTCCGCCATCATCGCGCGCGGAACTACGAGTCCTGCACCACTCCAATTTGACTTCTCAATGGTGCGTATCCCGTCGGGATCACCGCCAGGAAGAAAGATTTTGATTGAGTAGGGTTTGGGCATGGGGGGGATTCTAAATCAGACAATTGACGTGAACGATACCTACTTGATACTAGACAAGGTCTCACGCATAATTTATGAAGGCACTCTGATATCATTCGTCATTAGCAATGGTAAAGTCAATGATGGATATCCCACCATTCATGCCCTCTTCGACCCACGTTTCACCTACACGAGGCGGACCTTCATCTTGGTCGAAACCCTCTCGAAATGCAGTTAACGCGTATGTCTCAGATGGCTTAGAGCAAGTCATGAAGCGAACAGCATTTCCTCGGGCACTAGATCCACCCGCACGTTCCATGTAGACCGAGCACGAACTTGATGTTACATTAATCAGGTCATTTATGACTTGATCCCAACCAGACTTGTTAGACGGTGACGTACTAAACACCTTGCCAGCATTTCCGAGTAGGAATTCTATGAGCTCTGCCGCGATACTTCTAAATCGACCGAGTGGACTTGTTGGCTGTGCTGTTAAATGGCCGAACGTACAAGGACAATGCAAGGGATGATAATCACAAATACAAGACCACGGCACGATTGGTCGCTTTACACCCTCTTTCGTGATTAGCAGGTACTTTGCGGCATCATACATATCAGGCTCGGAAATCTTGCGTGACCTTCCGTTGAGGCTGCCCGAACACCTCTCATAACGGAATCGCGGCCAGTGCCGGTACAGATTCATTTGATTCGGATTATCCGGATTCGCCGGGATTTGGGTTACTTTCTTTGCTTGCAACAGCAGAGCGCGTCTCTCAATTGTATGACCTTGTCTTGTCAATGAGCGAATCAGTAGCAAGTCACCAATCTCAACAGATTTGTCGACTTTGAAAGAGGCGCTCTTGACAAGAGGCCTGGAATGAACAAACACCCCTCCTGCCCTTATCTGGGTGGGGCCTGATAGAAACAGATTGTTCACGCTATTCGGCAGCTCCCAAACAAGATTGGCAACTAACTGGGGTTCATGCTGACTGATGTCCGCGAAAGACCTCGACAGAGCCGTTATAATGGCCTGCTGAAGACCTAACAGATCGTCTAATGCAATGTTGTTTAGCATCGGGTTTCGATTTGATGAAGGAAAGCTTGGAGGTTTGATGAGGCGTTGAGTAATGTCGCTTAAACAATCACGACTCAGAGATAAGCTGCTAGCCGTTCATGGATCAAATGAAGCGCAACAGATGATCATCTTGACCGACCTCTTATAATGTTATGCTCTTCGCAACGTTTCGTAAGATCTCGAAGTCCTGTAACAAAGTCCCTAGCCTGGCTGAATGTAATCTCTAGACGTCCCGGATTATCATGACTGAGAGTGTTTATCAAATCACCTTGTCCGAAGACACGTGAGACGTTTCTGCTAATCTCCTCATCCTCTCTTGCAGACAGCATAACAAGCTCTTCTCGTATCTTTTTTACAACTCCCGCCTGAATAAAATCTCCAACGGTGTACCTTCCGTCGTAACGAAACCGCACCTTCGTTTCAAGCTTTGCGGCAGTTCGCTTTAGAAAGTCTTCAAGAACTTGACGGAACGGGCCACCTAGTTCGCGATAAGTCGACTCCTCCAGATGCTCATCAATAAAGCTCCAGGAGCCATCAACAACTGAGCTGGAGGGCCCTGAATCAACATCCCACGTCTCTAGTTTCATGAAGGCCCAGTGTCCTTGAACATCTCTTGCACGGGCCGAAGACGAGAGTAAGTCGTGCCAGTACTCATCGTGTGTTGTGACGATAACTTGATAGTCGGAAAACTCATCAAATAGTAGTTCGCCCACACGATGGCGGTGTTCTCGATCGACACTGGTTAGAACATCGTCAAGCACAAGAAGTGAACCAGGAGGATTGAAAATCCGAACCGTCGCAAGGAAGAGGCACAGTCCGAGAGAGTCTAGGTGCCCCTCGCTCAGAAACGCTCGAGGGTCCTTCGAATCAGCCAGTCCGAGAAATTGAATTGCCAGCCGCAATCCTCCGGCTTTAGCTCTTGATGTTGGCTTTAACTGAAGATCAGTGCACTCGGAGCGCTCGCTGTCGTTATCGAAGTCATGGAGACGACTATAAATTCTAAGAACAGTGTCGGCAATCGCATCAAACACCTTCTGAATTGCACGTTCGCGCGCCTTGAAGAAGGCGTCCTTTGCCACGGCTGCACGCTGTGCAATCTTCTTAGCACTATCGACTGCCCTCTCGGCCGTGGCGATTTCATAG
>JAULYI010000190.1:0-3132 GCA_032117915.1 Kapaibacterium sp. (SeqCode) | reverse complement strand
CGACCAGGGGGTGTTCCGGCGCAAGCACCAGATACGTGGCTCCGAAGAGCGTGTCTGGACGTGTTGTAAACACCGTTACGGTGTGTGTCGTATCCTGCACACCGAAGTGTACATCAGCCCCTTCACTCTTTCCGATCCAGTGACGTTGCATGTCCAGTGTGGAGGACGGCCACTGCAGCGTGTCAAGGTCTTGGAGCAGGCGTTCGGCATAGGCCGTGATACGCAGCATCCACTGGCGCATGGGACGACGTTCGACGGTATAGCCTTTATCCTTCCACTCATCCACTTCCTCGTTAGCCAGCACCGTGCCGAGCGCTTCGCACCAGTTCACGGGGATGTTGGCGATGTAGGCAAGACGGTGTGCATCGCGGTACAGCTCGACATCCAACGGGTCGGTGATGTCGGCAGGGATGGGCAGCTCGCTGATGTCGCGGGCGCGCTGCTGATCGGCATCGTACCAGGCATTGTAGATGCGCAGGAACATCCACTGCGTCCAGCGGACGTAGTCTTCGGACGTGGTATTCACCTGCCGTGACCAGTCGTAATCAAAGCCGATAGCCTTGAGCTGTCTGGTGAACGTGGCGATGTTCCGCTCCGTGATGATGGCCGGATGGATATTCTCGACCATTGCCTGCCGTTCCGTGGGTAGGCCAAAGGCATCGAAGCCCATCGGATGCAGCACGTTGAAGCCGCACATCCGCTTATATCGGCTGATGATATCCGTGGCTGTGTAGCCCTCCGGATGACCGATGTGCAGACCCGTGCCGGACGGGTACGGAAACATGTCCAGGACGAAATACTTGGGTTTCGTCACATCATCGGAGACGCGGTAGGTGTCATCCTTCCGCCATTGCTCCTGCCATTGCGCTTCGATGCGCTTGAAGTCGTAACCTGCCATAGCGCGCAAAATACGATGTCGTGTCGGCTTCAACGGGCGGTGTCAATGCGCAACGCACGTTTTATTTTGCGGGTTCACACTGTTACCACTACCACAGCACAGACCAACCATGGAATACGTTCGCTTAGGCCGCACCGGCTGCAAGGTCTCTACCCTTTGTCTTGGCACGATGAATTTTGGTCCGTACGCGTCCGAGGCCGACTCCTTCCGCGTCATGGACCGCGCCCTGGAACTGGGCATCAATTTCTTCGATACGGCCAATGTCTATGGGTTCGATATGGGGCGAGGCCTTACCGAGGAGATCATCGGACGTTGGATGGCCCAGGGCGGCGGACGACGCGAGAAGATCGTCTTGGCCACCAAGGTCTACGGTCATATGTCCGACGATATGAACGACCGTGGCTGTTCGGCCTATCACATCCGACGGGCCGTCGAAGGCTCGCTGCGCCGCATGAAGACGGACCATATCGACCTGTATCAGATGCACCATATCGACCGGAATGCGCCGTGGGAAGAAACCTGGCAGGCGATGGAACAGCTGGTGCGCGAGGGGAAGATCACGTACGTTGGCTCAAGTAACTTTGCTGCCTGGAACATTGCTCAGGCCAATGAGATCGCCAAATCGCGAAACTTCCTTGGTCTGGTAAGCGAGCAGAGCGTCTACTCGCTCCGCAACCGCCACATCGAGCTTGAAGTGATCCCTGCTAGCAAGGCCTACGGCATGGCCGTGCTCCCATGGAGTCCGCTCGGCGGCGGTCTGTTGTGCGGCATCTTCTCGGTTGACGATGCCGTACGCCGCAAGCGTGCTCCCTTGCTTGCAAGTGCCGAGAAGCTCCGTCCGCAGATCGAAGCCTACGAACAGCTCTGCCGAGACATCGGTGTGGACTATGCCGACGTGGCGCTTGCATGGGTCATGCAGCGCGATGGGGTAACGTCAACCATCATCGGACCGCGCACCATCGAACAGCTCGAAGCCAACGTCCGTGTGCTCGACATCAAGCTCGACGAGGCCACGCTTGCCAAACTCGACGAGATCTGGCCCGGCCCCGGCAACCAGGCTCCCGAAGCGTACGCTTGGTAAAAGGCGAAAGGGCGAAAGGACGAAAGGGCTAAAAGGGAGGCCCTCATCCACCGACCCCTTCTCCCTCGAAGCGAGGGAGAAGGGGAGCCATGAATTCGACTCTATGTGCGAATACGTGTCTATCAACCTGGCACGCCTCGCTTGTTCGCACCCCGGGCTGACGCCCGGGGTGGGCCCTTTTTGCCCTTCGCCTTCCCTGGATCAGAGCTTATACGCTTTCCGGATCATCGAAAAGAACATCGAGTCTGAGAGAAGCTTGCGGAGACGAAGCAACATCGGCGCAGGGTTGCCCACGGGATAGCGCAGGGTGGACGATGTATCCGTTGCTGCCTTGAGGATCGCAGCGGCGACGATGGCCGGCTCGACTGCATCGGCAAGAGCCTTTGTGGCCGCAGTATTGAACTTGGCAATGAACGATTCATAGGGATTGGGCGAGGGGAGGAAGCTCATCTCGCTGCTTCTCCCTGCAAAGTCGGTTTTGATGAGGCCTGGTTCTACGAGCTTGACGCGAATGCCGACCTGCTCGAGTTCCCACTGCAAGGACTCCGTGAATCCCTCAACGGCCCACTTCGTGGCGTGATATGGTGCATAGAGCGGGAAGGTGATACGTCCGCCCATACTGGATACTTGCACGATCGTGCCTGACCTGCGCTCACGCATGTGCGAGATCGCCGCGCGGGTCACCCGCATCAATCCGATCACATTGGTCTCGAACTGGCGTTGTAGCACGTCGTCTGTCATGGACTCGAAGACGCCAACAAGTCCGTAGCCGGCATTGTTGACTACAACATCGATGTGACCATGGTCCTTGATCACATCACGGAACGCCGACGAGACAGACTCGGCATCCGTCACGTCAAGCTGGTACACACGCACACGTGGGAGCTTCGATAGCGCGCCGTCATTCGCCGTGTTCCGCATCGTGGCCGCCACATTCCATCCGGCATTCGCAAAAGCTTTCACCGTCTCGCTTCCAATTCCACTGTTCGATCCGGTGATCAGTACGGTCTTTGTTGCCATGATATCGTGCTCCTCGACATTCGTCATTCGTACAAAAAATTGATTGCTTGTTGCGAGTGATCGAAACTACTCGGATATTGAACAACCATCAACAGTAGAGTATGGTCTATGGTTGATGAATAGTTGTCCACAT
>JAULYI010000189.1:0-2120 GCA_032117915.1 Kapaibacterium sp. (SeqCode) | reverse complement strand
ACGATGATGGGACTGCGCGCTGCGCGCCGCGTCGTTGTTGAGGGTGATGGCGGAGTGGTGACGATCGCCCAGCAACGTATTCTCGATGACGGACCGTTTTATCGACGCTACCTTGCGATGTTTGTCAGCGGTGCAACCCGCCATGCCGGTATCAGCGAGGACATGCATGTGCAGCGTTACCGTGCTAGCTGGATACGACCTTTCTTACGAACGCCGTGGTTACGACAATGACCGATGCTACCATTCATATCCTCCCTGATCACCTGGCGAATCAGATCGCAGCAGGGGAGGTCGTTCAGCGTCCGGAATCCGTCATCAAAGAGCTCGTTGAAAATGCCATTGACGCCGGAGCGTCGACCGTTACGGTCGTGGTAAAGCAGGCAGGAAAGCAATCAATGCATGTGATCGATGACGGTGGCGGCATGTCAAAGGCTGACCTTGAGCTTGCAACGATCCGTCACGCAACGAGTAAGATCATCACCAGTGAAGATCTGCATGCCATCCGCACGCTGGGATTTCGCGGTGAGGCGCTGGCATCGATCGCCGCCGTTGCCGATGTCGAGATCCGCACTCGACGTCCGGCTGATGCCACCGGCTGGACCCTGGCAACGCGGCCCGGGCAGCACGCTGCCGTCACGGCATCGGCCAATGACGTTGGAACGCAGGTGATCGTTCGCAATCTGTTTTACAATGTGCCTGCACGACGCAAGTTCCTGAAGAGCGATCTCACAGAGTTCCGCTACAGCAGTGAAACGATGCAGAAGCTTGCCCTAGCCTGGCCCGATCGGCGTATCGTGTTCTACGATGGTAACGTGCTTGTCTTCGACGTCAAGCCGGCGCAGTTGCAGCAGCGCGTCGCCGAGATCCTAGCCATCGATGCGGTTGATCAGTTGCTGCCGGTCGAAGATGCTGAAGGCGGGGTGAGCGTTCGCGGGTTTATCGGACGTCCTGCCATTGCACGGCAGCAGCGGAACGGTCAGTTCCTCTTTCTCAATGGTAGGCCCATCGTGAGTCGTCAGCTGGCCCATGCCATCAGTACGGCATTTGAACATGTGCTCGACAAGCAACAGTATCCGGTCTTCGTGTTGCATCTCGAGGTTGATCCCGGTCGTGTGGACGTGAACGTCCATCCGCAAAAGCACGAGGTCAAGTTCGACGACGAGCGCATCGTCTATCTGCTGCTGCAGCAGGCAGTTGCACGTGCGCTGAAGGCGGCCAACGTGATCCCTACGTTCTCTGCTGATCTGGGTCTGGCTCATCGCCCCCTGCAGTCACTTCCAAGTCACGGAGGACAGGGCGGCATGGTGGTAAACCGGCTTACGGGCGAGATCACGTCATTCAGTCCGTCGAGCGGTGGTGGCTTCGGAACATCCTCGATGCATGGCGGTAGCGGCCATCAGACATCATCACAGCCGTTTACGGGTGCCATGCGCGATGCCTATGAGCAGTTAGTTGCCGGCGATCTGGATCGATCCGCGCCCCGAAGTCGTGATGTTCTGCAGGCCAATAGTGCATGGATCGTGACATCCGGAGAGGAAGGACTGGTCGTGATCGATCAGCAAGCAGCGCACGAGCGAGTTCTGTACGAACGGTATCTGGCAGCCGACCGATCGGTGACCACAGGACAAGCCCTGATGTTTCCTGTCACAGCCACGGTGCCGACGGATCATGTTGCCTTGATCGACGAGTACGGTCAGGAGCTGCAGTCCATGGGATTTAGCGTCAGCGCACACGCTGATGGTGTTATGAAGGTCACCGCTGTTCCACCGGACGTACACTCCGGTAGCGAAGAAGCTACGTTCCTGCAGATCGTTCGGTCGCTGGCGGAACTTGGGCCAACTCCTGCTGACCGACGACATTCGGCGTTGGCAGCGGTAATGGCCGCCCGACAATCTGTGCGCCGAGGTGACCGTCTTGGAGTCGACGAACAGGCGCGGCTTGTTGTCGATCTGTTCGAGTGTGCAGTGCCGCACGTAACGCCGGGCGGCCGCCCGACGTACATCATCGTTGCCTACGACGAACTTGTCCGTCGTTTCCAGTAGCATCCACCACCACCCCGTACGCAGCATGCCGACATTCTCGCCGATCATCGCACGAACCATCATCGCCTGTTCCTCGCT
>JAULYI010000188.1:0-8325 GCA_032117915.1 Kapaibacterium sp. (SeqCode) | reverse complement strand
TATACCTTAACGTGCGAGACACCCACGGGAATCACGACGATTCCATTCGTTGTGACGCGCTGATGTACTCGCGCGACCCCGAACACGACCCACGAATAGGTGACCTGCTGGTGCCGCTGCAAGCGGCACCAGCAGAAGCACTCACCGTGGTCATCATCGGTGTGCCTCAGCACATTGGTGTTGAGCGGAATGGCGGTCGCCCCGGAGCAGCTGATGCACCGTCCGCCATTCGACAGCAACTCTTCAAGCTGGCCACGTCTGCCGTGGTTGATGTTGTCCGCCATGGACACCTTGCTATCGTCGACGGTGGTGACATTGCAACGGACGGTAAGACCCTTGAGCAGATCCATGACCAGCAGGAAGATGTCGTCTATCGGCACCTTGCCAACGATCGGATACCGATCATCCTTGGCGGCGGACATGACACGGCCTGGCCCACCCTGCGTGCGCTTGATCGGCGCAGGATGCCCTACGGCGTGGTGAACATTGATGCGCATGCCGACGTACGGCCACTGCTTGACGGCTTTCGCGCCCACTCAGGATCTCCGTTCTACCAGATGCTAACCTCGGCTACTTCTGCCCTTGCACCTGGCGCGTTTGTGGAGTTCGGACTACAGCATTACGCCGTAGCCAAAGCACACCTGGATATGCTCGATCAGCACGATGCTACGGTGCTGATGCTTGATGACGTGCGTCGTCGCGGCCTGACGGCCGCGTGGGACCGCGCAATGGCCGTGCTGACATCGACCGGTAACGCCTACATCTCGCTCGACATGGATGCGTTCGCTTCGGCCTTCGCCCCGGGAGTGAGTGCGCCTGCGCCCGACGGATTTGCGCCGCACGAGATAGCCCTGTGTCTGCGCCAAGCAGGCCGTAATGCAACGCTCAAGGCCTTCGACGTCGTCGAGATGAATCCCGCCTTCGACATCGACAATCGCACTGCGAAGCTGGCGGCTGTCATGATCGTGGAAGTCCTTGCCGGTATCGCAGATCGGCTGCGCTCGCGGTAATGCCGGCTTACGCCGATGTGCGCGTGAGCCTCGCTGCTGTAGCCGCAACAATCGGTGCCACCAGCACATCGACCGTATAGTGCACATGCTGCAGAAGCACTGCTACGCCAACCAGTGCAGCCAGCACAAGAAGCGTGCGCCTTGCCCATTGTTCGGGCACGACCACGGACAGCACCACAAGCGTACCAACATGTCCGCTGTAGAACAGATCTCTCGTGAGTGGCGCACCGCCGGAGGTGACGGCCGATACAACCGGATCAATCAGCGGTATCATCGTGATGGGCGGATCCAGGGGTAAGGCCCACATCATCATCATGCGAAGCAGCGTATGCATCGTATAGGCCTGCATGGCCCAGAGCAGAGCCAGCGGTTCCCGCATGACAAGAACACTTGCGCCAAGCACGGCCCCATACACCATCGAGAACGTCACCCACGTCAGATCGACCGGAGTGAACAGGACGTGCAATGGATCCAGAAAGGCCACGCCCTGACGCTGCTCTACGCGGGTAAGAAAATGCGTGTAGGCAACGAGTGCCACCGCAAGACCCGTCGCTACAACGGCGAACCGAAGAAGCAATTGTCGATCAGATCGTACGTTCTTCCACGTCGTCATCGTCCCGCCTTTCCGTAGTCATGAGTGAGCAAAGGTACGGAGCGAGCAATTCCCCGTATTTTTGTCATTCACCAATCCCACCAAGGTCACATGGCAGTTTCAGAACCCAACAAGATCATTTTCTCCATGGTAGGCGTCGGCAAGGTCCACAAGCCCAACCGGCAGGTCCTGCGAGACATTTACCTCTCTTTCTTCTACGGTGCTAAGATCGGCGTCCTTGGTCTGAATGGGGCAGGGAAGTCCACGCTGCTGCGCATCATTGCGGGACTCGACGAAGACTACCTTGGACAGATCACGAAGAACAAGGATGTGACCTTCGGCTACCTGCCGCAGGAACCCGAGTTCGAACCGACGAGAACCGTCCGCGAGATCGTAGAAGAAGGCGCTGCCGAGGCCGTAGGCCTGCTGCGCGAATACAATGCGATCAGTGAACAGTTTGCCGATCCCGATGCAGACTTTGATGCGCTGCTGGACAAGCAGGCCAAGCTGCAAGACAAGATCGAGCATCTTGGGGCATGGGACATTGACTCCAAGCTCGAAATGGCTATGGATGCCTTGCGCTGTCCGCCGGCCGACTCCCTGATCGGCACCGCCTCTGGCGGTGAGAAGCGTCGCGTGGCCCTGGTGCGCCTGCTATTGCAGAAGCCCGATGTGCTGCTGCTGGACGAGCCGACGAACCACCTTGATGCTGACAGTGTGGGATGGCTCGAGCAGCACCTTGCCAAGTATGAAGGCACCGTCATTGCCGTGACGCACGACCGCTACTTCCTTGACAACGTTGCAGGCTGGATCCTGGAACTCGACAACGGCCACGGAATTCCGTTCGAGGGCAACTATACGCGCTGGCTGGAGCAGAAGAGCGAGCGTCTAGCTCTTGAGGAAAAGCAGGAGAGCAAGCGTCAGAAGGCCCTGAAGGAAGAGCTCGAGTGGGTACGCATGAATCCGAAGGGACGCCATGCGAAGAGCAAGGCCCGTATCTCCGCCTACGAAAAGCTGCTGGCCGAAGAGACCGTCAAGCGGAACGAAGAGATGGAGATCTTTGTGCCGCCGGGTCCGCGCCTTGGTGACGTCGTGATCGACGCAAACGCCATCTCGAAGGCCTTCGGCGATCGTCTGCTGTACGAGAACGTCAACTTCTCGCTGCCGCCAGGTGGCATCGTCGGTATCATCGGCCCGAACGGTGCAGGCAAGACCACGCTATTCAAGATGATCACCGGAGAGTTACAGCCCGACAATGGAACGTTCACCGTTGGTGAAACGGTCAAGCTGGGTTATATCGACCAGAATCGCCCACTCGACCCCACGAAGTCCATCTGGGAGGAGATCTCCGACGGAAGCGACATGGTCATGCTCGGTACCCGCGAGATGAGCTCGCGCGCCTATGTCGCGCGGTTCAACTTCAGCGGCAGCGACCAGCAGAAGAAGGTCACACAGCTTTCAGGCGGCGAGCGCAACCGCGTCCACCTTGCTAAGATGCTCAAAGAAGGCGCCAATGTGTTGCTGTTGGACGAGCCGACGAATGACCTTGACGTGAATACGCTGCGCGCGTTGGAAGAGGCTTTGCAGAGTTTTGCCGGCTGCGCCGTAGTGATCAGCCACGACCGCTGGTTCCTAGACCGTGTGGCTACGCACATCCTTGCATTTGAAGGTGACAGTCAGGTCGTGTGGTTTGATGGAAACTACTCGCAGTATGAGGCCGACCGTCGCGAGCGCCTTGGAATCGACGCCGAGCGGCCGCATCGTATCACCTATCGCAAACTCATGCGGGATTAACGCCGTGTGCCTGCACTCGACGCTGGTCTCAACAGAAGGATTGTTATGAAGCACATCATCACCGTTGGTCTTGCCGTGGTGCTCTGCACCACGGGAGCACTCTCGCAGCGTCTTCCCAAGGATGTACCCTTGCCCCCTATCAATGCCGGGCCGGGCCGATCCGTAACGGTGCAGAGTGTGGTGAAGCATTACAACTTCTGGGGACTCAAGCGCGAGGTGCCGCTGCCGTGGGACAGGATCGTGATGCGGCGCACCGAGATACCTTCCGGCGTGAAGACGGTGTCGACCATCATGTCACCGTCAAAGCCGCTGATGAAGATCGTCGGTGATCCCACGGCCATGCTTGGCGGTGTAGGCGCTCCCCAGCGAAAGGAAGTGCAGCACTTCAAAGGAACGAATGCCGCGGACAACGGCACGATCGTCTATCTGCATTGGAACAACAAGCTGCCTGCCGACATGCGCGAGCGACTGGCTAAGGTATTCTACAACAAGAGTGTGCGACCGGACGGTCCCCAGCTTGTTGAGTTCATCTGCAATGACAACACCGTCATCATCTGGGCATTCACCAAGCATGAGAGCGCCGTCAAGCAGCGGCACCAGGAATACATCTTCACGCTGGTATCGGAACTCGCTTCGAAGATGTTTCCTCCGGATGCTCCGCAGAGCGGAGACCGCTGAGGGAAACCTTCAGTCGTTTCGTGTGTTACTGTTCAGGACTGACTACAAGGAACTAGGGAACTGAGGAGACTGGGATGATATTGCTAGCAACGTTTACAAACGAAATGGACGCGCAGCTGCTTGAATCGCAGCTAAAGAGCAACGGTATCGACTATCGAATTGTCCGTGACGACCCGTCAGGCACGATGAGTGACGTGGTCAAGATCATGGTGTTTGAGGACGACATCGAAGAGGCACGCGAGATCATGCAGTCGCGCGATTCGGATGACGACGACCTCCTGCCGGGTCTGGGAGAGGACACAGACTTTGATCAGTTGAGCGAAGAAGATTTCAATTGAACGACGGCGGCTACGCCGTATCCAATCATGCCGGAAACGAAAACGGGCGACCCATGTGGGTCGCCCGTTTGTTGTTTGCGGTAGGTCTCACCGTTACTTCATGGCGTTGCGCACGGCTTCGTCCACGCTGTCGGCGAACTGCTTGAAGTTCTCTTCGAACAGGGAAACGAGGTGTGCTGCCTGCTTGTCGTACGCCGCAGTGTCTGCCCACGTGTTGCGCGGGTTCAACACTTCGGAGGGAACGCCGGGACAGGCCGTTGGGATGCTCAGACCGAAGAATCCATCCTTCACAAACTCCACAGCGTCGAGGTCACCGTTGATGGCGGCCTTCAGCATAGCGCGGGTGTGGTAGATCTTCATGCGTTCGCCAACGCCGTAGGGGCCACCGCTCCAGCCGGTATTCACCAGCCACACCTGCGAGCCGTGCTGGTTGATCTTATCGCGGAGCAGGTTGGCGTAGACGCTGGGGTGGTGGACCATGAACGGGGCGCCGAAGCATGTCGAGAATGTTGCCGATGGCTCCTTGACGCCGGCTTCCGTGCCGGCAACCTTTGCGGTGTACCCGCTCAGGAAGTGGAACATGGCTTGCTCGGGCGTGAGCTTGGAGATCGGCGGCATCACGCCGAAGGCGTCGGCCGTCAGGAAGACGATGTTCTTCGGGTGACCGCCGCGGTTGCCCGGGGCGATGTTCGGAATGCGCTCGCGTGTGTAGGAGGCGCGGGTATTCTCGGTGAACTTCTGCGAGTTCAGGTCGATGACGCGTGAGTCCTCGTCGATATCAACGTTCTCGAGGATCGTACCAAAGGTGCGCGTAAGCGAGAAGATGATCGGCTCGGCTTCTGCGCTCAGGTTGATGACCTTGGCATAGCAGCCGCCTTCGTAATTGAACACCCCGTCGTTGCTCCAGCCGTGCTCGTCGTCGCCGATCAGGGCACGCTCGTGGTCGGTCGAGAGGGTGGTCTTTCCGGTACCGGACAAACCGAAGAACAGTGCAACGTCGCCGTCATGACCGATGTTGGCCGAGCAGTGCATCGACATCACGCCCAGCTTCGGCATGAGGTAGTTCAGCACGGTGAAGATCGACTTCTTGTTCTCGCCGGCGTAGGATGTGCCACCGATCAACACAAGCTTTTGCTTGAAGCTCAGGATGATGAAGACCTCGGAAGTCGTTCCGTCGATCTCGGGAATGGCCTTGAACTCAGGCGCCGTGATCACCGTGAAGCCCGGTGCGAACTGGGCCAGCTGTTCGGCGGTAGGCTGAATGAACATGTTCTGCACGAACAGCGAGTGATAGGCATGCTCCTGGATAAAGCGCACGTTCAGAGCATACTTGTCGTCTGCACCTGCCACCAGATCCTGCACATAGACGTCCCGACCCTGCAGGTACGCATAGACGCGGGCCTTGAGGGCATTGAACTTCTCTTCGGAGAACGGGCGGTTCACCTTACCCCACCATACATCGCCCTTGGTATCGTCCTCTTCAACCACGAACTTGTCGTTCGCGCGACGTCCGGTATACGGCACGGAGTTTACGGAGAGTGCGCCGTGCTCTGTCAGGATGCCTTCGCCATAGGTGACGGCGTGCTCATACAGATCGGCGGCCGTGAGGTTGTAATTGATCTCGCCAAGGTTAGCCAGACCTGCTGTTTCAAGTGCCGAACGAACGGCATCAACTCCGGTGCTCATTGTGATTTTCGTTTTGGTGATAACACAAAGGGTCAAGGACTCCGCAAATATCGGGCATTTTAGCCTAGCAAGGTATGACTGAAATCAGGGCCGACGACGCGATCATAGCCGAGCTTAGCCATCCAGACCTGTACGATCTGGTCGTGGCGATCACGTCCATCATCGATGCGCACGGGTCAGACGTCAGTCCCTCGGCGGTGGAGGGCATCCGCAAGTCCACCCCGGTGGCGTGGCGCAATCATGGAGCCGCACTCATCGACATCGCCTTGGGTACGCGTCGAGCGGAGCGTCTTGGCAAGTCCGTTCCGGGCTGGCTCTTCACGACAACATCGGCTCAGCAGTCCACCCATCCGTCCATTGCCGACCATCACGCAGCGCGTTTTGCGGGCACGCAGCACCTGGTCGAGGTCTGTCTGGGGGCGGGGCTCGACACGCGCGCCTTGGCGCGCGTGTGTGACCGGGTGACGACGTTCGAGGCGGACCCACTGACGGCGGCGCTGGCAGAGGGCAACTTCCGCAGGGCCGGCATCAGGAACGTCACCGTCGTGACCGACCGTGTGCCGTGCGAGGCGTATCGCACCGCGCTTGCCACGGCAGATGCGCTCTGGGCCGACCCGTCACGGCGGGACGAGCGCGCGACGCGTCAGCGGCGCGCGTCAGCCTACGACCCACCCCTTGGGTTGTTCACCACGGCGGGGCCCACGCTTCGCGTGGTGGGGCTGAAGGTTGGACCGGGCGATACACTCGATCCCGACGTCACGCATGGCTTTACGTCGGAATACATCGGCTGGCGCGACGAATGTCGTGAACGTCTTTTGTGGCGCGGCGTTGCACCCCCGACGGTCTCGCTGGTCGATGTAGGCCAGGCGTGGACGGCACCGGACAGAACGGTCCGGTCGGCCGAACCTGCCGTGATTGTACCACAGCCCGACATGATCCTTGTTGAACCGCATGCTGCGGTTATCGCCAGCGGCAACGTGTCGGCATACTTCGCACAGATCAACGCCGGTGTGATAGATCCACGCATCGGCTACGGCCTGTGTGCCGCCGACCCGGGTCCGTCACCGCTCCATCGCCGGTTTCGGCTGCTTGCCGTTGACCATGGCATTGACGTGAAGCACATCCAGCGACGCGTGCGCGACTTCGGTTGGAGCTCCTCTACGGAGATCAAGAAGCGCGGCGTCGACATCGACCCCATGGCGCTTCACCACAAACTGTCGTTCGTCGCCGGCGGCTCTGCCGGCGTCATCGTCCTCACGCGCGGCGAAGCCGCGCGAATGACGTTGTATGCGCTTCGGGATGGACGTGATGGACCAGATGGACACCACGCCATCAGTGGCGTATAGCATAGCGTATGCCCTTTGTAGCGCTCATGCTATCCACCAGGTCCATACTGTCCATCAAGTCCATACCGTCCATATCGTCCATTCACGTCCATACCGTCCATACCGTCCATTCACGTCCATGTCACACCTTCAGGTGGTACAGCCACGAAGTTCATCAGGCAATACCATCAATGTTCATCGAAGGGGTAATCCATGGATACGCTGCAGGGCCAACCGCAGGGCCAACCACAGGACCAACAACGAGGTAACCAGGGAGCGCCTACGAAGAAGGGATTCATCGGACCCCATGGCGGCTATCGTAAGCTGAAGAGCTTCCAGCTGGCGCAGCTGGTGTATGACGTGACCGTCAAGTTCTGTGAGCGGTACGTGCCCAAGAGGAGTCGGACGCATGACCAGATGGTGCAGGCTGCGCGAAGCGGTGTACAGAATATCGCAGAAGGCAGTCAGGCCAGTGGCACGTCGCGGAAGATGGAGATCAAGCTGACCAACGTTGCACGGGCAAGCCAAGAGGAGCTGAAGCTGGACTACGAGGACTTCCTGCGTCATCGTGGCCTTGAGGTGTGGCCGAAGGATGACCCTCGACGCGCGGACCTTGTGGCACGGCGCTGCGCGACAGCCCAAGACGTGTCAGCATGGGTCGAGCAACAGTATGCAGACCTTGTTGAACATCTTCCTGCGAACCATGGTGACACACTGGATACAGCGAAGGCGGATAGACCGAGTTATCCGGTGATCACAGCGAACGCTGCACTTGTGCTGATCGGTGTTGCATGTTCGCTGCTCGATCGTCAGGTGAGCGCTCTGGAGCGGCGCTTCATGCGCGAGGGCGGCATCACGGAGCAGATGTACAAGGCTCGCCGCCGCGATCGTGGTGACGACAC
>JAULYI010000187.1:0-7843 GCA_032117915.1 Kapaibacterium sp. (SeqCode) | reverse complement strand
GGTGCTGATGGTAAACACAGCAAGCTTGTTCATTGGTAAACTCCGAAACACTGGAAACATGAAACAGGTTGGTGACTAGGTGAACGCAGTGTGGTGAGCGCAGTGTGGTGAGCGTAGTGTGATGAGCGCACTCGGTGATCGTCCGATTTAACTGCACGGGCATGGTCCTTTAGAAAGGGGTCCATGCCCGTGAGGAGAGAGATGTAGCCGAAGGAGGGACAACGACTACATCATGATCAGGAGCGGCATCGAGATGGTGCCCATGGGATGCGTAAGCCGCACGGTATAGCGTCCGCTGGAAAGGGTGGACGGTAACCGCAGGGCGTGAACACCGTCGTGTACGCTCCGGTCGCTCGCAACGATGCGACCATGGATGTCGATGAGGTGGATCGTGGTACCCTGCTGGATGCCAACGATCTGGACAACGTCCTGAAGACGCTCGATGACGCTCGGACGCAGGATGATGCCTTGGGTGTACTGCTCTTCATTCGTGCGGTTGACGTCGTTCGAGCAGTAGCTGGCCGGCCCGGGGTCTGCATACTGCAATGCAAACCCTCCACGCTTGGTACGGATCTTGAACTCGTAGATAGCATGCGGGGCCGCCATCCGCGCAGAGCTGCCCCAGCCCGCCTTGCCGAGTTCGACGATGGATGTGTCGGCTGAGACGTCCTTGCCGTTGCGGATGACCGTTGGCCGACGCTCGGAGTCCTGCCACACCCAGATGCCCCAGTGCTCACTGCCGTCACCCGTGTACAGCTCGAACAGGTTGTAGCACGTCGCATTGCTGGGCCTCTCCGTGGCATAGATCCAGTCGTTCAGGATATGCAGCTCGCCGTTGCAGAACTGCGCATACAGGTCCGAGAACATGCCGCTTGCCGGTACCGCACCGCTCCATTCCTCGGGCGTAAACGCTCCATCGATCACGCCAACGCCGGTACAGACGTTGGTAACGGGGTCCTGCGAACCCGACCGATAGGTGATCGTCGTGCCGTCCATCACACCGGCGATGTCGTTCGGCTCCTTCTCGAGTCCTACAACGCCCCCTTGAGGGATGTACCGCTCATACTGCTGCGTGGTGATGCCCGTGTCCGAGAACGTGGCCCGGCGCATGGTGGGCTCGCGGACAAGACCGTAACCCTCGACACCATTGGCGTCGCATTCCAGTGACGTACGTGTTGACGGAATGTACTGCACCGGGTCGCTGCCCGTGGGGATGATGAAGAGACCGTCCTTGACCTTCACCCCAAACTCATAGATGGTATGGGGCGTTGTGTCACTGGGCGACGGACCAAAGCCGAAGCCACCGCCGCGGACGAGGGAGGTATCCTTGGTGACGTCGACGCCGTTCAGGACGACGATGACCGGATTGGCACTGTCGTGCGTGACCTTGATACGCCAGTGCTCAGCACCATTGCCGGTGGTGAAGTCGAAGAGGTTGTAGCAGTTCCGCTCGTACGATGAGGTACCGATCAGCCAGTCGTTCAGCAGGTACATGGTCTTGCGCTCTGCACAGTAGTCGAGGTACAGGTGCGAGAAACGGCCGACCATCGGCGTGATGCCGGACCACTCGCGACTACCGTCGGAAAGACGCGTGAACGCGCCGTCAATGCGATGCCGGTCCTCACAGGTGAGCGTTCCGCCATGACCACCGTTGGGGTAGGACGTCGGCGGGAAGTCCTGCGGACGACGTCCGGCATCGGACAGGTCCTTGCGCTTGCCGTTCTGCGTACGTGGGTCAGGGTCGGACTTATCAACGTCTGTATCGAGCGTGTCACGGTGTCCCTTGACGGTGATGTCCGTAGTAGCATACGGTCCATCGGAGATGCAGATAGCGATCTCATACACACCTTCCGGAACGTCCGGCGGTATCAGTACATGGATGACGGATTCGTTTGCGTCAACCACCGGCAACACAGTACCCCGGGAGGGAATACTTACCTGCATACGAAGCGGTGATACTCTTGGAAAGGGCTCACCCGGTGCTGGCAGTAACGCCACCGTCTGACCAGCGATGATCGGAGCCGCGACTGCCGGAATGAAGAACTTCTTGGTTGTGCTCTGCGGACATTGGGCGTGGGCCGTTGCTACGGCGCACCAAACGGCAAGTGCCGTGATGAGTGGTTTCATGATTGATTGTCCCGTGGTGATGGAGGTGATCAGCGCTGCACGATGATGCGCACCGTGCGGATGTCGGTACCCTGCACGATGCGACAGACGTAGGCACCGGCTGACAGGGAAGCGGTGGGGATGGACAGCTGCGTGACACCCATGTCGACATGACCATGGTCGATGTGCTGCAGCGGGGTACCATCAAGGGCGTAGAGGTTCGTGTAGACGGTACCAGCTCGCGAGAACGCCATAGTCACAGCGGCTATATCGTCCGACGGTGTTGGCGAGGCACGCAGGACGTCTGCATCCGGTGCGACGACGTCGTCGGTATGCACGGACGTTGTCTTGAGGGCGCAGTCGACTTCGAGTTCCTTCGAGATGATGCGTCCGCCATCGGCATAGATCAACCGCACAATGCGCTTGCTCTGGCCGCGGTCGCACGGCGGAATGCGGAAGTAGAGCTTGCAGCAATCGTCCTTGGCGAAGTTCTCGGCGATCTGCGTGTAGACGTCTTCGAGTTCCTTGCCGGTGGTGATCTGATACACCTTGCCTGAAGGTGCCGCAGCAACGAATTGTCGCATCGTGTCTATGGCGGCCACTTCGTCGGGCGTACCGGTGAATCCAAGCGCCATCAGGAATACAGGCACGTTCGCAGCACGGATCTCACGGAACACGTCGGACGTTGACGTTGTGGAGTCGTTGTCCAGACCATCCGTGATCGCTACCAGAGCCTTGTTAGCACGTGCGTGGGTAGCCAGCTTGCGACATCCCTGTATCACGGCCTGGTAGAAGGCCGTGTTCCCATAGGCGACAAGCCTGTCCAAGGCGATGCCGATCAGGGCTGTGTCGGCCGTCCAGTTCTGACTGAGCCGAACCGTCTCGTTGAACTGGACAAGACAAAGACTGTCGCCCGGCTTCAGCCGGCGCATGAACCGGTGGATCGAGCGTTTGAGAGCATCGATGCGCTTGATCATGACGTTGTCATATATGACGTTCTCGAGCATACTGCTGGAGACATCTACCACGAGACACAGCGAGATCGGCACCGTGCGGCTGGTGTCGCAGACCAAGGAATCGGGACAAATGAACTTGCCGTCGGCAACCACACCAAGCTGCTCCTTATTCAGGAAGGCATTGCGTGTGCCGGAGAGCATGTTCGTATCCTGCTCTACGATGGATGCATCGATGCGAAGTCCTACGGCCTGACCATTCTGTGAGATCACCTTGGCATCGCAGATGTTGACGTCGTTCGGCAGGATCTCCTCGACCACTACCGTCAGGCCACCGCAGTTGTCTTCGTAGCGTGGGATCACCGCCCCCTGCGCAACATTGTACGTGGAGTCTCTGATGCTGAACGACAGTTCCTGTCCGGTACCCGATAGAACGTGCTGATAGCGGTGAAAGACCGGGTCGAAGGGCATTGGCGGCAACGGCTCGTCGTTGACGCGGAAGCCGAGATACTTGCGGAAACTGATCTCGAAGAGTGCCGGCAGACCAAGACCAGAGGGTGGAAAGCCATAACGTGTGGAGTCACCCACCCAATGGGGGATCTCGACGAAGGGTCTGCCCAGCACCGTCTTTGGTGGCCAGCGGTAGGCGTCGATCTCTTCTTTCGGTACGTCGTACACCCATACGCCGTCAACGCCATGACAGTCCGTGAACTGCGGCCACTGCGAATAGGTGCCGGTAACCGTGATGCGGTAGCGGGCATCGGGTCGGGTGGGTGGCGTACGCACCGGCTGACCTGAGCCAGCCGGAAGCTGGAGCGTGACGGGAAACTGGGCCAACAGCTCGGGAGCTGCCAGCAGACAGAGCATAGCAGCGATGGCCACTGTGCGAATGGACTTCATACATCCTCCTATTGATTGTTGCGGTGTTGACGACTCTCATTGTCAACGGCTGCAACATCAGCGGATGCATGGCTCGTATCACGGTGGAAACGTTGCGGAAATGTTGGCGGCTACTTCTCCTTGACGCGGATCTGTGAGTGGTCGAGATTCACGCCGTAGCTGCGGGCTTGTTTGGGGCCAACATGATTGATGGTATAGTAGCCGGCCAGGTGTTCGTCAAGACTCTCGTGGAACTTCTTGTTCAGTTTAGAGATCGTGGAACGGAAATGCTCGGCAGGGATCATGCGCTGCTTTTTCTTGCCGTAGGTTCCGTCGGAGTCGGCACGGTCCGGAAAGCTTTCTAACAGGTATGCATCGATCGTTTCCGTGAAGGCATCGTCCATCACCCGCGAGCTCACGCGGTAGCGGTGCTCCGCTGCCCCTTTCGCCTGACGGATCCGTTCAATAAAGAAACGGTAGAAGGCGAACTGCGTAGGGGAGAGGTGAATGATGTCGATACCGACCTTCACGATACCGTGACGAATGTGCATCTCCAGAGGTCGAATCACGATCTGCCGGAGTTGTCGATTCTCCTCCTCAAGGGCTATGATACGGGGCAAGGCAGAGTCAAGCTGAACGGGCCGCAGCGGCTTGTCGGTAAGCTCGGTCTCGACGGTACGATACAGACGCAGCTTCGCATCGCCGGACTCCGCAAGCAGTATCCAGCATACCTGCATGGATGGCGTACCGGAAGAGATGGCGGCTACGAGTTCGGATTTATCGTTAGCGTGCGATTGAACGATCTCGCGAAGCTTTGGATAAATCTCGTTATGGTCTGTCGGGTCGTCGATATCCACTGGTACGATCGACGTCTTCGTCCCGGGAGCAACGCGCTGGATCAGCTTGTTGAATTGTACGGCACCCGAGAGTACATCGTGACGGACCCCGTCACCGGTTGTTGCGATAAGTACGACATGTTTTGGTTTGAGTCCCAAGACTGCAGACAGAGCAGGTCCTTTGGACTCCTCGATAAGTTTAATGTCGGTTGTTCCGACAAAGGTCAGCAGTACCATTACGTCCCATCCCCATAGTTATCCCTTCCTTTGTAATATTTTGCGATTGGCATCAATCGGTATCTCTCGGACGTAAATATAGGGCACGGTGGATGGAATCGATAGCAGCGAAGATTATTGAGGATAAGGCATTTGGTCCGCTCGTAGCATTCCTCCACGAGGCCCTGACGGCCGTTGACCCCCAGTACTTCGAGCACATCGTTGTGCGATTCCTGGCCACCGGACAGCATACTGAGGATGTGAACAGAGCATATCGCGGAAATGCCACGTTACTCAACGACCGTGGGCAACGTCGCGCGTCGCTGGAGGAGTTTGACTATCAGTTCATTCTGCAACTCTTCGAGTTTCTGACGCGCTATGACGTTAAGTCACCGCATCGGATCGACTGGGCACCGCGTTTCACGGATATCTTTTCGTTCACGCGACACGTGCAGCTACGAGTCCGCACATTGAAGAATCAGCGAAACTTCTACGCACATGTGTCAGAGATCGGTCCGTCTGATTCTCACACGAAGATCCTTGTCTCCGATATGATGGCCGTCTTTGAACATGAGATCGCCGTCGTCATTCGAGATCGACCGGACATCTTTTCGCAGAAGATCAAGGATCACGTTGATGCCTATGTGCAGTTCCTGCACACGGATGGTTACAAGAAGGTCACCGATGCCTTGAGATCAACTGCTCATGGTGCTTCGACGCCTCCGGTCGTGACGCAGCCAGAATCCACTCCCGCAGTACCGCAGCATGAAACGGTAGCGAAGACGTCCACGCGCACGGCTAATCGTCGCCTGATCATTGGAATGATCGCCGCGCTGCTGGTTGCCTTGGTAGGGTGGTCTATGATGAGAGCACCGGCAGCACAGCAGATACAGAAACATTACGTACTGGCCGTTGGCATGCCGCTGCCGGAACACGATGTCGGTAGGCTTGTCTCGTATCTCACGAAATCGGCTGACGATGGTGGGGCGGTATCACTGACCCTGGTTGCACGGTCCGGCTTACCGTTCCATGGTACACTGCATCGTGACAACGTAGGGACGTCGATCAAGGAGATCTCCTCGTACCTGGCTTCAGTATCTACCGTTCAGGAACCGTCTCAATACATTCAACTGATCGAGCGTGGAATCGATCACGCCTCGGGACAGACGTCGAAGCTTGCCAAGACAGTTGGCGATACCACATCAGTGACGCTGGGATACATTGGCAGGCAGCTGTCAGCAGCGACGTGGGAGGACTACGGAAGCTCGTCTACGGGAACCCTGGAGTTTAGAGAAGGAGCCTCTGCCGAACTTTCATCGATTAACAAAGAAGTACTGTTCATCCAGGATAGAACGTTCAATGCAAATGATTCTGTACTGATACGGCTGTTGCTTAGCAAACGACCAAATATCCATCCGACATTCATTCATCTTCAGTAGTGGGATATCCATGGTAACGCTGCTCGTTCACGGTAGTATGTTCCTGTGCATTCTGTTGGTTGGCTGTACAACCTGCCGCGATATACCGGGATTCTTTGTTCATGGGCGCATGACGGCCGGGATTGACGGTGATGGTGTGCTGATCGAGAAACCGAAAGCCAAGGCAACACGCACGATCACGCTTGCGAAGCCGGGAGAGGTATTCAGCGTCGATACCAACGAGATCTTTGAGCTGAATATTCCGGCTGCACTGGATATGGGTCGCTATTCGTTGTCGATCACGCCTTCCGACGATCAGGCTGTAGTAGGAGGTAGTGGGGCAATGTTCGACATTGCCATCGAAAAGAACTGCGCACCCCGCGTGCGCATCAATCGAAGCTGCCAGAAAATCAACTGGTACAATCCGTACGTATTGCCCGAGGTCTACATTGATAACCCCAAGGACGAGCAGCTGATCTACACTCCACTGTATAATCCCGATACCGTTATCGTCGGGTACGAGATCCGTTTGGGAGACCATGCACCATGTGGGTCAAAAGCTCGGGAAGTCTGGACCAAGCTGCGCGCTGCCGACGCAAGGACGGGTAAGCCCGTCCAAGTACGTCGGAAGCCCATCGCCGCATCTTCCAAGGACAAGCCGATCGACATCAGCAAGCTGGTTAAGATCCAGTTAAAGTGATTACGACCATCGAGCTAGCTGGGCTAGCCCCGGGCGAAAGCCCGGGGTGTAGGGTGTCCGTTCTCACCCCCACCGGCAGATCAGCTACCGTGCCCATCCAGTGGGTTGACCACCGTCAGGGTAGCACACAGCTGGGTATCCAGATGAGCGGTGCCGCTACCTACGAAGTACGAGTAGCTCGGGTCGACGGCTCTAAGGACCGTTTCCTGCTAGTCGTGAGATAGGGGGCGGAGACATTACTTTGCCCATGATCTCTGACGAACAACGGACAACAGATGCGGCTCTTGTGCGGGCCGTGCATGAGGCCTTCATGCCGGAGGATGACGAGACGTTTCAATTGATCGTCGATCATGTTACGTACGTCGAAGTGGCCTAGAGGCAGGTGTTCATTTCGCAGGGTGGACCCAACGATCGGCTGGGTGTGATGGTAGAGGGATTGATGCGCGGCGTCGAGATCATCGGCGGTGACGACCATTCACAGATGTTCTTTGATGGCCCTTGCTTTGTTACCGAATACGTTGGTTTTCTCCAAAGGAAGCCGGCAAGCTTCAGCATTGTAGCGCTCGAAAACTGTCGGCTGTATGTATTGACATATGACGATCTGCACAAGTACCGCTTCAGCTCAAACAGGACAAACAAGAGAAACCTGTAAGCAAATTGGCGCGTGGCTCAGTTGAACAAAGTTGAATGTACGTGTTTGCGTCGGAATCTCGCGTCATCAAGCTTCTGCCGACG